>NZ_JAEUPY010000652.1 GCF_016790065.1 Steroidobacter sp.
CGTATTCCAGTACTGGGTGTGGGCCATACCGGTGAGAGTCTCGCCGCGCAAATCCAGATCGATACCGATGACATGGTTGTAGCCCGCGGTATCGGACGTACCCATGCGAGCAGCAAAACGTCCCGAGAAACCTCGTTCGGAGAACTTCGAGTCGTTCACCAGCGCCGTCAATTGATCGCCGAGTTTCGCCAGCACGGTGCCGTCGGCAGCGAACGTCAACACCAAGGGCATCTCGCCTTGATAGGTACTGACGTTGCCGTGCCATTGACCGATGAACGCAGTTGAAACAGGCGGCGTCGGCACCGGAGCCATCGCCGGCGGATTACGCTTCCAGCGAGGTAGCACCGAGCCAGCAACGATATCGGGCACGTCGAATGCAGCGGGCCAGGAAAGGTTGCTGACCGCGACGATGACGACGCCTTCTTCCGGCACCAAATACAACTGCGCAGAAACGCCGCTCATGCTGCCCGCGTGCCCGACAACTCGATAGCCAAACTTGTCCTGCACCAGGAAGCTCACGCCGAAACCGAACTCAGGCACACCGGGAATGGCGAGCACCGAACTGCGACGCTGCATTTCATCGATGGCCGCATCGCTCAGAATGGCCTTTTGATCCGCGTGATGCGCCTTGAGCTGAAACATGCCGAAGCGCACGAGGTCGTGAACGCTGGAGTAGATCGCACCGGCGGCCTCCGTATCCGAACTGTAGGCCGGCAACGGCAACCGATCGTCGCCATAGCGAACAGCAACGTTCTGCTGCTCCGACCCGACGCCAACGGAAGATCGCGTCATCGCTAGCGGTAGAAACACTTCGCGGCGCATGTACTCCGCGTAGCTCTCGCCGCTGACCTGTTCGATGATGTGACCGAGCAAACCGAAGCCGAGGTTGGAATACACCACGCGCTCGCCCGGCACGCGCAATAAATTGCCATAGCGAAGAATGACCTCGTCCATCGACGGCGGAACAATGGCTTCGTCGCGATAGAAAAATCGATGGTACGTTGGCAGTCCGGACGTGTGATTGGCAATCCGCCGCAGCGTCGCGCCGCTTGCATCACCAACGCGCGCCACGATCCGGGCGCCGGACAGATAGTCGTTAGCCGGCCGATCGAGATCGACTTTGCCGGCTTTCACCAGCGTCATCAGTCCCGTGGCAGTCAACGGCTTGGAGATTGACGCCACCGAGTACAGAGTCTGCGCGTTCGCCGGCAACCGTCGCTCACGGTCCGCCCAACCGAAACCTTCCTCCCAAAGAATCCGGCCATCCTTCGCCACGGCCACGGCGACCGACGGAACGGACAATTCGAGCATCCGCTCTCGAATCTGAGTTCGCGCGCCATCGAAACGATCAGCCGCAATCGCGGCGGCGCTGCTAACAACCAGCAGCGCCACTCCGGCCATCCAGCGAGTCACTACCAATCACCGTTAGTCAGGTACTGGTAATGCTGAGCATTGCGAACGTCGGCAGCTTCCAGCTCCGCGACATTGACTTTCAAGTTACGGTCGCCGGCCGACAACCGCATTCGTTCCTGCACCAAGCGCAGGTTACGCGGACCGTCGTAGATGCCTTTGATGGGCGGACTGACCAACCACTGACGGCGCGGCGTGAGGTAGATATATCCATCAGCCAAGTCGCTGAGCGTGTAGCCCTCGGGCCCACCACGTCTCTGCATCGGCACGTAGCCGTCCGTCAAACTCGGCACGGCGCCGAGCAGACTGCTCTTCAGATCGATGCCGAATTGCTTGCTACGAGAATCACCCAGCAGATCCTCCACCATCTGAGTCCGGTAGCGCGAGCCCTCATGCAACAGAACGGTGAATGCCCGCGAACCGATGTAGTCGTACAGCATGTTGCCGACTGTACGATGATGCCCTTGGACGCCATCCCAACCGCGTTCGATCAGAAAGCTGGTCGAGGTATGCATGGCGCCGGCATAGACCACGGCCTTGACGCCCTTGCGAATGAAATCCCGATCGATGATTTGCATCCACAGCTGATCGCGACTGTCCCCCTGACGTAGCGCTGCGATCATGCGCTCACGCACCTGCGGATCCCTGGCCTTCTCGCCAGGCCGAAGCTGCGACCAATCCTTGACGGTCGCCATGTCCGACTCATCGATGGCGGTGATCCGGAAGCGCGGCGCTTTGGGCAGCAGGCTTTGATTCAACTTCCAAGCCGCATGCAATACGTCGCGATAGCCCACATAGTTGAAGCCGGTGTCCAGCAACAGGAAGTTGGCCGATTCCTCATCGAAGCGACTGGCCGTCAACAACTTGTCGAGTTCGGCTTGATTGCGCGCATTGATGGGTTCGAACGCAAAGCCGATGCCAGCAGCGTGCAACCGAGGCAGCAGCGCTTGCAGGAAATCGGTGTTGTGGGCCCAGCCATGCGCCTCCCCCAGCAACACGATGTCGTGATCCTGGAACTTGCGAATGACGTAGTCCACCGGCGACTGCAGCGTCGCGCCGCTCTCGCGAGCGAAACGCTGCCGAAGCTGGTCGGTGCTGGTGGTGTAGCGCGTGGCGAAAAACTTCACCGGTTCGCCGTTGTCCTGCCCGGCGGCTAGCGCCGGGCAGAACTGCAGGGCTGCGAGCATCGTCACCGATGCCAGCAGCGAACGAACCCAAGTGTGAGCTGCGTTATCCAGGCGTCGAATGCAGCCGCCTGTTACTGCTACCACTTCGCCCGCACCACGGCCATGAACGCGCGCGGCTGTCCGTACCAATTTGCGTACAACGACGTGCCAACGGTCTGGTAGTAGGTTTTGTCGAACAGGTTGGTGACGTTCAGCGACGCCGTCCAATGGTCGTTGATCTCGTACTGGACACGAGCATTCGCCACAGCGTAGCCACCTTGAGCGAAGCGATACGGAATGCTGACGAATCCGCCCGTATCCGGATCCAACACACTCGCCGAGCCGCTCACATAGTTACTACTCTGCACATTCACGCCGGCGCCTACCTGCCACTGCGACAGCGATCCCGGCAGTTCGTAGTTGGTCCACACCTTCAACAGATGTTTCGGCGTCTTCGGCATGTAAGTGGTGCCTTGGCCGCTGGTGTAGCCGGATTTGTACTCGTTCTCGTTGTAGGTATAGCCGGCGAACAAATTCCATTGCCGCGTCAGCTGACCGTTCACTTCGACATCCAAGCCGCGGCTCTCCACCACACCGTTGCCCAGATAGCAGCACGAGCTGCCGTTGAGACCGTCACCTTCATAGAAGTCCAGCACCGCGTCGTTCTTGCGCTGGATGCGATAGACGGCAATCTGAGTCGCGGCACGGCCGTCGCCCAAGCCGCCTTTGATACCTAGCTCGAGCGACTCACCGACCACCGGATCGAGCGGCGACGGCGCGTCGGCCGGTCCCTGCAAATACGTAGCCTGCGACCGATACGACTCGGCGAAGCTGCCGTAAGCAGACCAATCTCTGTTGATGGTGTAGGTGAAGCCTGCGTACGGCGTCAGCACGCCGCGATCTTCGAACTCAGTGCGCAGCGAACTCGTCACGCCACCCGTTGTGTCGAGGAAGTCCAGTCCCCACTTGTATTCGTAATTGCTGTAGCGAGCGCCGCCGACCACGCGCAGAGCGTCGGTGATCGCCAGATTGACGCTGCCATAGATGCCGGTCTGACGTTGCGACGAAGTTGAATTGCGACTCGGAATGGCCGACAGCGCCGGCTGCCCGATCGAGCCGGGATCGAAGTTGAATGGATCGATGCTATTCACCGTCGGGTACACCCACACCGGCCCGTCGCTTTCGATGTCCTGCCAGTCGGTACCGAGCGCGACCTTGTGCTTGCGGCCGAACAGTTCGAACTGTCCTTTGATAGTCACGTCGAACAGTGTCTGCACCGGCGTGATGTGTTCTTCAGTGCCGTACATGGCACCGATCAATCCTGTCTCACGATCCACCGGCGAGTAGACGAACTCACGCATGTTGGTCATCTGCTGCTTGGTGCGTGTGGCATTCACCCGCAGATTCCAGTCCGAACCGAACTGCTGATCCACTCGCGCGAACAAATCGTTGGTGCGTGCTTTGAAGCGCGCCCAGTCGGGCACCAGGCTGGTCGATCGCGGCAACCGCAGATCGCCGCCATCGCTGTAACGTGGCAGACCCAAGCCGCCATAGGGCGTATCGCGCGAATCGTGAGTGCCGCCGAACGTCACCTTAGTCTGTTCAGCTACATCGGCTTCGATGATGCCGAACACCAGATCGCGGTTGCTCTGGCCGTTCTTGAGGTACGAGTCGCTGTCCTCGGTGACATAAACCATTCGGCCCCGCACGCGGCCATCGAAGCCGAGCGGGCCGGCTGCATCGAGCTCGCCGCGGTAGTTGCTCCAGCTGCCGGCCGAAGCGGCGAACTGAATCTGTGCCGTTTCCGTCGGGCGCTTGCGCACCAACTGGATCGTGCCACCCGCTTCACCGTTGCCGGAGAACAGCGCGTCTGCACCTCGCATCACCTCAACCTGCTCGTAGATGGCCAGATCGGGCAATTGGTTGTAGCCGAAGTCGTTGAAGACGAACGGCGCGCTGCCGTCGAGCTGCACGGTGTTGATTTCCAAGCCGCGCGAATAGAACTGGGTCGTGGAGAACGACACGGTCGACACTGTGATGCCAGTGGTCTGATCCAACGCCGCGGCCACGCTGTTCAAATTCTGCTGATCCAGCAACTCGCGAGAAATGACGGTGACCGATTGCGGTCTTTCGCGCACCGTATCGCCGGTGCGTGAGCTGAGAATCGGGTCTTCGATGGTGGTGCCAGTCACGACGATGGTGTTCTGCGCGAGCTCGTCATCGACTTCCGCCGTGTATGCATTCTGCGGATTCAGAAAGGCCAGCATCAATGTCGACAGCGACAACGTCCGCCACAGACCGGCGTGCGTTTCAGCAGCGCCCATGGGCTGTCCGCCAGGAACAGCCGTTGTATCGATGCGCGAGAGCACCACTGTGTGGTCATCGATGAATCGATGTTGTAGCCCCGAACCCGCTAACAGCGCAGTGATGGCATCGTTCGCAGTGAGCTGTGCACTGAGCGCCGGCGCCTGTAACTCTCCCACCAGCGATCTATCGATCAGAATATTGGTATCGGTCAGGTCGCCCACGGCACGCAGCGATTCCACCAGCGACTGTGCCGGCAGATCGAACGGCACGGTCGTCTGCGCATTGGCATTCAACATGGCCATGGAAAGCGTCGCGGCCACAGCCACGCGCGCCAGCGAATCAACGGAGCTGCAAATCATAGTTTTCATTCCCCAGACCGCGCGCTCCATCGCACGGAACAAAAGATTAAGAGTTGCTCGACAACTCCGTAAGACGCGGAGCATTCGAGCAACCCTCAGTTGCGTTTTGTTTGGGGGAAGAAAGTGTCGCTTATTGCCGCGCATTGGCATCGTCGTCACTGCCCGGCACTCCGAGTAGCGTGATGACGTCGCCGTCCACTGCGACTTGCAGTCCGTACGTGTTGGCAACCGCGTTGGCGAAATTCAAAGTATCGCCGGCACGGAAGATTCCTGTGATCTCGATGGCCGCAGCCCGCGGACTCTGCACCACCAGCCGCGTCTGGCTATAACGATTCATCTCGGTGGCGGCCGCCGCCAAGGTCACTTGATCCAGATTCACTCGACCGTTGCGCCACGCGGTGATCTTTTCCACCGGAGGATGGTCGATCACCGCAATGCCGTTCGACTCGGCGATGAGCCGCTCTCCGGCTGCCATGGTCACAGGACCTGCGCCGGCATCGCTGCTCTCACTCGCTTTGGTTGAGGTGACATTCGCAGCGTCGGTGCGAGCGACGGTGATGCTGCCCTCGATCAACGTCACCGCCAATTGCCGCGTCTCGTGTCTTACCAAGAAGGACGTGCCCAGCGCGGTAATGGTCCGATCGTCGGCACGCACTCTGAACGGCCATTGCGGCCCATGCTTGGCGACCTCGAACAGCGCTTCTCCGCGTTTCAACGTCACCAAGCGCCGTTCCCTGTCATAGTCGACGACCACGCGCGTATCCGTATTCAGATAAACGCGCGAGCCGTCTTCAAGAACCAACAAACGCTGCTCACCGACGCCAGTGGAAACACCCATCTGCTGCAGATACAAGAACACACCGAGCACAGCCACCAGCACCAGCGCCGCCACAGCCGCCGCCGAATACAAGAAGCCTTGTCGATAGCCCGCGCGCTGCCAACGACTGAGTTTGGGCGGCGCGCTCGGCGCAAGCGCACCCAACCCCTCCCAAGCCATCGACACCGTTTCAAATGCATGCCGGTGAGCGGCGTTCTCGGATAGCCAGCGCTGAAATCCTGCCTCGAGCTCCGTCGTGCGCTCCGGCGCACGCAATAACGCCAGCCACACCGCGGCTTCGCGGATCTGTTCTGAGGAGCACTTCTTGGTTGCTGCACGTTCCATGGTCAAAGCTCCAGCCACGCTTCGCCCAGAATGGCCATGGCCCGCGCCACATGCTTCTCGACGGCACTGACGGAGATATCCAAATGATCGGCGATTTGCGGATATGTCATGCCGTTGAGTCGATGCATCAGCAGGATTTCCCGAGCCCGCGGCCCGGCTTTGTTGAGCGCCCGATTGAGCGCCTCCAGCTGCTGCGTGCCTTCCAGGACTTGCTCCGGCCCCGGCCGCAGATCCGGCACCAGCAATTCCTCCAGCGGCTTGCGGGAATACAGTTGTCGATGTTCATCGCGCAGCGTGTCTCGCGACAGGTTCAAGGCAGTGCGGACCAGGAACGCTTCCGGTTCCCGCACTTCGCCGCCTCGATCCACATAGGACTTGACTCGTAAAAACGTTTCTTGAATCAAGTCCTCGGCATCCTCGCGACTGCGTCCGCGACGTCGCAACAGATACTTCACATGGGCAAAATACTTGAGGAAATCATCGATCACGCCAGCAAAGATGGCATACCGTTTTTGCTTTGCCAACGCTGCCGGCGGCCATAAAACCCAACTGAGGGTTTGCCCAAAGCTGCGCGTCTTGAGCAGCTGAGGGCGTCATTTCGCCCGCTGCCGGGAAAATACCCCCCAATCGCCCCGGACAGACGGCCCAAAGCGTATTACACTGCCCTCGCCCACGGTTATCGTTGGGACGTCCGCGCTGGCCCCTCCCCCACCCTGAAGAGCCCCTTGAACAAAACCCCAAATTACAAACAGCAGAAGAAACGTCGCGAAGAACAGCAGAAAAAGCGCAACGAAGAGAAGCAGCGCCAGCAGGCGGAACGCAAGATCGCCGATCCGCTGCCGCCAAAATCCTGAACCCGATGCGCGGATCGACCGTGTCGGACACCGCCCCGTCCGACCAGCAGGTCATTACAGCCACCCGGATTTGGCTGGAACGAGCGGTGATTGGCCAGCAACTCTGCCCGTTCGCGGCCGGCCCGCATCTCACCCATCGCATCCGCTTTTGTGTCAGTTCGCAGCGCTCCGGCGCCGGGCTGCTCGACGACCTGGATCGTGAACTGCAGGCATTGCAGGCCGCCGACCCGCTCGAGTGCGAGACCACGCTACTGATTCATCCTCAGGCACTCACCAAGTTTCTCGACTACAACGATTTTCTGGAGGAGTGCGACGCCCTGGTCGCAGAGCTGGGATTGGAGGGCGAGCTGCAGGTCGCCAGCTTCCACCCCCAATACCAGTTTGCTGGCACTGACGAGCACGACATCACCAATTTCACCAATCGTTCGCCCTACCCGATGCTGCATCTACTACGCGAAGCCAGCGTCGCGCGCGCGGTAGCAAGCTTTCCAGGCATCGATGAGATTGGTCCGAAGAATATGGACACCCTGCGTCGCTTGGGCCACGAGGGCTGGCAACGACTGTGGATTGACTCATGAAACTTCCCGCTGGCCTCCAGGAACTGCTCGATGAGGGCATCATCGATGCGGTCACCCGACAACTGAAAAGCGGCAAGGAAGCCTCGGTCTATGTAGTTCGCTGCGGCACTGAGACCCGCTGTGCGAAGGTCTACAAAGACATGGCTCAGCGCAGCTTTCAACGACGCGCTCAATATCAAGAAGGCCGAAAGGTGCGCGGCAGTCGTGACGCTCGCGCCATGGCGAAGAGCACTCGTTACGGCCGCAAAGAACAAGAAACCGCCTGGAAGAACGCGGAGGTGGACGCTCTCTACCGACTCACCGCCGCCGGAGTGCGCGTCCCGCAACCGTTTGGATTCTTCAACGGCGTGTTGATCATGGAGATGGTGACCGACGCGGACGGCGACAGCGCACCGCGCCTGGGTGAAGTCGAACTGTCACCCGAAGTGGCACGCAATTATCACCAATTTCTGATCGCCCAGATCGTGCGCATGCTCAGCGCAGGCCTCATTCACGGCGATCTATCGCAGTTCAATGTTTTGGTGGGCGCGCAAGGTCCCGTCATCATCGATTTGCCTCAAGCCGTCGACGCGGCTGGCAACAACAACGGCTTCGCCATGCTCGAGCGCGATGTAACAAACATCACTGAAACGCTCGGCCGATTCGCCCCCGAGTTGCTGGAGACCCGCTTTGCCGACGAAATGTGGGCGCTGTTCCAGCAAGGCGAACTCACGCCCGAGGCCGCGTTGACGGGTATCCACATCAAGGACGACACACCGGCGGATCTGGATCAGGTGGTGTCGGCGATCGAAGATGCCCGTTACCAGGAAATGGCCCGCCGCGAACGCGAGGCCGAGGCCGCTGGCTGAACTCGGCGCTGCCGATTCATTCCTTCAATAGACGAGCGACTGCGGCACAACGCTGCAGTTCGCGCCTCATTCTGTTGTAGCCGGCAGTGTTGGGATGCAGGCCGTCTTCCGAGAACATCGCATCGAGATGACCGGCTTCGTTCATCAGCACTCGGTGATAATCGATAAAGCCGAGCTGCCGCGACGCTGCAAACTCGGCTAACCACACGTTGATCGCGACGATGGCCGCCGGATCACGATGCACTGGATGAGCAAGATTTACCGGTGGAAGTGCACCGAGGCACAACACAACTCGCCGCGCTTGAGCAATATCAGCCATCGCGGTCACGTTACGAACTATTCTTTCTCTTGCACTCCCAGCGACGCTGCTGGCATTGCCCACATAGCTGCGTAGATCGTTGGTGCCACACAAGAGCACGATGCACGCAGGCTTCAAGGCAATGGCATCGTCTTCGAAACGTAACAGCATCTGCGAGCTGTTCTGGCCGCGGATGCCTCGGTTGATGATGGCGACCGACGCAGTCTGAAGCTCGGCCAGGTCCGTCCAGAACTCGGTGATCGAGTCGCCTAGAAATACCAGCCGACGGCGCTGGTCCTCGCCAGCAAGCAAAGTGAGATTGGCGTCGCGATACCAGGAGGTCTGCGCCAAGTCGCACTGCTGCATCATCCATTTCGCGGCAAAGTCTCGCAGCGTGTAGTCACCGATGTCGACACCGTCGCGAGGCGGGATCAGTAGCGATGCCTCGCCTCGCTCGGTTTTCTCAGCCGTCATGGCTATTCAGGGATTTATTTTTCAAAAATTAGCCGTGAAGCCCAAGGTGTAGCGCGTGTCGTTCACCGACGAAGCCGTCAACCGCGACCACGTTCCGTTGTATTGGCGCGTGATGGCCTTGTTCAAGTTGACAGCATCGAACGTGAGTTTGACCTTCTCCGACAACGACACCGACGCGGTGGCGTCGAGCTGGCCGTACTCATCTTCATACCGCGCCCCACCCAGAGTCGCACTGTCCACCGAAGCGAGGAACTTGCTGCGATAGGTGTACGCGATACGCACGGTGAACAAATCGTTCTCGTAATAGCCCACCGCGTTATAGCTGTCGCGCGACAGGTTCTGCAGCGGCAGCGTGCCGCCACCCAGAGGATTCAGGATGGGTGTTTCGCTGTCGGCATAAGTGTAGTTGGCCAACACACCGAAGCCATCGAACGGCGCCGGCAGGAACTTGAAGGCGTGTTGATAGCCGATCTCGAACCCTTCCACTGAGCCGCCCGTGCCATTACGAGGCCGATTCACCTGGAACAGTCCGCTCGGATTCACGGCCGTCGGCGGATAGCCATCGATGGTCTCGCTGCTGGTAGTCGAGATGACGAACGTGCTGATGTCCTTGCGATACAACGCCAGCGACAACAAGCTAGCCTCGGCCATGTACCACTCGATGGTAGCGTCGTACTGATCCGCCTCGATGGGCTTCAGATCCGGCGAACCCGCCGAGGCTGTAAAGTTGGTCAGCGACACCGTGATGCCTGGCGCGACATCGCGCAGCGCCGGTCGAGCGACGACTTTGGACGCCGCGAAACGTAACAGCACATCGTCAGCCACGCTGAATGAGATGTTGCCGCTCGGCAGCCAGTGCGAGAATGTCTTGGTCAACTCCGTCGGCGTGACGGTCGTGCCAGACGCGCTGGTGGCCACAGCGTTGCCACGAGCCGTGCGTCGCGTGGAAACGAAACGCACACCCAAGTTAGCGACGTAAGGCACGGAGAACAAATCGCCCTCGAAGTTCGCGCGCACATAGCCAGCCGGTGTTCGCTGATCCACGCTGCGCTCGGAAGCAGGAACTCGCGCCGGCGCACCCAACCCGACATCTGCCCGCGCTTGTGCGACCGACAGCACATCGCCGGTCAGGAAGCTCCGTGGGAAATTGCCGCTGGCTTCGGAATAGAAGTTGCCGCTGAGCTGATTGTTGTAGCTGACGGCAGGCAACTCATCCAACGTCACGATGCCATCGCCATTGCGATCGGCCACTGCCAACAAACTCGCCACACCCGGCGTGGATTGCGGGTCTTCCGATTCCAAGCGGATGTCTTCGTAGCGCGTGCCTGCTTGCAGGCTGGTGAGCGCACCCCAACCGGCATCGAAGGTCACGTCGAAGCGACCGTCATAGCCGCGATTCTCCGAGCGTGCCACGCCATCGAACACCGAGAACAGCCGGTACTGCGACGGGTCGTCGCGGTTGAAGTTTGAACTCAGCGTGTAGTCGGGGAAATCTCGGTTGGCGCCGAAATCGTAACTCACATTCACCGTGTTACCGGCTCTCGGCACGATCACATAGGTGAACGGCGCGCCTGTCGAGAGACCGGCCTGGTTCTCCGACCCTTCGCCGTGGCTGTACGACGCGTCGGCT
>NZ_JAEUPY010000665.1 GCF_016790065.1 Steroidobacter sp.
AGGCGCCAGGCCACACAGTGCTTTGACGCCTGTGTCGTAAGCGGCGGCGCCTGTCTTCCATTGCGCGCCGTAACCGAGCGCCTGAGCAGCCAGCAGCATGTTCTGAACGGCGGCAGCCGTGGCACAGACCTGCTCGATCTCAGGAATCTTGCCCTTGCTGATCTTGGCACCGACCAGGATCACGACCGGTGCACGCAGCGCCTTGTTCTTCTCGGCATCGAGATGTTCCTGCGGCGAGCCTGGCACGCGAGTACGCAGCGAGTTCGCCATCGCGTCACCGAGTTTGTCGCGCGCAGCACCTTCGAGAACGGTGAAACGCCAAGGACGCAACCGGCCATGATCCGGCGCACGCGTGCCCGCACGAATGATCTGCTCGACCTGCTCGGCACTGGGCGCCGGGGCAGCGAGCTTCAGCGGTGACGTCCGAGCTTGAATGCCTTCCAACAAATCCATCTTGAATCCTCTACAGCGACCGGACCTGCATGGCGAGATGCAGACGGTCACCCTTCATCGTACACATCGAAATCTCGTTGCCGCCGGCCACCGGCCAAGTGCGAGCCAGCGCTTGCGAGGGAATGTAGACCGGCAGCTTGAACTGAGTGTCGACCTGAATCTTCATGTTCGACATATGCGCCGACGCAGCGGCCAGACAGCGGCCCATCGACCACATGCCATGTGCCACTGCTTGTTTGAAGCCGAACATCTGCGCGGTGCGCGCGGTCAGGTGAATCGGATTGAAATCGCCGGACACGCGTGCATAACGCCAGCCGGTGTTGGCCGCAACGTCCAACGTCTCCGTCGCCACACCGGTTTCGGGATGGTTGGAGCGCTCGATCACGGGACGGCGGCTGACGCCTTCTTTAGGCGCCGAGTTGCCGCGAGCAAACATCGTGCTGACCTCTTCCCATACCAGCACGCCGTTCTGTTCGTAGCTGGTGGTGAAGTCGTACTCTTGGCCGACGTCGGTGAGACGCATGGTGTCGAAGTACACGCGCAAACGCAGCGGCACACGCTCATCGACCGGGGCCAGCACGCGAATGGTGTTTCGCAAATGGATCAAGCCCAGCACTTTCACCGGGAAGTTGTTCACGACGAACAGCTGCATGTGCAGCGGCATGGCCAGCACATGCAAGTACGCCGGCGGCAAGCCGGTGGCAGCTGCCGGGACCGCACACACTTCGCGATAACGACGCAGGTGCGCCTGTGACAGCACGACCTTGCGCGCTTCGATCTCGACGGGCCGGATCACGGTGCCATCGGGCGCACTGTACGGCTTGCGGCCGAGCAGCACGCGCGCGTAGGCCGGGACCATGGACGGTCGGCGGGCAAAGGAGATCTTGGTCGGTGATGACATCAATGAGCGACTAATTGAGCAATGCAGGTCGTGACGATGTAATGACGCCGGCGAGGTTAAGGCACGACGCGGTCGATGACGATAGTCAACGGGCCGCTGCTCTTGCCGAATTCGTAGTCGGCCTCGCCATACAAATCTCCGCTTTGTTGCTGGGGCGCGCCGGAGCGCGATAACCGTGCAACAACTACCACCTTGGGTACGGTGGCAATGGAGCGTGACGGAATCATCGCATCACTTTCGGTGAGTGTCACACTCAACGGCAGCTCGGTGGAGCTGTGCCGCTTCACGGCCAGCGGTGGTCCACCGGCGGCCGGATCGCGAGCCAGCACGAACAACGGCAAGGTGCCAGAGACCTGCTGCTTCAGTTGCGGCGACAAGGAGACGGACACTTGAATGGCCCTCGAGCCTGCCGCAGCGGGCGCTGCTGAAGCAGCGGCAGATGCCGGTGGTGTCGCCGCCGCCTGCCCGCCTTCGTTGAGTTGCTCGTTCAAGTCCTGGATCTGTCGCTCCAGCACGCCGCGCAGCTCTTCGGGCGGATTCTGCGCCATCAGCAATTGCAGCCGATCACGCCCTTGGCGCAGATCGCCCGCACGCAGCGACGCGATGCTGCCGTACCAAAGCGCCTTGGGATGAGTCGGTGCCAGCGTCAGTGCCGACTCGAACAGTTTGCCGGCGCGACCGGTGAGCGACGCTTCATCGGTGAGCACCAGTGCTTCGCCCAGCCCGACCACTGCTTCGACGTTCTGTCCTTGAGTCAGGTCGTAGGCTTGCTGATATGCGTCCACGGCGCGTGGATAGCGGCCCATCGCCGTGTATGAGCGGCCGAGCATGATCCAGCCTTCCAGGTTGTTCGGATTCTGCGCGAGCTTGGCTTCCAAGCCACCCAGAGCCTTCTCCATGTCCATGGCTTTGGAGCTGTCGAGCTGCACGGCCTTCCAATCCCAGTTGCTGAGATGGCCGTACATGGCGATGGCCAGGATGGGCAACAGGATCGCCACCGCCACGCTCGAGTACCGGCGCTCGGCGCGATACGTGCTGACTTCAGTCGACTCGCTCTCCACCGTATCGACACGCGGCGCACGCAACAGCGGCAGCACCATCCAGAGCAGCGCCGCCAGCAACATGGCGACGCAGACGACGATAAAAGCCGTCACGAGGCACCCAGGCCGGGATCGGCAGGATCGGTGTCAGGCAGCTTGGATTTGCGTGCGATGACGATGGCCGCGGCAATACCGCCACCCAGAACCAACAAGGCCGGTGCGGCCCACAACAGCCAGGTGCGAGGCACGACCGGCGGCTTGTACAACACATAGTCGCCGTAGCGATCGGTCATGTAAGTCATGATTTCCTTATCGGACTTGCCGGCGGCCATCAGCTCGCGCAGCTGACGACGCAAATCAGTAGCGAGTTGTGCATTCGAGTCGGCAATGGTCTCGCTACGACACACGAGACAACGCAGCTCGCGAGCCAGTCGCTCGTAGCGAGCCTGTTGCACGGGATCGGTAAACGCCGGCGCCTTGTCGATGGCAAATGCCTGCAGCCCGAACAATGTGAGCAGCGCGGCGAGTAGCAGCTGTTTCATGGCGACACCGCCTTTGCCTGCGGCAACAGCGGTACAAACTCCTGTTCCCAAGCCTGCACTGTGATCGGCCCGGTATATTTCTTTAGTACTTTGCCATCGGCGCCCACCAGAAACGTTTCCGGCGCGCCATAGACACCCCAATCGATTGCGGCCCGGCCCTCGCCGTCGAACGCACTCACCGTATATGGATTGCCGAGTTGCTGCAGCCAGTTCAGCGCTGCCTCGCGATCGTCGTTCCAGTCCAATCCGATGATGGGCACTTCGCCGCGACGTGAGATCTCCAGCAGTGCGCCGTGCTCTTGGCGACAGCCGATGCACCACGTGCCCCACACGTTCAGCACATACGGTTTGCCGGCAAACTCGCTGTTGGAAAACGTCTTGGCCGGATCTTCCAAACGCGTCAGCTCGAAGATGGGCGCGGTCTTACCGATCAGCGGCGACGGCAACACTTGTTTGTCTTGCCACAGGCCCAGATACAAAAAGCCGACCAGTAACGCGAACAATCCAACAGGCAGCAGATACTTGAACATGCGTTGACGAGGCTCAGGCAGTCTTCGCGTCGGCCGCGGGCACGCCTTCGTTGGCAGTGACTCGCTTGCGATAGCGTCGGTCGCACGCTGCGATCAATCCGCCGAGCGCCATCACGGCGGCACCCAACCAGATGAATCGCACCATGGGCTTGTACTGCAGGCGCAAGCTCCAAGCGCCCTCGCCTAACGGCTCACCCATGGCGACGAACAGATCGCGATGCCAATGCGCATCGATGCCCGCTTCAGTCATGGCGTTCTTTTGCACGCGATAGACACGCTTCTGTGGATGCACGACGGCCACTTGTTTACCGTCGCGGGTAATCACTACTTCGCTCTGCACGGCTTCGTAGTTGGGACCGGCCACGTCTTTGATGCCGGTCATGGTGAACGTGAAACCGGCGTGCTCAGTGGTCTGACCAGGCTTCAAGCTCAGATCCGTTTCTTTCTTGTACGACTCCACCGTGGTGGCGCCGACGATGAACATCGCCAGACCGAAGTGCGCGACGCTCATGCCGATGATGCTCGCCGGCAGCGAATGACCTTTGCGCCAGCGACTGATCGGATCGACCAGCGCCGCACCGGCTACCCACAAGGCCGCGGTCAGGCCAACGCAAGTCATCACCGAGTTCCAGCCGTATGCAGCCACCGAAATGCCGACAGCCAGCACGGCGGCCACGACCAACAGGACGCCCAACGTTTGCTTGGTGGATTCGAACGAGGCTTTCTTCCACGCGGCGTGCATGCCTGGCGCCAGCAAAAACACCATCGGCAACATCGGCACCAGGAACATGGCTTCGAAGTACGGCGGGCCGACCGAAATCTTGCCCAGATTGAACGCGTCCATGAACATCGGATACGTGGTTCCTAGCAGGATCAACAACGTCGCGGCTACCAGCAGCACGTTATTCAGCAGCAGGAACGACTCGCGAGACACCGGTGCGAAACCGGCATTCGAACGAAACTCTTTCGCTCGATACGCGTACAGCACCAACGCGCCGCCAACGCACACGCCGAGGAACGTCAGAATGAAGATGCCGCGTTCCGGATCGCTCGCGAACGCATGCACCGACTCGATCACGCCTGAGCGCACCAGGAACGTGCCCAGCAACGACAGCGAGAACGCCGCGATCGACAGCAGCAATGTCCAGCTCTTGAACAAGCCGCGCTTCTCGGTAGCCGCCAGCGAGTGAATCAACGCAGTGCCGATCAGCCACGGCATGAACGACGCGTTTTCCACCGGATCCCAGAACC
This sequence comes from Steroidobacter sp., assembly GCF_016790065.1. Classification (GTDB taxonomy): domain Bacteria; phylum Pseudomonadota; class Gammaproteobacteria; order Steroidobacterales; family Steroidobacteraceae; genus Steroidobacter. The sequence continues at coordinate 4,718 of NZ_JAEUPY010000665.1, forward strand.
ACCAGCCGCCCCAACCCAACTCGTAGTACGCCCACCAACTGCCGAGAGCGATACCGCAGGTCAGAAACATCCAGGCGACGCTGGCCCACGGACGCACCCAACGCGCCCACAACGAGTCGAGCTTGCCTTCCAGCATGGCTGCCACCGCGAACGCGAACGGCACCGAGAAGCCGACGTAACCGATGTAAAGCATCGGCGGATGAATCGCCAACGCCGGATCTTGTAGCAACGGATTCAGATCGCGCCCATCCGCTGCGGCCGGCCACAAGCGCATGAACGGATTCGAGGTCATCAGAATGAACAGTGCAAAGCCGGCGCTGATCAAGCCGAGCACGCCGAGCACGCGGCTGGTCATCTGTTGAGGCATGTTGCCGCTGAACGCTGCCACTGCCAGTGCCCAGGTCGCCTGCACCAGCAGCCACAACAACAACGAACCTTCATGCGCGCCCCACACCGCGGCGAAGCGATAGAACGTCGGCAACTCCGAGTTGGAGTTCTGCGCGACATACAGCACCGAGAAATCGTTCTGATAAAAAACGTACGACAGACACGCGAACGAAAACAGCGTGAACACCCACTGACCGGCGACGGCGCGATTCGCCAACGCAATCCAATGCGGCCGGCGCCAGTGCGCGCCCGCCAGGCCGAAAAACGCCTGGGGCAGCGACAAACAGAACGCCAGGATCAGCGCGAAGTGTCCGAGTTCGGCGGCCATGGAACTTCCTAAGTCGTTGGCAACGGCCCGCTGGCCGACGGCTTTTGATGCTGCTTTTTCAGCGCGTCCGCCACTTCCGGCGGCATGTAGTTCTCGTCGTGCTTGGCCAGCACTTCTTCGGCGACGAACACCCCGTCGGCACCCATGCGGCCGCGTGCGATCACGCCCTGTCCTTCACGAAACAAATCCGGCAGCACGCCGGTGTAGCTCACCTTCACGTTCTCGGCGAAATCGGTGAGCACGAAATGCGCTTCGAGGCTGCCCGGGGCGCGAGTGAAGCTGCCTTCCGGCACCATGCCACCGACCCGGAACACGCGATCCTTCGGTGCCTTGCCGGCGTGCACATCCGAAGGTGAATAGAAGTACAGCAGGTTGTCCTGAAACGCGGTCAGGCCAAAGGCCACGGCTGCGCCCACGCCCAGCACGATCAATGCGACCAACCCCATGCGACGGCGACGAGGTGTCATGACGAAGACGACTCCGAATTGCTCGAACCAGCCATTTTCAAGCGGCGCTTGGCACTGACGATCTGCTCGGCCAGCGCGCGCCGCCCCAGCCATACGTTGAGCACCAGCATCGCCAGTACCAGCCCATAGCAGGACCACACGTAAACGCCGTAATCCCCCATGTCAAGCACGTCTTTCAAGTTCATGATTAAGCGAGACTTTCCCTAGGCCAGACTGTCACCGAGCCAACTGGCATTTCGCTCGCGCCGGAGGATTTCCCCGCGCAGCCGATCACACAACACCGCGCCGAAGTACAGCGCAAAGGCCAACAGCATGACCAATAACGGCCAGAGCATGGACCCTTCGATGGAGGGGGCGGCAAGTTTCGAGATACTGGGGCCCTGGTGCAAGCTGTTCCACCAGACCACCGAGTATTTGACGATGGGCACATTGACCACACCGACGATGGCCAGGATGGCGCTGGCACGGTCGGCGCGCTGGGTGTCGTCAAACGACGCCCGCAGGGCCATGTAGCCCAGATATAAGAAGAGCAGGATCAGTTCCGAGGTCAGCCGCGGATCCCATTCCCACCAGGTGCCCCACATGGGCTTGCCGTAGATGGAGCCGGTCACCAGGCAGGCGGCCGTGAACCAGGCACCCACCGGCGCGCAGGAAGCGGCCACTGCATGGGCCAGTTTGATTCGCCAAATAACGCCGACAGCCGCGGCCACTGCCATCACGGTGTAGACAGTCAGCGACAAGATGGCGGTGGGCACGTGGACATACATGATCCGGAACGCGTCTTTCTGCTGATAGTCCTCGGGCGCCAGCACCAGGCCGCCGTAGGCACCCACCAGCATCAATAGAACTGCGGGCCAGAACAGCCACGGGCGTACCGCACCGGCCGTGCGGTAGGCATAAGGCGGCGAGCTGAGCTTGTGAAACCACAGCCACATAGCTTTTAAGACTCCACACTGATCCGCATGGCGGCAGCCATGGCGAACGGCCCCAGACTGACAAAAAACAGCAATAACGCTGCCAGCAAGTTTAACGGACCCGTCACCGCTTCGCCGTGCATGGCCAGGTCCACTGCGCGTGCGCCGAAAATCAGCACCGGCATCTCGAGCGGCAGCACCAACAACGCTAACAGCACACTGCCCCGCCGGACACTCACCGTTAAAGCCGCACCGATGGCTCCAAGGACCGACAACGAACCCGTGCCCAAGGCCAGCGTCGCCGCCAGCACCGGCCATACAGACTGCGGCATGCCCAAAGCAGTTCCCACGATCGGCGCCATCAACACCAACGGCAGGCCGGTGAGCAGCCAATGGGTCAGGGTCTTGGCCAACAACAGCAATGACAGCGGCTGCCCCGACAGCACCCATTGCTCCATGGTGCCGTCTTCGACGTCGGGCCTGAAGAGCGATTCAAGCGCCAGCAACGAAGCCAGCATCGCCGCTACCCACAACACGCCGGGCGAGATCTTGCGCAACTCGTCCAGCGCCGGACTGATGGCCAGCGGAAACAGCGTGGTCACGATCACGAAAAAAATCAGCGGCTGCAGCACCTGGTCCCAGTGCTTCACGGCGAGCCGCAGATCGCGCGCCATCACCAGCCACACGATTTTGCCGAGCCCGGGCAGGGACTGAACCGATGACTGCATCAGCGCAGCTCCAATGTGCGCACACCCGGCTCGCCTTGCAGCAGCAGCTGATGCGCGGCCGTCAGGATCATGCCGCCGGTGCGCATGTGTTCGGCGATGCGCGCTTCGAACAGCGCGATGCCGGCCTTGTCCAGGTTGGTGATGGGCTCGTCCAGAATCCACAGCGGTGCACGCGTCAGCATGATGCGGGCAAGCGCCACTCGCCGCTTCTGCCCCGCCGACAGCGCACGCACCGGCAAGTCTGCGCAAGCTTCGATCCGCAGTAATTGGAGGGTTTCGCGTAGCTCGTCCGTGGCGACTGCACGGCGAATCGAGACCCCGTAATGCAGATTCTCGAGCGCCGTCAGATCCGGCTTGAGCCCGTTGACGTGCGCGAGGTACGCCAGCGCTTGATGGAACTCATCGCGCCCTTCTGGCAGCTGCTGGCCTTGCCAGGCAATCTCACCCGACTCCACTGGCAGCAACCCGGCCACACAGCGCAAAAGACTGGTCTTGCCCACGCCGTTCGGCCCCACCACTTGCAGCAGCTCACCGCTGTAAAGCGCGAAGGACACGCCGCGTAACAGGTGTTTTTCGCCGCGCCACAGATGGACGGCTCGCGCTTCTAATTGCGGCTGCGGAGAAGTCGCAGCGACCTGTTCGAGCATGCTGGTTGTCGCGCTTGCGTACTGCGTGTGTATTGGTTTGTATTCACGGCAGTTTAGCATGCTGCCCTCAAGTGGCTTACAATCCCCGCCCCGCCCGTGCCTGGGTGGCGAAATTGGTAGACGCAAGGGACTTAAAATTTTGAGCACCCGGCTCGGAAACGGCCGGTGTGAATGGGGTCAAATTCGGGGAACCAGCCCCATGCTCGCACTTAACAGTCGCGTGCATGCCTGCAATCCCGAGCTAAGCCTGACGCTGGCGTAACTGTCGGCAGTCAGGAAAGTGTAGAGACTTGACGGCCCCTGTCTAACTTCCGCTGTCCGCGGAACACGACAAAGAGAAAGTCCAGACTCCGAACGAGCGACGGCTGAACAGTCCGTCGGTCGGCAGTGAAAACTGTAGCGAGTACGAAAATCCCTCGGGGGCAACTCCGTACCGGTTCGATTCCGGTCCCAGGCACCACTTCCCTTCTCGCAAGTCCCGTTAGATCCCCCTTCTCGGATCGGGTTATGCGAGAAAATAGCCTGATTTACAGCCTTTCGCCACACTTCGTTGCCTAAATCCAGTCACCGGGACGCGGCACGCCGAAAGGGATACGGGATAGGGATATCTTCCACCGTGGGGATATCGGGCATAGACTCGGCCGCATGCCCGCGAACAAATTGAATCCCAAAGCACTCGGCACGCTCCCAACCGGGAAGCATTTCGACGGGCGCGGTCTGTACATCCACGTCCAGGACAACGGCACCCGCTTGTGGCGGGCCAAGGCGTATCACGAAGGCCGCGAGATCGTGTTGTCGTACGGCGCCTATCCGGAGGTCTCCTTGCGGGAAGCGCGGGACCGCCACGAGGACAATCGAGCTCTACTCCGCAAAGGCATCAACCCGAATCAGCAGAAGCGCGAAACACGGCAGGCTGGAGCGACGTTCGAAATGGTGGCCCGCGAGTACCTGACGTCACGAAAGGCCGGTGCGGCGGCGCGGACTGTGAGCAAGCGAGAGTGGCTGCTTGGCCTGTTGCCCTCGTTGCACGCGAAGCCGATTCGCAAGCTCACCGGGCCGGACATTGTTACGGCGTTGAAGAGAATCGAAGCCGACGGCCGGAACGAAACGGCGCACCGGGCTGCGATGCTGGTGTCGAGAGTGTTCAAGTACGCCGTTGCAAGCGGCAAGTGTGAGCGCAATCCAGCCGACGGAGCCAGTTTTGCCCTGGTCCCGGTGCAAGCTAGAAAGCACCCGGCCATAACCGATCCGCGCCGATTACATGCGTTCTTGGCGGCGGTTGAGGAGTATCAGAGCCAAGGCATTGTCGTGAGGTGCGCGCTCCGCCTACTCCCCCACGTGTTCCTGCGGTCAAGTGAACTCCGCTGCGGAACCTGGGGCGAGGTTGATTTCGATGCGAAGGTCTGGCGCATCCCTGCGGAGCGAATGAAGGGCATTGGCGAAGCGAGAGAGCCGCACGACGTGCCGCTCTCGAAGCATGCGCTTGCGATCTTGGATGAGCTTCACGCCGCGACTGGGCCAGGCCCTCGCGCGTTGATGTTCCCCAGTCCCGTCAATCGAAACCGACCAATCAGCGATATGTCGCTCGTGCGCGCCATGCGTCTGATGGGATTCACGAGCGATGAATTGGTCCCTCATGGCTTCCGATCCACAGCCAGCACGATCATCCGCGAGCGTGGGATAGCGAACGACGCATGCATCGAGCGCCAGCTTGCGCACCGGAAGCGTGGCACTCAGGCTCACTACGACCGCTCCGTGTTGATGAAAGATCGCCGGAAGATGATGCAGGCATGGAGTGCATATCTCGACGACCTGAAGAGCCCTGCCTGGCTACGTCTCGAAGAAGAACATTAAGGCGGTGCCGGGGTGTCCCCTTCCCCGGCATGCTTTGACGCTCGTCAGCCGAAGTACGTACGCATGAGTTTGGTGAACTGCCCCTGCGATACGCCGCGCGTTCGACACGCACGAACAACGGCGTATAGCTCGGTCGAGTTGCGGTTGATGGAGAATCCCTCTCCGACCGCTCGGGGATCGATGTTGAATCCCAGCAACTGAAAAGGCTGATCCGTGTAAGTTTCCGGCAGTGAGCCCTCCTCGATCTGCGCTGCCTCGGCGAGAATGGAGTCTATTGTCGCCGCGTCAACGCCGACCGAAGCGCCAACCTTCAGCACCTCCGACATGGCCTCGGGCGCATCC
>NZ_JAEUPY010000689.1 GCF_016790065.1 Steroidobacter sp.
CGACCGCTCGCGTGCGTCGCGAACCAGAATGGGCTGTAAGTTGAGATCGAAGTGCGTGAATGAATGTGAGTACGTCGGCAACGCCTGCGTCGTCAGCGACCCATCGCCGGTGTGCTGTTCCATCCACGTCAACGCAGCTTCGCGCTCATCGAACTGCGGAAACGTCCACAGACCGCCCCAAATGCCCACCGGCGGCCGACGCTCCAACAGCACCGCACCGTCCGCTCGTCGCAGAATGGCTGCGTAGGCCGTGCGCCCGGGACGTTCTTTGCGAGGTTTCGGCGTCGGCAACACCGCCTGCATTCCTTCGCGTCGCGCAACACACCGCTCCTGCATGGGACAAACCGCACACAGCGGGCGTGAGCGAACGCAGACCGTCGCCCCCAGATCCATGATGGCTTGCGTGTAGTGAGCGACCCGTTGCGCAGGCGTGCACGCGTCAGCGATGGACCACAACTCACGTTCCACCGCAGTCTCGCCAGGAAAGCCGTGAATGCCGAAGCAACGAGTCAGCACTCGTTTCACGTTGCCATCCAGAATGGGATGACGCTGCGCTTTGGAGATCGCCAGGATGGCGCCCGCCGTCGAGCGACCGATGCCGGGCAATGCCTGCACGGCTTCGATGCTGTCCGGAAACTCGCCGCCGTGTTCGGCAACGATGGTTCGCGCCGCCTTCAAAAGATTGCGCGCTCTGGCGTAGTAGCCGAGTCCCGTCCACAGATGCAGCACTTCATCGTCGGCCGCCGCCGCAAGCGCACGCACGTCCGGAAAGCGCTGCATGAAGCGCTCGTAATAGGGAATGACCGTGGCCACTTGCGTCTGTTGCAACATGATCTCGGAGATCCAGACCCGATACGACGTGATCTGTTGTTGCCAAGGCAAATGCTTGCGGCCGTGGCCGTCGAACCAAGTCAGCAAGGCGCTGGCGAACTGTTCGCCGGTGAATCGGTCGGCAGGCGCGCTGGACGCTTCGGTGAGCGTCAATTGGTTCTTGATCGGGTCAGGCTTGGAACTGCGGGGAGCGGCGGCTGGCATGGGGCGACATGATGCCATGATCAGACGAACTGACGGAGCCGAATCAGGGCGGTGCGGGCTCCGTGTCACGCGCCTTTTGCTCGACGCTCATGAACAACTCGCGTGTCTCGGACTCGAGCATCTTCAGCAGCATGCGCCGCCCGCCCATCGGCGGCACCCAGAAGCCGGGAACCACATCGGTGACGTATCGGACGCGGGTCGAACCATGATGTGCCGAAGTCAGCTCGCTGCGAGTCTCGCTGAATTTCACATCGCTGCGTTCCGGATCGGCCACCGCCAGCAACACATGCTTGGATTCCTGCACCGTCTCGACCCGAGTGACGTTGCGACAGAACCAGCCGAAACAAACTTCGACCGTGGTCTCCAAGGTCACCTGGTCCGGCGCCGGGCGCTCCAGGATGTTGGAACTCAAGATGCGCGCATTGAGCGACGGATAGTCGGGGTAGTTACGCAACACCTCATCGACACGTTCGATGGGCGCATCCAAGGTTACGATCAACTCGTAGTGAAAATGCTTGTCGGCGTAACGCGCTTCGCTGTGCTCGATGGTGAAAGCGTGCGCGGCCGGCGCCGAGACCCACAGCGCCACCGCGGCTGAAACATAGTGCGTCCATTTCGACATCGCTGCGGTCATGCTTCCTTAGTCGCCCGCAGCGTCGCTTTGGTTTCGAGGTCGCGCAGAAAAATCAGCGCTTGAACAAATCCTTGAGCTTGTCGTTGAGCTTTTCTTTCAATTTTTCCTCGACCTTGTCTTTTTCCTTGTCGACCCGTTGCTTGACCTCGTTCTTGAGGTAGCCCTCCAGATCCGGACGCACTTTGGGATCGTCGAGCTTGCCGGTGATCTTCACCGGAATCTCGGCATCGACCAGGTCTTGGACCTGCGAGGTGTCAGCACCTTCGCGCGGAATCTTCATCACGGCGGCGACCACGCGATAGTCGAGCGTGCTGGCCGGCACATCCACCGTGCCCTGACCGGTGACCTTCAGATACTGCATGGCCACGTTCAGATCGTTGTTGGATAACACGCCATTCTTCATGGTGCCGGTGCCGGTCAGCGCCGTGAACGGCGTGCGCACCGGGACGCTGCGTTCCGGGACGGCCTGTTGTTTCAACACGGCGCGAGCGCGGCGAATTTCATACCAGAGATCTGCGCCTTCCAGCGCACCGTCGGCCACTTTGAAATCCAGCGTGCCGGTCAGCGTCTTCATGATGTCGTCGCTGTTCTTACCCGAGCCGGCCAACTTGAAATTGGCGCTGCCCTTGCCGGAGACGCGCTCGGTCTCGAAAAAGTCTTTGAACAGCGGCGCGAAGTTCACGCCGCTGATGTGCTCGTCCAGCGTCACTTTGGCGACGTTGCTGGTGGCGTCGATGCCGATGTCGCCGCTGTAGTTGCCGCCGTACATCGAGGCTTCCGACGGATTGAAGCGCACCTTGCCGTCACGCGCGTTCACTCCCAGTCGCAGCTTGGTGAACTTGATACCGGCGAAGATGGCTTCGCCGACTTGCAACTGACCGCGAGCATTCAACGTGCGCAATGTTTCCACCGGAATCGGCGTCGGCGGTTCCTCCGCGGTGGGCTTGGCCGGCTGTTCGGTCGGCGGCGGCAAATAACGATCGGCATTGATGCGATCGACGTTCAGATCGAAGCGCAACGCTTTGGCATCGAAGTCGGCCACGCCGAGCATGCCTTTGGCCGTCGTGTCATCCAGCTGTAGCACGATGTTGCCGACTTCGGCCGACTTCTTGGTCGCCGCCAGCGTGCCGGAGAAGCTGAGTTTCTCGAACACTTTCGGATCCGTGGTCGCAGGCAGCGCGACGCCGAGCTTGGGCGCCCACTCGCGCAACGACACCTGCTCGAGTTTCAGCGGACCGGTCAGCGCCGGTGCATCCAGAATTTCCTTGCCGGTGAGCGAGCCGGTGAGATGGCCGCCGGCCAGATCCACATCGAGACCCGCCAGCTCCAGCGTCTGCGCGGCGAGGTTGGCGTTGAAGTCCTTGGCTTGCAGCGTCACCGGCACGCCGGCGGCCGGAAAGCCTTCGCCCTTCCAAGTCGTTTTCACATTCAGTGCTTCGAGCCGATACAGCTCCTTGGCCACATCGGCGGTCAGCGCCTCGGCGCGAATCGCGACGGGAATACCTTCCTTCGGATAACCCTGGCCGGTGAGCGTCACATCGATTTCGGGTTTGGCCAGCCGATGCGCGTTCGCCGCCAGATCCGCGGTCACTGTGGTCTTGAGCTTCACCTTGGCCGACAGCGACGGTTCTTCATCCAGCACGAAGTCGGTGCTCAGATCGAACGGCTCACCGGAGGCCAGGCGGCCGGTCTTGAGATTGAAATCGCGCACCACGCGCCGGGTTTTGTCCTGACGGTTCTCGATGGTGACCGCGGCGTCCTCGATTTCCAGGCCGGCCACCGTGGGCACTTCCATGGACGGCTCGCCCTCGGGTGTGGCCGGCGTTGCTTCCTGCTGCTCGCCCAGATCGGCCCAGTTGTTCCGGCCCTGCTCATCGGTGATCAGCCGAACGCGCGCGCCGGCCAGGCGGACATCGCCGACCTCGATCTTGCCTTTGATCAGGGGCAGTAACCGCACCCCGACCCGGGCTTCCTGAATGGACAAGAACGGCTCATCGCCGAAACCGGGCGCCTCGCCCAGGCTGGCCGGACCCGCCTTGAGGGCCAGCCACGGGAAGAGGGTCAGGTGCAGATCGCCACTAAGCGTGAGCTGGCGGCCGGTCTTGCTCTCCACCATGCGCTCGATGTCGTCGCGATAATCGTTGGGGTCGACGAACAGCACCACGGCCAGTAGCGCCACCACGATCAGCGCGACGATGCTGCCGACGACGATTCCGGCGATTTTCAGTGCCCGCATGGTCCATCCTCGATTCGGTCGAGTGTGAGCGATTTCACACCTCGACGGATTCTAACAGCCAGGAATTGGCACCAGGTCACAGCTGCCTGGCTGCGCCCTGGCGCTGCAGCTAAGGCCATCCCTGAAAATCCGATGGGCAGGGCAGCCTTCCTTGTTCGCTGCCGATACAGCTGGTGTTGTGCCGTCCGTGCTCCAGGCACTTTGACTCGTAATTTCATGGTTCAGTTCGATGTGACGCATTTGGCCAGCATTGCGCTCGGCGCCCTATTGGGTGCCGGGGCGCTCTGGGCATTGCATCGACTGCGCGGCCGTCAGCCCGACTCCAAAGGCCAGGAAGACGCGCTGCGCGCCGAATTGAAGCTGGCCACCGAAATCGCCGGCATCGGCGTCTGGCGGCTGGACGTCGCGACTCGCCGGGTCACCTGCGACGCCACCCTGCAACGCCTGTTGGGCAGCGAGGCTGTGATCCCTGACGGGCTGATGCCGGTGCTGCCTGAAGACCGCGAGCGCACGCGTAAAGGCATCGACGACGCGGTTCACAGCCCGGAACGCGGCGGCTCGCTGCGGACCCGGATCGTGCGCCCGGACGGCCAGGTGCGGCACATCCAGACCCATTTCCGCCGGGTGTTCGAAGCCACGCGGGAGCATCCGGCCGGCGAGTTGATCGGCGTCAGCCGCGACATCACCGAAGAAGTCGAACAGGCCAATCGGCAACGAGTGCTGGCCGACCGCCTCAACATCGCCACCGAAGCGGCCCGCATCAGCTGCTGGGAAGTGAACACCAAGGAACGTCGTTTCGCCTGGATCGAAAATCCCCTCAGCGAAATTTACGGCGAGCCGCCCGAGCTGTCGCTGGATGCTCATATCCAACGAATGCATCCGGAAGATCGAATCGCCACCGAGGCGCGGCTGATTCAAGCGCGCGACAGCGGCGAGGAACGTCTTTCCTATCGTTATCGAATTTACGGGCACAACGGGCGACTGTTACACATACAGACCCACGCGCGTCTGTTCCGTTGCCAGAGCGGCTATTTGCAACTGCTCGGCGTGTCCTGGGAAGTCACCAAGGAAATCGAAGCGGCCGACCGTTTACAACAGCAGGCCCAGCAGCTGCGCGACGTGGAGCGGCGGCTGGAGCGCGCTTCGTTGTCCAGCTCGGAAGGTCACTGGGAAAAAGATCTGCTGCAAACGCGGATGTGGTTCTCGTCCAGCTATCACGCATTGCTGGGCTTCGAGGATGGCGAGCTGAGCAGCGATCCGGCCGAAGCCGCAGAGCGCGTGCATCCGGACGATCTCGCCGCTGGCCGCGCCGAACTGCAACGACACGTCGAAGAAGGCCGACCGTTCGACACGTTCCTACGGCTGCGCATGAAGAGCGGCGAGTATCGCTGGTTCCGTCATCGCGGCATGGCCGAACGCGACGAGCACGGCCTGGCACGATTGATCGCCGGTTCCATCCAGGACGCGCACGAACAGAAGTTGGCCGAGGACGCGCTCAGACATACTCAGCAACGGTTGGAACGTGCCATCCAAGGCACGCAGGACGGTCTGTGGGAAATGGACGGTGACGGTTCGTCCTGGCATTCGCCGCGCGTCGCTGAGTTGTTGGGTTACGAGTCGGAGCAGTTGCCCACCGGCACCAATTTCCTCAAAGAATTCTTACATCCAGAAGATGCCGCTGCGGTTGCCCATGCAACGCGTGTGCATTTCCAGGATCGCTTGCCGTACGACGTCGAGATTCGTTTGCGCACTCGAAGCGGCGACTATCGTTGGTATCGAGCCCGCGCGACTGCCGAGCGCGATGCGCAGGGTCGGCCATTACGTTTGTCCGGTTCGTTGCAGGATGTGACCGAAGCTCGCGCGGCGCGCGAAGCGTTGTTGAGCGCCACCGAAGCGGCCGAAAGCGCCAACCAGGCCAAGAGCGAATTCCTGGCCAACGTCAGCCACGAAATTCGCACCCCGATGAACGGCATCATCGGCATGACCGGCCTGTTGATGGAAAGCGCGCTGAACCGCACCCAGCGCGACTACGCCGAAACCATTCGTTCCAGCGCCGATTCGTTGTTGATCGTGATCAACGACATCCTGGATTTTTCCAAGATCGAAGCCGGCAAGCTGGACATCGAAGCGCTCGAGCTGGATCTGCGCAACACCGTGGAAGAAGTCGCGGTGATGCTGGCATTCCAGGCGGCCGCCAAGAATCTGGAACTGGTGGTGCACATTCATCCGGACGTACCGGACCGGGTGGTGGGCGATCCGCAGCGCATCCGCCAATGTTTGATCAACCTGGTCAGCAACGCCATCAAGTTCACGCGCGAAGGCGAGATCGTCATCGAAGTGAGCAGTTACGACGTTGGCGACGGCCGGCGTCGTTGCCGTTTCGAAGTGCGCGACACCGGCATCGGCATCGCACCCGGCACGCTCCAGAACTTGTTCCAACCGTTCGTGCAGGCGGACTCTTCGACCACGCGTCACTTCGGCGGCACCGGCCTGGGCCTGTCCATCGTGCGTCGTTTGGTACAGATGATGGGCGGCGAAGTCGGTGCGCTCAGCGAGCTCAACAAGGGTTCGCGCTTCTGGTTCAACTTGCCGCTGCCGTCGGCGCCGCAAGCCATACCCACACCGGTCGCGTCTACCGATCATTCTCGCCAAGGCCGCCGCGTGCTGGTGGTGGACGACAACGAAACCAATCGTCGCGTGCTGGCCGGTCAGCTGATGCACGCCGGCTTCGAAGTGAGCCTGGCAGGCGGCGGTATCGAAGCCATGAGTTTGTTACATACCGCGGCGGTCGACGGTCAACCGTTCGACGTGGTGCTCGCTGACCATCGGATGCACGACATGGACGGCGCGACCTTGGGTGAGCGCGTCAACGCCGATGCGCGGCTCTCTCATGCGCGGCTGGTGATGCTCACCTCCGTGGACGGTCACGGCGACATTCAATTGTTTGCATCGTTGGGCTTCGCGGCTTATCTCACCAAGCCGGTGCGCACGCGCGAGCTGCTCGAATGTTTGGATCGCGTGTTGGCACACGATTCCAAGACATGGCACATGAAGAGCCAGCCCATCGTCACGCGCAATACGCTCGGCACTCAAGTGGCCGATACCTATCGCGGTACCGTGCTGTTGGTGGAAGACAATGCGGTCAATCAAAAGGTCGCGGTGCGCTTCCTGGAACGCATGGGTTGCACGGTGCGCGTCGCGGACAACGGCGTCGAAGCGGTGCGTGCCTGCGAAGAAACCACTTTCGATTTGATCTTGATGGACCTGCAGATGCCGGTGATGGACGGCCTCACCGCCACCATGCGCATTCGTGAGCGCGAGACCGGCGATGGCCGAGCCAACGCACCGATCGTCGCTTTGACCGCCAACGCCATGACCAGCCAGCTGGAACGCTGCATGGAAGCTGGCATGAATGCCTTCCTAACCAAGCCGCTGGAAATTCCACGGCTACACGAAGTGCTGACCCGGTTCGGCCTGCGTGTCACGCTCGAAGACACCGTGATGACCCAAGCTACTGCCGACCACAACGTGCCCGTGAACCTGTCCCGTCTCAATGAGCTGACCGACGGCGATCCGGAATTCACCCGTGAATTGGTGGCGACTTTCATCGCCAGCGGCGAGCAGGCCATGGACGAGGCACGCGCTTCGTTGGCTGCTCTGGATCGTCACAACTTGAGCCGGATCGCACACAAGCTCAAAGGCGCCAGCGCCAACATCCACGCCGAGCCGCTGCGGAACTTGTCGCACACCTTGGAAGCGCAGGCGTCGAGCCTCGATCAGCAGCGACTGGCCGAGCTGGTCAGCCAGCTGGCCGTGGAATTGGAGCGAGCCAAGGACTTCTTGAATCAGTACGCGCCGCCGCTGACCGCGAAGGCCGGCTGACGGGCCCCAGTCCGACCTTCAGGCCGAAGCGTCAGTCCAAACTTTCTACAGCGATCCGATTCCGGCCAGCGGCCTTGCTGGCATAGACGCCGGCATCACAGCGCGCCATCAACGTATCGAGCGTTGCACCCTGCGGGACTTTGTCCCGCCAGCCGGATACGCCGAAGCTGGCCGACACGGTAAATTCCTGCTCGCCGTTACGGAACGGCTGCTCGGCAATATGTTTGCGCAAGTGCTCGGCAGCGGTGGCAGCGTTGCCGACATTGGTCTCCGGCAACACGATCACGAACTCTTCGCCGCCATAACGGGCGATCCAATCGCTGGTACGCACGCCGGTCTTGAGCGCGTTACCGAACCAGCGCAACACCTCGTCGCCGGTCAGGTGGCCATGGGTATCGTTGATGCGCTTGAAGAAATCCACATCGCACATGATGGCGGCCAGCTGCCGGCCATAACGGGCCGCGCGATCGATTTCCCGGGGCAATTGTTCCATCAGGAAACGGCGGTTGTGAACGCCGGTCAACGGGTCGGTAATCGACAGCCGCCGATTCTCTTCGTTGGCAGCGCGTAGCGAGCGTTCCAATGTGACGATGCGCCGGCCGGTATTGAGCCGCGCAATCAATTCCGGTTCCACCACCGGCTTGATCAGATAGTCATCGGCGCCGGATTGCAGGCCCGCCACCAGATGCTCGATGGCATCGCGCGAGGTCAGCAGGATGGTATAGGTGTAGCCGCGCTCCTTGGAGCGCAGCGCCCGGCACAGGGCCACGCCGTCCATTTCCGGCATTTCCCAGTCGGTAATCATCAGCGGAAAGTCGCCTTGGTCCAGCTTGGCGAGCGCTTCGCGGCCGTTGGCCGCCATCTCCACCTCGTAGCCGTTGCGCTTCAACAGCCGAGCCATGATCAAACGCTGCGTCGGCTCGTCGTCGACCAGCAGAATGCGCCAGGCAGGTTGTGCGGCAGGATCGGATGGGATTTCGGACATCGGCGCGGATCGTAACCGGTGCCGCGTTCCGCCGCCAAGTGATACGCCTCAACGTTGCGCAAACATCTGCAGGGTTAACGCTGACAAAGTGTCACACCGCCATTGAGCGTCTTGATATGCACGTTACCCTCGCCCGCACCCTGCGTGAAACGCAGCTCGTTGCCCGGGCCGTACTCACGGCTACGACGCGGCTTGGGCCCGAAGCAGTTATCGATGTCGCCATTGAACGTTTCAATATCGAACTCGGCGTTGAGCTCGCCGCGCAGAGTGAACTGCAGATCGCCGTTGATGGCCTCGGCTTCCAGGCGCGCCTTGTCGGCGAGCGCGGTGGTCAGATGCAAATCGCCGTTGGTGGTCTTGATCCGGCCACGCTCCAGCCGCTCGGCGCTCACCACCATGTCGCCGGACACAGTGTTCAAGTCCAATTCCGGGCCGGCCTTGCTGATATCGATGTCGCCGCTGATGCTGGTGGCGCGCACCAGCCCCTTGCCGTCGCCGCGCGCCACGATGTTGCCGCTGACCGTTTTCAGCTCCAGCTCACCCGGGCCGAACTCGGTGTCGATGTCGCCGCTGACCGCCTGCAGGCGCTGCATGCCGCGGACGCCGCCGATTCTTTGATCGGCGCTGACGGTTTTGACGATCAAGCCACTGTCACGCGGCACTTTGATGATCAGGTCGCTGGCGCCGGACGAGCCGCCCATCTTCGGCAACACCACCTTGATGTAGGTGCGCGTGCCGTCACGGTCGAAATCCAGGCGCTCGACGCTTTTGCCCAGATCGGCTTTGACCTGCACCTCGGCGCGGTCCCAGCCGGAGACTTCGACCGAGCCGGCGACGTTGACGATTTCCACTTCGCCGCGCGCATCGGCCGGCTGAGTTTTGGAAACTTCTTCGGCGCCGGCATGCGGGGCTGCCATCGTCAGCAAAGCCATCGACAGGACGGCCGGCAGAGCCGCTGACACAGGGGCGTTCATAGATCGGTCCTCACGGCGGTGTTAACCGGCACTTCGCTAACGTCGGCGAGCAGCTGCAGTTCGCGCTGATAGGTGGACAGCAACAGATCCTGCAGCAGCGGATCCGAGGGGTGTTCGGCCAAGGTGTTGGAAATCTCGGTGGCGGCATGGCGCAGGTCGGCGAGATTGCGTTCCAGCTTGGCGCGCGTCGACGGCGGCAAGGTCTTCATGCGTTCCTCGAAGCTCTTGTCCAGCTCCGAGCGAGCCTTGAGATAGTCGGCGCCCAGCGCTTCGGTGCCGAAGCTCACCGGCATGGCATTCAATGGCGCGACCGCGGTCGGCAGTTGCTGTTGTTGTGGAGCGACCTGCACGGCGGCGTCTTTCTGCATGGACTGCCGTGTAATGACGAATGTAGTGAGCGATGTCGCGAGCACCAGAAGCAACCCCGCGGCCAATTGAAACCAGCGGGACGCTGCGAAATGCACGACCGGTGCAGTGTCGGTGACGATGGGCGTCTTGGTGATTTCCGCCTGAATGCCAGACCACAGATCGCGCTCCGGCGGCACGTCACGAGGCACCGACGCCAGCAGCTGACTCAACGGATCGTTCGGTTGGTTACTCATCGTCCGCCTCCGCTGTCAGGCCCATGCGCTCGCGTAACAAGCGTCGGCCGCGATGCAATTGCGCCTTGCAGGTTCCGACCGCGATGCCGAGCATGTCGGCAACTTCTTCGTGGCTGTAACCGTACACAGCCTGCAATACCACCACGTGACGCGAACCTTCCGGCAAGGTCGACAGCGCGCGCTCCACGTCCATCACTTCGCCGGCGTCATATTCTTTGGAACCCTCGCCAGGCTCGGCGATGGCATGCTCGATGGCGTCCTCGTTGGATTCGAAGCGCGTGCCGTGATTGCGACCATGGCTCAGCACTTCATTGACTGCGATTCGATGCAGCCAGGTGCCGAAAGCGCTGCGGCCTTCGAAGGCCTGCAGGCTGCGCCACGCTCTGATGAATGTCTGTTGCACGCAATCCTCCGCCACGTCCCGTCGCCGCGTCATCCGCAGGCACAGGCCCATCACCTTGCCGCTGTGGGCGCGATACAGCCGCTCGAAAGCGCGCGTATCGCCGCCTCGGGCAGCCGTTACCAGGCTCGCGTCGGAGAGCTGAGGGTCCACCGCCTTGGACTGAGCCAAGGTGGCGTCGTTGGCGCCAGCGCCGTATTGCAAGTTCCGCCCTCTACTCCGTTGCCGCTTTGTAGTCGTTCCGCCTTGTTGAGATAGATGCGGCGCCGGCGGGGAAGGTTTAAGCGGGGCCGGCTAAGTTTGCTTGCTATTCCATTCGCGGACGGCAATTTCCAGGGCGGTGCCGGCCATGGGACGGCCGATGAAATAGCCCTGGGCGCGGTCGCAGCCGACGTTGTCGAGGAAGTCCAGGACCTCCTGGGATTCGACGCCCTCGGCGCAGGCCGTCAGGCGCAGCTTGTGCGCCAGCAGGATCATGGTCTCCACCATGGTCCGGGCGTCCTCGTGAGCGAACACGTCGCGCACGAACGAGGTGTCGATCTTGAGTTCGCTGAACGGCATCAGGTACAGCTGTTTCAGCGACGAGTAGCCGGTGCCGAAGTCGTCGATGGACAGGCCGAAGTTTTTCACCCGCATGCGGGTCAGCACGTCCATGGTGGTGCCCGGATCGAACATGGCCGCGCTCTCGGTCACTTCGAAAATGATGCGGCGGGCATCAGCGCCGACCTGCGTGGCCATGCGCGCAACTTGATCGGGGAAGGCCAGGTCGTTCAACAACTGCGGCGACAGATTGATGGCCACCGACAGCTGCAAGCCGACCGCATCCCAAGCCCGGCATTGGGACAACGCCGTCTCCAGCACTTGTTCGGTGAGGCGGCGGATCAGGCCGTTCTTTTCGGCGAGCGGAATGAAGCGCGCCGGCGATACGAAGCCCAAGGTCGGGTGATTCCAACGCGCCAAGGCCTCGACGCCTTCGACGATCCAACGATTGGGCGCGATGCGCGTCGCCTTGGGTTGGTAATGAACGATGATCTCGCGCTTATCGAGCGCCGCCGTCAAAGCCGCCGCGCTGATCGGCGCATCGCTGCGCAGACACTGACGCAAGGTCGCTTCGAGGTCGGCGAGCAAAATCGGTTTCTGCAGCGCGCCCAGCATCTGCAGGCCGTGCGCCTTGCCGATCTGCTGTGCCGTCGCCAGCACGCGTTGATCCATGCCGCTCGCCACCAGGATCTGTGCCTTGGTGCCGCGCTCGCCCAGATAACGCAATAGTTCGATGCCGTCGGCGCCAGGCATTTGCAGGTCCAGCACCACTACCGTCGGCTGAAACTCTTCCACCGCGGTCCGGAACGCTTCCGGATCGGTCACCCCTTTGGATTCGAAGCCCAGCCCGGCGGCCGCCTCCGAAATGAATTCGCAAAGGTCGGGCTGATCGTCGATGACCAGCAACTTATTGGAATACTCAGGCGACACGGGCCTCCCTATCGAGGACATGGCGAATCCGCATAGCCAGGTCTTCGTTGCGATAGGGTTTATGGATTACATCCGAGGACGTGAGTCCTGCGGTGCCGGCCAGCACGGCATTGTCGGCATAGCCGGTAGTAAACAACACGTCGATGTCGGGGCGCAGTTCGCGGGCGCGCTTGGCCAGCGCCGGCCCCAGCATGCCTCCGGGCATCATCACATCGGTAAACAACAAATCGATTCGCTCCGGTCCCGACAAAATTCGCACCGCCGCCGCGCCATTGGCCGCTGCCAACGCTCGATAGCCGAGTTGAGTCAACGCAGTCACGACGGTATCGCGCAGGTCAGCATCGTCCTCGACCACCAAGATAGTCTCGGTGCCGCCGGGTGCGGCACGCGTGACGATTGTATCCTCGCGATCGGATTGTTCCTCTTTCGAACGCGGCAGGAAGATGGACACCGTAGTGCCCACGCCGACCGTGCTTTCGATACTGGAAATACCGCCCGCCTGTTCAGCGAAGCTGTGCACCATGGCCAGGCCCAGGCCGCTGCCCTTGCCCGACTCTTTGGTGGTGAAGAACGGTTCGAACACGCGCTTCAGCACGTCTTCGTCCATGCCCACGCCATTGTCGTTGACACTGATGGACACGAAGTCGCCCGGCTCGATGGACGGATAGTTGCTACAGAACTTGGCATCCAGCGTGACGTTCTGAGTACGCACCGTGAGCCGACCGCCCTGAGGCATGGCGTCGCGCGCATTGATGGCGAGATTCAAAATCGCATTCTCGAACTGGCCCGGGTCGGCGCTGGTGTGCCACAGATCATGCGCCTGGATCATACGCACTTCGATGGATTCGCCAATGGTGCGCTGGACCAGCTCGCTCAAGCCGGACAGCTGACGATTCAAGTCGAGCACTGCCGGCGCCAGGATTTGCCGGCGCGCGAACGCCAACAAACGTCGTGTCAGATCAGCACCACGAGCAGCGGCGCGCATGGCGGTGTGAACTTTGCGTGCGAGCGTCGGCGTCTCGGCGACGCTGCGATCGAGCAACTGCAAGTTGCCGATGACCACGCCCAGCAAATTATTGAAGTCGTGCGCGATGCCGCCGGTGAGCTGACCGATGGCTTCCATCTTCTGCGCCTGCATCAGCCGCGCTTCCAGGCGCTTCTGCTCGGTGAGATCGTAAACGATGGAGAAGAAGCCCAGCACTTCGCCGGTCGGGCCGATCTGCGGCACGTAATGATTCTGCCATTCGCGATGGCGGCCGTTGCGCACGCCGTTCTGGATGACGTGCACGAACTTGCCGGCCATGACCTGCTTGATCAACGGCTCGACCTCGACGAACCGCTCATCGCCGAGGGCGTCGCGTAACGGCCGGCCGAGCACCGCGTCGGAAGGTTGGTCGAACCATTCCTCCAACGCCTTGTTCACATACGTGACCACCATGTTCGAGTTGACGTAGGTCACCGGCGTCGGCACGGCGTTCAACGTGAGTTCGAAGAAGTCGCGGGTCTCGCGCAGCTTGCGTTCGGCGCTAACCAGATCGGTGACGTCTTGGATCGTGCCATGCAAGCGCACGGTGTTACCGCCGCGCCGCTCGGCTTTGACGATGCTTCTCACCCATAGCTGCCGGCCGCGCGCACTGATCATTCGCAACAGCAGATCGGACGGCAAGCCGGCATCGAGCGCCATGCGCTCGGCGCCTTGCATCTTCAACCGGTCTTCGGGA
>NZ_JAEUPY010000739.1 GCF_016790065.1 Steroidobacter sp.
CTGCCCGGTCACGATGCCTCCGAGCGCACCGGCCTCGATTCCCATGCGAGACAGCGGTATCCGCGTGGTGCCGTCGACGTCAGCCACCGACTTGACCTCGATCTGATTCCACAGATCGATGATTCGCCCGCCGGACACCACGTAATGTCCGTTCGTGGACACCAACAGCAGGCGCCCTTGCGATTCGACAACGTGAAAGCCGTCGACCGGCAGGCGGCGCATCGCCTCGATGCCTTTGAGAACATCTCGCGGAATGTTCTCATCCGCTCCCGCATCGGCCGCCGAAGAGATGGATATCGCGATGAGCGACATCAACGTAACCCACGCGGCTTTAGGACCATGCGGAGTCTGGATACGGTTCATCACTGCGCGCTCCGAATCTTGAGCGTGACGCCCTTGAGCAACACCGCCTCGACCTGGCGCGCCGCATCGACCTCAATGAATGGAACGATCTCGTCGGCCAGATCGACGAAGTAGTCGCTGAGCCGTCTCATCGCGCCACCAAACCCGGCGTAGCCGGCGGCTTCCAACGCCTCGGAGGCGTCGGGTGCCTGAAAATCGGTGCGCTGACCCGGTGAGGTGTTCAGGCCTTGAATGGCCACCGGCCGGAAAATTTGTGACAACGCTTCAGCGAACGAGGCGAACGCTGCTTTCGCGACTAAGGAGCCGTTTCTCGACACCAAGCGACCGCGGATTCCCGCCTTGCCGTCATCGCCGAGCGCGTACGCATCCAGCACCACTTCGATCACACCGCCGTCGTGACGAATGCACGATAGCGTCTCTGCTCTCATCAGTGCACGTTCGGTGCTGAGATCTCCGGTCGCACCAAACAGAACGAAACATTCCTGGACGTCTGAGCTGAAGAAGTTGGGGAGAATGGCATCGGCCTTGACGCGCATCAGCGCAGGGATCGGATCGCGCTTGGCCTGCATGCCCGTCGGCGCGTCCACACCGGTCAGCAGGACCCCTTTGAGCATGCTGCCGGCGGGCAGATAGACGCTGTCTTCCACGCCGGCCTGCGCAGCGTTCGCCTGCGGCTCAAGCTCCCCGAACACCTGGACTTTGATCGACTCCGGCGCGTCGGCCGGGCGCACGGAACGCGAGGCCGGCCCACTGCCTCGGGCCTCCGCACTCGTGTCCGGGGCCTCTTGGAACAAGCCACCGGGTTCCGCCGTGTGCCGCGAACCGCCCTCGGATTCGGCCCCCGAAGTGCCAGACTGAGGTTTGCGGCTGGCGCCATCAGTACGACGCAGCTCCTCCAGTGCAGCAGAGTGCTTACTGCCCTCCGCTTTCAATGACTCGGCGATGGCGTTCAGTTGGGCAGTGAGCGCCTTCATTTCATCCTTGGTGCTGGACTGTTGTGCCAGTCGCTCCATCTGCCCTTGGAGCTCGCGTTGTTTGCGTTGTGCCTCCCGAAGCTCTGCACCGACGCTTTCCAAGCCGAGCGTTCGCGTGTCGCTGCCGGTCAGAAGATTCAGATCGGCTTTCGCCGCCACCTTCTTACGGTTCTCGGTATCCGGTCCCGCTGACACGAAGAGATAGAGCACGGCCACCAACAGCGCGAGGCAGCCCACGCCCATCAGGGTCTTGCGCTTGTCGGGCGACAGCGAAGCCCACCACGACGAGAAGCTCTCTTTGGAGACCGGGCTCATCTGGAGCGCTCCAGGAGCGAGCGCCGTACCTGCCCGCGTGGTTGTGGCTCGAAGGTGTCGTTAACGACACCGACGTAGAGTTCGGTGGAGGTGCCCGGATCGAGATGGGCATGCGGCCAGGGAGCAACGAGCGCGACACCGGGCGCACCGCAGCCCGCATGTCCAAGCAGTTCGATCGTCGCTTCGCCGATATTGGTTGCGCGCAGGACGATGACGCTGAATCGACTTCCAGTCAGGCGCTGGCCCGCGAAGAACTCCACACCCGGCAGGCTGCAGTCGATCGCCTCGGCGGTTTCGGACAGCGCATAGCCGTCCGGAACTTCGCCGCGAGCGACGACCTCCACGAGCTCCAGCAGCTTTTCCTCGTAGGAGGAGGATTGTTCCCAGCGCTTCGCTCGCGCCGACGAGACCGGAACATGGGCGTGCTCTGTGTCACC
>NZ_JAEUPY010000754.1 GCF_016790065.1 Steroidobacter sp.
GCTTCTAGCGGTAAACGGCAGTCAGAGAATGTTTGTATTGCAAATATAGGCTGCCTCGCTTTGACACGAACCCGGGGCTACAAATCCAGGGCCAAAGTAACCGCCATCGCGGCAGCTCCTTCAAATCCAAAGCCGACAGCGCCGCGCTAGCGGCCTGGTATCAAAGGCACCTGGGCATCCAACTCGAACCCTGGGGCGGAGCCATCCTGAAATGGCCGGACGACAAAGCCGAGGACAACGGCCTCACCGCATGGAGCGTCGCTGACAAGGATAGCAAGTGGTTCAGTCCGAGCGACGCCACCTTCATGATCAACTACCGCGTCGACAATCTCGACGAGTTGCTCGCGCAACTCCGAGTGAGCGGAGTCGACGTAGTTAGCGGGCCCGAGTCCCACGAGAACGGAAAGTTCGCCTGGGTCATGGATCCGGAAGGAAACAAGGTCGAGCTATGGGAGCCGATGAACTGGGACGAGAAGAACCAGGCCAAGTAAAAGTCGAGCGACGACGTTTCCGCGGAAACGTTTCCAGCGCCGAAGCCCATCAAAAGCCGCATCAGTCTGCGTCTGCTCCCGGTGCAAACGGATTGTTTGCTCTTGACTTGAGACCGAACATCTCGGATTGTATGTAAGCCTTGCAACGGACTGAACAATACTAAAGAACGGACATTGCGATCATCATGATCTCCTGGCTCTCGGCATTCACTGCGGCGCTTGTGCTGCTGGCGGCGCCCGTCGCGGCTGACGAAGTTCGCGCTATCCAGATCCGCGTTGACGGCGCCCCAGCGTTCGACGTCATCTATCACCGTGCCGAAGTTAATATGACGGGTGCGGCGTTTGCCGGCGTCATCGGTGCCGGCATCCAGGCGGGCATCGAAGCCGATCGCGATTCCACCAAGCGCAAAGAACTCAAGCCGCACGTAGCCGACGATGTCTGGCAGAAGGCCTTCGTGGCGACGCTGCATGAGGCGTTGGTTGCGAAGGGCTTTGATCCGCAATGGGTTGAAGGTCAGGCGAGCGGCAAAGATGCGAAGGCCGACGTCTATCTCATGCTGTTCCCCGCTTCCTACGGATTTCGCGTGGTGGATTCAACCTCGATGTCGGTCTCGGCATACGTCGAGTTCGAAGCGGCCTACGCGCGCGAACCGATCAAGCGGCCGAAATCGAGGGAGCCGTTCTATCTCACCCACAAGAAACAGGCGCCCTACGAGGACCTGCTCAAGGCGACCTCGGACTTGAATGGCGATATCGAAGCGGTCCTGGTGCAGTCGGCGCGCCGGCTAGCGAACAAGATCATCTATAACGTGAAGTAGGGAGTACGTCGTGCAGCTGCTGAGATTCCTGGTTCTCGCCGTCGCTGTTCTAGTAATGCAGGGCTGTGCATTCACCAAGGCGACGCTTGATGTGAAGCACACCAATGCCCAGATCGCCGGTCCGCTCGGCGATGTCATGCCTATTGCGTTCCAAACGCCGCAGCTGCTGGACTCTCGTGCGGACACGGCGCGCATTGGCTGGAAGAAGAACGGTTTCGGGCAAAACACCGCCGACGTTGTCACCAAGCAGCCGGTCGAGCAGCTTGTCGAAGCGGCGGTTGCCAAGGCGCTCACCGATACGAAGCATAGTGTTGGTGATAGTGGCGACGTGCAGGTGGTTGGCACGATCGATCGCTTCTGGTTTGAGATCGACCCCAACTTCTGGACGGTGAAGTTCATCGGGGACGTGCAGTGCACGGTCGATTTCATCGATCGCCAAACCAAGCAGTCCATTTATAAATCGAAGTACGCCGGGAGTTATGCTCAGGAGAAGGCGGGCGGACTGGAAAAGACCTGGGCGGAAATCATGAGCAAGGCGCTCGACAAGCTCATCGAATCGATCGTGCTGGACGAGGAACTGGTGGCTGCGCTGAACAAACGGCTGACGCCAAAAGTCTCTAGCGCGACGGAATAGGCCGGCCTCGGCGGTTGCCTGCAAAGCACCGC
>NZ_JAEUPY010000760.1 GCF_016790065.1 Steroidobacter sp.
AACTACAACGTCGGCTGGGCCTACCGCGAGTACATGGATATCTATCGCGCGGCATGGCGGTTGAACCGATCTCTCCCTGCCGGTGCTCGCAAGTTCCGAGTTCTAAATCTGAGCTACCGCTACGACTGGTCGGCCTACCAAGGCAACCGCACGCCGACGACGTTCGCCCGAGTGCATCATCGTGGCAATCCAGAGATCTACCGCGCCGACATGGTACGACGCGAGATCCTGGCGAAAGCCGAGAAGATCCTGATCCTCGCTGGCAACAGCCACGCGTTCACACGCTATGCACAGCCAGTCGATGACTATCTCTCGGAAGGGTTCTATCGACTGGAGTCGCGCTACATGGGCGGGCTGCTGTACGCCGAGGTCCCCCAGAAGCTATTCACGATCCAGCTGCATCGTGCCTTCGACAGTCAAACCGGTGGTGGCGCAGTGCTCGTGCATCCAGCCGATGGCGCGATAGAGCAGGTGATGTCGAAGCTGCACGGCAGGCGAGTCGGCTTCGATCTGATCGACACACCGATGGGTGAGCTCCGTGACAATAGCTACTACGCCATCGGCCACCCGAACCTGCGCCTGCGAGATTTGGTCGACGGCTACATCTACGAAAAGCCCTTGCGCGAGTTCGAAGGCTGCAGCATCGATCAACAGTTCGTCACAGCAGCGAACTGGGCAGAGACGCACCAGCGCTATCCCGATTTCCCGTTCCTCGATCCGTGGCCGGCCGGCCCGCGCGAGTACCTGCGCAAGCTCGAGGAATATAGCGACCTTCCACGGCGGTATCGCTCCATGCCGCCATTGTCTTTCGTTTCGGAATAAAGCCAGGACTGCCCAGGATTGATATGAAACAAATCCATGCCAAGATAGTTGTGATGTGGGGACTGATGCTGGCCCATGCGATGGCCCTGGCGTCGGCGCCCACACCGACGCCGCTGTCGAATGCCGAAGCGCAACGGTTGGCCACGTACCTCAAGGAGAACTGGGTGACGCCGGAGCAGTACATCACCGGCAAGTTCGAGCGTTACGACATCGTGTTGCTCGGTGAAGATCATCGCATCAAGCACAACTTGCAGCTGGCACAGCGACTGATCCCGCGGCTGTACAAGGCGGGCGTCTACAATTTCGGCATGGAGTTCGGCGCCAGCGAAGATCAGGCGGCGCTGGATGCGTTGGTGATGGGTGAGCGCTATGACGAGGCAGTCGCACGTCGCTTGATGTTCAACTACAACGTCGGCTGGGCGTTCAAGGAGTACATGGACATCTACCGTGTCGCTTGGGAACTCAACCGCTCGTTGCCTGCTGGTGCGCGTAAGTTCCGCATCTTGAATCTCAGTTACAAATTCAACTGGGAAGGCTACACGGGTATCCGCACGCCGGTGAACGTTGCCAAGGTGTTCCATAAGGGCAACTCGGAGCGCTATCGCGCCGACCTGTTGCGCCGGGAAATCCTGCAGAAGCAGGACAAGATCCTGATCCTGACCGGCAGCGTGCACGCGTTCACCAAGTATCGACAGCCGGTGAATGATTATCTGTCCGAAGGCTTCTATCGCAGCGAAGATCGTTACATGGGCAATCTGTTGTACCAGATGGCGCCCAGCCGAGTGTTCTTCATCATGTTGCATCGGGCGCTCGACGGTCGCGTCGGTGGCCCGCGTGAGCTGGTCTATCCGGCCAAGGGCGCCATCGATCAGGTGATGACCCAGTTCACTGACAAGCGCGTCGGCTTCGATCTCGAAAACACCCCGCTCGGGGCGCTGGCGGATGACAGCTTCCAAGCCATCGGCTACTCGGATTTCCGTCTGCGCGATCTGGCCGACGGGTATGTGTTCGAGAAGCCGTTCTCCGACTATGAAGGCTGCACCATCGACGATCTGTTCCTCACCGAACAGAACTGGCCCGAGGCGCACCGGCAATTCCCTGATCCGGACATGAGCTCGCGGCCTGCGACCTTGCAAGAGTATCGACAGAGGCTGCGCGACTATGCGGACATTCCCAAGCGCTACAGCACCGTGCATTGAGGAGGATGGGACCCGTGATCCATCAGAAGAAGTTTCGTGTTGCCTCGCTGTGCCTGGCGCTCGTTGCCGGCTGGGTCACTACTGCGTCACACGCTGCGAACCCGCCGACAAAAGTTGTCGGCTCGGGTATCGCGGGTGAGTTGAGCAAGTACGACAAGGTCGAGTCGAAGTTCGTCACCGCGCGCGATGTGTGGGTGTGGCTGCCACCCAGCTACAAGTCAGAGTCCGCACAGCGTTTCCCGGTGCTGTACATGCATGATGGCCAGAACGTCTTCGATCCCAGCATCGCCATGAACCAGACCGACTGGGGTGTAGATGAGGCGATGAGCAAGCTGATCGCCGAAGGCGCCGTGCGTGAGGCCATCGTGGTGGCGGTGGCCAACTCTTCGCTGCGTAGAGAAGAGTACATGCCGCAGAAGGCTGTCGAGTGGGCCCGCGGCACGCGTTACGAGACGGCGCTGAAGGAGACGATTCGCCTCAGACAACCGCAGTCGCCCAATCCCACGTGGATTGCGGATTCGTACCTGAAGTTCTTGGTCACAGAGCTGAAGCCTTTCATCGATCAGCATTACCGCACGAGCCCGGGCCGCGCCGATACCTTCATCATGGGTTCGTCGATGGGCGGTCTGATCTCGCTGTATGCGGTCACCGAGTATCCCGAGGTGTTCGGTGGAGCAGGGTGTCTATCGACGCATTGGTCCATCGGCGACGGCTTGGTGGTTGAGTACTTGCGCGGCAAGCTGCCCGATCCTGCGACTCATCGAATCTACTTCGATCATGGCACCGAGGGCATCGACAAGGACTACGAGCCTTACCAGAAGCTGGCTGACGATCAGATGCAGGCACGCGGCTATCGTCGCGACCAGAATTGGATGAGCAAGAAATTCCCTGGCGCTCGACACGACGAAGCGGCTTGGCGTGCGCGCATCGACATCCCGCTGCGCTTCCTGCTCGGCACTGGCAAAGAATCCAAATGAATACGTTGTCATAGCCTTGCCGCCACGGCCGGCTTCACTAGTATGACCGGCAGCATCGTTTCAGAAATAAAGCGGACACACCGCGCGGTCCGATAGTCAGGGGGAACTCGAGATGACAAGAGTTACGTACGGTTCTCGTGCGCGGTCGGCGCGCGCGTCCACGATGTTGGGTTGCTCGGTGATGTTGGCAACTGTCGCTGCCTCAGCGCAGGAGGCGACGCCGAGCAATGCGAAGTCCGAGGATGTGCTCGAGACCATCGTCGTAACCGGAATTCGGCGCAGTATCGACGACGCCATCGCACTCAAGCGCGATTCAGGCAGCATCGTCGAGGCGGTCTCGGCCGAAGACATCGGCAAACTGCCCGATACCAGCATCGCCGATTCCATTTCGCGACTGCCGGGTTTGACGGCACAGCGTGCTGAAGGACGCGCGTCGGCTATCAGTTTGCGCGGCACGGATCCAGGATTCACCACCGCGTTGTTGAACGGTCGCGAGCAAGTCAGCACCGGCGACAATCGCAGTGTTGAGTTCGATCAGTACCCATCGGAACTGCTGAGCGCGGTGGTCGTGTACAAGACGCCGGATGCCGCACTCGTCGGTCAGGGATTGGCGGGCACTATCGATTTGCGTACGCGACGGCCGCTGGAGTATGGGCAGCGAGCGGTCGTGCTCAACGTTCGCGGCGAGCGCAATTCCCAGGGCGATCTCGGCGCCAACTCGAAAGACGAGGGATATCGCGCCAGCTTCTCGTACATCGACCAGTTATTCGACAACCGTCTCGGCGTGACGCTGGGTGTGGCGCGGCTCGATTCTCCGATGGCCATCCGAGGCGCAGGCACTTATGAACCTTGGCATGCGAGCGGCACACAGAGTGCGGGTTTCTTGAACCCGACCGGTGTCGTCAACCCTGGCGTGGGTGCCAATGACTTCATCACCGATGGCATGAAAGTGCGCTCGGACATGGGCAAGAACCGCCGCGATGGGGCGATGGCCGCCATCGAATGGCGTCCGAGCGATTCGTTCACCAGCTTGCTCGATGTGTACTACACCAAGCGGCGCCAGGTGGATAACGCACGCAGCCTGGAAGTGAACCTGGCGAGTTTCCCTGCGCCTTGCTGTGACGGCACGTTCCCTAATGGCACGGTGTTCGGCTACTCGAACCCGACTGTCGTCAATGGCACCGTGGTGGCTGCGGATCTCAACCAGCGCATTCCGTTGGTTCGCAACTTCCTCTACAAGACCAAAGACAGCATCACTGCGCTCGGTTGGAACAACAAGTGGCTCGCAGGTGCCTGGACACTCAATGCGGATGTGAGCTACTCGAAAGCGGAACGCGAGGAGCAGCACTACGAGACGAACGCTCAGTACGAGCCTTCCAACTCGGCACCCGCCGGCTCGCCGCGCTATGTTTACGACAATGGCTGGTTCAGCATCTCGCCGGACTCGATGCCTCGTCTGGGCTTCGATCGGAACTACGCTGATCCTGCCGGCGTGCGTATTGGCCCGTCCGTTTACGGTGCGGGCTACTCAAGGATTCCGCACATCGAAGACGAGCTCAAGTCGGCGCGTGTCGATGTGGCGCGTCAGCTCGACGGCTGGCTGACCAAAGTCGCAGTAGGCCTCAACTATTCGAATCGCGAGAAGAGTAAGGAGCAGCCGGAAACGACGTTGTCGACCATCGACAATCGGTTCTATCAGGTCGATTCGCGCTATCTGCTCAATCCCGCCAATCTTTCCTATGCAGGCACGGGTTCGATCCTGGCCTGGAATGTGCCGGCGGTGCTCGGGGCCTACTACCAACCGATTACTTATGCCGATGCGACCACGCCGGGATATGAGTATCTGGTCGGCAAGAATTGGACTGTCGAAGAAAAAGTCGGCACAGCTTATCTGCGCGGCGAAATCGAGCACGAGCTGTCGTCGACAGCAACGCTGCGTGGAAATGTGGGCGTGCAGGTCGTGAGCACGGATCAGAGTTCGAGCGCGCTACGACGAAACAGTGCGCTCAATCTGATCGAGCCGTTCAGTGCAGGCAAGACCTTCACCGACGTGCTGCCTGCGATCAATCTCGCACTTGCGTTGCCTGCGGAACAGACAGTGCGTCTGAGCGTTGCACGCGAGATCGCTCGTCCGAGAATGGATCAACTCAAAGCGTCGAGCGAGCAGGGCGCCAGTGTTCAGAACGGTGGTCTGGTGCCGAGCGGTGTCGGCGGCAATCCAGAGCTGGATCCGTGGCGCGCCGATGCATTCGATCTTTCCTACGAGAAGTATTTGGCACCGGGTGCCTACGTGTCGGTGGCTGCGTTCTATAAGAAGCTCGACAGCTACATCTACAACCAGACTGACGCCAGCCACGACTTCACTACGTTCCTGGCCGATCTGCCTTATTGCTACCAGGGTGACCTCGGCAATCCTGCCGATCCTAGCGACGATGTGTGTCCGCCAGTTGCTTCGACCACGGGCTTGTATTCGCAGCCTCGCAATGGCGAAGGCGGCAACTTGAAAGGTATGGAGCTTGCGTTGTCGCTCACGGGTGAACTGTTCAGCGACAAGCTTCGCGGCTTCGGCACCATCCTGAGCTTTGCGCAGACGGATAGCAGCATCACCATCCAGGATCCGCCAGGTAACAACTATCTGGGCGGTAATGGCCTGGGCAAGATTCCGTTGCCTGGCTTGTCAAAGACGGTGTGGAGCGCGACGGCGTACTACGAGGTTGCTGGCTTCTCGGCTCGCGTGGCGACACGCTCACGGTCGAAGTACATCGGCGAGATCACCGACTTCGCCAACGAGCGCGCTCTAAAGTACGTGAGGGGCGATCGCATCACCGACGCGCAGCTCGGTTATGAATTCGACGAGGGCACGCTCAAGGGCTTGTCGGTGCTGTTCCAGATCAACAATCTGACCAACGAGCCTTACATCTCGTATGCGATGCGTGAGCAGCGAGTGCAAACGTATCAGGAGTACGGTCGCCAGTTCCTGGTCGGCGTCAACTACCGCTTGTGAACTCAACTATGACGCGTAAGACAGTATTGGACTTTCATCCGCAGGTCCTAAAGCTTTTCGATGAGTACGTGCACGGACTGATTCCGCGCCGGGAATTCTTGAAGCGTGCCGCGAACTACGCAGCGGCGGGTGTGGCGGCGGAGGGCTTGCTGGAGCTGCTGAATCCGCGCTTCGCTGAAGCTCAGCAGGTTGAGCCTAACGACGAGCGGCTGGAGACATCACGAATCGTCATTCCTTCTACCCAGGGACATGGCAGCGTAAATGCCTATCTTGCTCGGCCGTCAGCGAGTGCGGTGTCTCGGCCGGTCGTGCTGGTCGTGCATGAGAACCGCGGTTTGAATCCGCATATCGAAGATATCGCACGACGCTTGGCGCTCGCGGGCTTTATTGCGGTCGCGCCGGACGCACTGTCTTCGCTCGGTGGCTATCCTGGCGATGAGGATCAGGCGCGGACCTTGTTTCAGAAGCTCGATCAGCAGAAGTGCCGCCATGACTTCTTGGCGGCCGTGAGCTATTTGGAAAAGCTGCCTGGAGGTAATCGCAAGGTTGGCGTCGTAGGCTTTTGCTACGGCGGAGCGATCGCGAACTTCCTGGCTACGCAAGTGCCGACGCTTGCAGCCGCTGTTCCGTTCTACGGCGGTCAGGCGCCCAGCGCTGATGCCGCTCGCATCAAGTCACCGATACAACTGCACTTTGCCGAGAACGACGAACGCGTCAACGCAGGATGGCCGGAGTACGAAGTCGCCCTCAAAGTGGCTGGTGTTCGCTATGAAGCGCACACGTACTCGGGCACACAGCACGGCTTCAACAACGACACCACGCCACGGTATGACGCTGCTGCCGCGGCGCTTGCTTGGCAGCGAACTGTGGATTTCTTGGCGAAGGAACTTGCCTGAGGCGGCGCTGACCTAGCGCCGCCGTATCGTTACCTGCTCGCCGCTATCCTCTACCCGAACATCGCGATCGTTCCGTAGGAAATTCAACAACGCTTGGGGCTCATCGGCATTGAACACGCCGTTCAATTCGCGTTGCGCGATTTCCGGATCGCCGATTTGGATCTGGACTCGATTGAACCGATTGAACTCGGCAGCCACGTCGCTGAGCGAAGCACCGCGAAAATCCAGTTTGCGCTGACGCCAGGCGGTTTGTCGCGCCACTTCGTCCGGTGGGTGCCGCACCACGCTACCGTCGTTGCGAATATCCGCAACCTGGCCAGCGGCGAGCGTTTGGGCTGTTCCCTTCGTCGGAGTGATCCGCACGACGCCGCCGACCACCGCAACGGTGGTCATGCCTTCGCGGCGATACACGTTGAACTCGGTACCGATGGCCTGAACGACGGCGTAGTCGGTGATGACCCGAAATGGGCGGCTCGGGTCGTGCTCGACCGAGAACAACGCTTCACCATCGAGCAAGCGGATATCTCGATTCGCTGCGGACAGATCCACCTCGATGCGTGAGCGCACGTTCATTTCGATTCGCGACGCATCCTGCAACTTGATGGTGCGCTGTTCGCCGATCGCTGTCGTGTAGCGCGGTGTCAGCAGCGTGCCGGCGATTTGCCAACCGACCAACGCGACGGCGGCAATCCCAGCAGCGAAACGCAGAGCAGTCCACTTGGAGGCGCGCGTCGTTACTTTCTCCGACGTCGATGCGAGCGGCAGTGTGGTTGCAGCGGCAACCGATGCATTCATCGCCACCACATTGCCGGCTTCCTCGGCGGTCCATTCGCCGATGAGTTGCTCGACGTCGATGCTGTTCGCCTCTTTCAGGCCGTCCAGTTCCCGGTACGCGGCGGAGACCAGCAGGAAGTTCTGCACATGCAGCGGGGACTGGGCGAGCCAGGCCGAGAACTCCGCCTTGCAACCGGCGGTGGGTTCGGTTTCCAGTCGGATCAGCCAGCTGGCCGCGTCTTCGTTGATTTGTCGTACGTCCATGTGGCTATGCCTTCGGTCCGGAACTGTCGAATTCATTTTTGAAAAGGGCGACGGCGCGAATCAGGTAGGTGTACACAGTCGCCTTGCTCAGATTCAGTCGTTGCGCAATCTCCTCCGGCGACAGGCCATCGCGTTTTCGTAGCAGCAGCACGATCTGGTAGCTCTTGGGCATGCGGCGCAAGACGGCTTCGATCTGTTGCGCCGAGCTGATGCGTTCGCCCACTTCATCCCGCCAGATATCGTCGGAGCGGTCGGCGAGCCCGTCGGCGACTTCGGAGTCGAAGGTCACGTGACTGCGCCGCTGGCGGACATGGAACTCGTACACCAGATTGGACGCCAACCGGTACAGCAGGGCCTGCGGCTCCCGGATGGTTTCCTGGGTCGAGATCTGCAGGAAGCGCAAGTAGGCGTCCTGGGAAATGTCGTCGGCATCGCGGGAATTCCGTAGCCTGTACACCAGGAATCGATGCAGCCGCTCACGGTATTGCTCGAACGCTTCCTGGGCGGTGGCGCGCAGGGATTCGGGCTCATCGGAGCGGTTGGGGGTCATGCGGAGAGGGCCAAGACGCTAGATTCCTAGGCACTAGATTCCTAGACAGTGAGACTATTCGAGCTCGATACTTTAGGGACAAGATTTTTTTTCCGTCTCTAAATTGCCGGTCCCGCGCAGTCTACTCGACCAAGAGCGGTCAACTTCATACCGCCATGGGGAGTCGACGATGAAAGTTCTGTATTCGGGCATTCTGGCGCCATGTCTGGTGGCGACCTGTCTTCTGGCCGAGCCGGTGCTGGCGGCCAGCGATGCGGTATCGACGCAGAGAATTGCGCTGAACATACCGGCCCAGCCGTTGAGCGACGCTTTGAATTCGCTGGCGCACCAAAGCAATGTCCAGGTGGTGTTTTATAGCAACTTGGGCCAGGGGCTGACGGCGCAGCGGCTGGAAGGCTCATTCACCATCCGCGAAGCGCTCGACCAGCTGCTGGCGAAGACCGATCTGACGTACGAGTTCGTCGATGGCGGTGTGGTCCGGATCCTGCCGAAGCAGACCACGGGCAATGCCGGCCGCGGCTCGACTTCCACCAGCAGTGGCGTCGACGATACGGTTGAGGAAGTGCTGGTGTTCGGTACGCTCGAGAATCGCCTGAGCGCCGGTTCCAAGTCCGGCTTGTCGCTGCGTGAAACGCCGAAGTCGGTGACGTTGGTGACTCGCGAGCGCATCGAGGCGCAGAACCTGACCTCGCTCAACGACGCGCTCAACCAGACCACCGGCGTCACGCTGAGCAGCTTCACTTCGGTGAGCACATTCTTTTTCTCGCGCGGCTTTCGGGTGCAGACGTTGCAGTTCGACGGTGGCGCGCCGGCCTACGATGGCGGCTATGGAATGTTCCTGACGCCGGACACGGCGGTTTACGATCACATCGAAATGCTTCGTGGCGTCGATGGCATGTACAGCGGTGCCGGTGAGCCGGGCGGCGTTATCAACCTGGTGCGTAAGCGCGCCAAGTCCACCCCGCAAATCAAGACCAGTCTGTCCGCGGGCAGTTGGAATCGGTATCGCGGCGAACTCGATCTGACCGGCCCGATCACGGAAGACGGACGACTGCGTGGCCGCGTGGTCGCGGCTTACGAGGACAAAAATTATTTCTACGATCGCGGCGAATCGAACAAGTCGGTGTTCTTTGGCACCGGCGAGTACGACATCACTCCGAGCACATTGCTGATCGTCGGTGCGAGCTACGAGCGTCGCAAAGAAGATGGTTACTTCACTTGGGGCTTCCCGCGTTACACCGACGGCAGGTCGTTGGGCTTGCCGACCAGCACTGCGTTCAACCCCGAGTGGGCGCATTGGTACTTCACCAACCAGGAAGTCTTCGTGCGCGCCGAGCAGAAGTACGGCGATAGCGGCGTCATCAAACTGAATGCGACGCGCTTCGCGCAGAAGAGCGAATTACGTCAGTTCACCAACTACGGCGCCGTCAATCCGCTCACCGGCACTGGCACGGTCAGTTACGGCGGCGGTACGGATTACGACTCGGTGCAGAATCTGTTGGACCTGTCGTTCAATGGCACGGTCTCGTTGTTCGGACTCGAACATCGTTACACATTCGGCGCGGATTACTCGAAGGTCGATGGCGGTGGCCAGAAAGATTACGCGCTGACGGGCTACGCGTATCCGGGCCCCGCGGTCAACGTGTTCAACTTCGACCCGAATGCCTACCCGGAGCCGACCGCGGTGCTGTCGGGCCTCTATCCCGAGAACGGTCAAACGCAGAACGGTTTCTACGCCACGGTGGGCCTGCAACTGGCCGAGCCATTGCGCTTGACGTTCGGCGGCCGCTACGGCGAATACCGCTTCAAGCAGATTTACCGCCCGGTCGCGTCCAACGGCACCGTCGGCGCACCCAGAACCCTCAGCTACGAAGACAGTAAGTTCATTCCCAGCGCGGCGTTGAGCTTGAACTTTGCAGAGGACTGGTCGGCCTACTTGAGCTTTGGCGAAACCTTCAAGTCGCAAGGCAATTTCCTGCGCGCCTCGGGCGGTTCGTTGAGTCCGGTCACCGGCGACAGTCTGGAATTGGGTATCAAAGGAGAGATTGCGGGCGTGCTGAATGCTTCGGTCGCGGTCTACCGCATGACCCGTAACGGGCAGGGCGTGAGAGATCCGGCCTTCCCGCCGACGCCAGGCAATAACGGTTCGAGCTGCTGCTACGTGCAGCAGGCCGACGTTACCAGCGACGGTTTCGATGCCGAACTCAGCGGCACAGTGACGCCGGGCTGGCAGTTGTTCGCCGGTTATACCTTTAATAGCAATCGTTTCGATGGCGACAGCCGAGCGCTGTATTCCGCGGGCGCTTACTTCCTCAACATGACGCCCAAGCACATGTTGAAGATGTGGACGACCTGGCAGTTGCCGGGCCAATTGTCGCGCTGGACCGTCAATGGCGGCGTGCTGGCGCAGTCGGAGAGTTATGTGACCGGCACTGCGCTGGCCACTGCGGGCGGTAACACCTATGTGCCGTACCGATTTGCGCAGAGCGCCTATGCGATCTTGAATGCCTCCGTGCAGTTCGAGATCAACGAGCGCTGGTCCGTGGGCGTGTATGGCGACAACTTATCTAACAAGACCTACTACCAGACGCTCGGCCTGCCGTCTTCAGAGAACGTTTACGGCACGCCGCGCAGCTACATGCTGACCCTGCGGGGCAACTGGTAAGCGCGGACCCATCGAGGCGAAGTCGAATAGCCGGGTGGCATCCGCCACTCGGCTCCTTGCATTCGAGAGTTGTTATGAAATCACGGCTGAGTTCGTTGGCTTGGGTCGCATTGGCTGCGGCCGCGTTGCCCGGTATTGCGAGTGCGGATCGATTCGAGGGTGCGCGCGAGGCTATTCGCCGCCACATGCAGGAGAAACAAGTTCCGGGCCTGGCGGTGGCTGTTTGGCAGGATGGCAAGATTCTGTGGCAGCAGGGGTTCGGCTGGGCGGATGTAGAGAACCGCGTGGCCGCCACTGAACACACCATGTTCTGCCTGGCGTCGGTGTCGAAGTCTTTGACGGCCATTGGGCTGATGACGCTGGTCGAGGCGGGCAAGGTCGATCTGGACAAACCTGCCAATGATTATCTCGGGCCGGACCAGATCAAGTCCTGGATCGGCGATGCCGATGCGGCAACGGTGCGTCGCCTGGCCAACCATACCGCGGGATTCACCGGCAGCAGCCAGTTCTTCTATGGCGAGGAACTGAAGCAGTTGCCGCCTATCAGCCAGAATATTGCTCGCTACGGCTTTCTCGGAACACCGGCTGGCGAGCGCTTTGCCTATTCCAATATTGGCTACGGTGTCCTCGGTCAGTTGATCGAGCGGGTGTCCGGCAAGAGCTACGGCGACTACATGCGGCAGAACGTGTTTCTGCCGTTGGGCATGACCCATTCCTCCTTGAATCTGGCGCCGGGGCTCGAGAAGCATCAAGCCGTGCGCTATGACTTCGATCGTGTGCCTCTGCCGTTCTACGAGTCCGCCGAGCCAGCTTCGGCGTCGCTTTATTCCAGCGCGCATGATCTGGCGCGCTTCGGTTTGTTTTTCTCCAAGCATCGGCAGAAGGATCAAGCTGCCATCCTTAGCGAGAAGTCGATTGCGCGGATGACCGACCAATTGGTTTCGCAGAATGCAACGACAGTCAAGGGGGCGCCGCGCTCCTACGGCGTCGGCTGGATGGTCTCGCAGGAAGGCGGCTATGAGCTGGTC
>NZ_JAEUPY010000792.1 GCF_016790065.1 Steroidobacter sp.
GTACTGCACGGTGCATGATGGGGAGCTCGCGTACGGCATCTTGCAACTCCTGTTGCAGCGACAACCGCTGGGCGATGTTGTCCGGTAACGCGTGTGCGAGCTGATCGCCGAGTTCCTCGACCATGTCCGAGTCGTAGGCCACCAGGCTGCGATCTTCCCGAAAGCGGGCTTCGCGAACCACGTGCGAGGCAATGCCGAACAGATAGGCCTGCGGGTTGCGAATCGCGTCGGCATCGTCCACTTGCAAAAAGCGCTCGAAAATTTCCTGGGTCAGGTCGGCGCTGGCCTCCGGCTCCCGCACCCGTCTTTCGATGTACCGATGCAAATCAGCGGCGTATTTGCGGAAGGCCGCCGCCGTCAGGCGGGCAACTCTGCTAGGAGGTGCTTTCGGCTTGCGCTCACGCATTCATCGAGTTCTCTGGGTACCCAATAAGTAAGTGTGTTTTGGCGAGCCATTCCTTGGTGTGATTTTAATTTTTACCAAGGTTTGCGGCAGCAGATGGCACTTAGTGTACAGGAGGCACTGTTCGGCGGTGCCTGGGCGACAATGAAAACCATGGGGACTGCGATGACACGATCAATCTGGGTGCGGGCCGCGGTGGCGGCGATGCTGTGTACGGCCGCGCATGCTGAGCCCGTGCTGCCGGAAGCGACTGCGCTGACGGAGATTGTTCTAGATATCAAGGCTCAACCGGTGCGCCAGGCGCTGCAGGCGTTCGGCGAGCAGACCGGCCTACAAGTGCTGTTTCGCTCCGAGGGCGTGTCGCTCGATGGCGTGACCAGCCTGGGCGTGTCGGGAAAGCTGTCGACTCGCGAGGCGCTGGATCGGCTGCTGCGCCAGACCGGGCTGCAATACGAATTCATCAATCAGCGCACGGTGCGGATCAGCGCGATTGCCGCGACCTCCAGCCGGGCACCGAATTTGACGCCCAACTTGACGTCAAGTTCGCTCACTCAGGCCGAGCCGGCCAACATCAGTCTTGCGCAGGCCGTCCCCAATGACGCCGCCAGTACGGACGCCGCGCAGGCCGCGGCCGAAGGGCCGGTCAGAGGCATTCCCGAAGTGATGGTGTTCGGCAAGAAATCGCTCAACACCGACATCGAACGTACCGAAGACGATCCGCAGCCCTATGTGGTGTTCGATCGGACCAGCATCGAGCGTGCCGGCGCCGCGAATTTGAATGATTTCCTGATGACGCGCCTGCCGATGAATGCGGCCATGACGACGTCGCCGGGCGTGCAAAACGCCGGCAATCGCAGTCAGATCGCGCTTCGCGGCCTGATGGGGCAGACGCTCATTCTGATCGACGGCCGGCGGGCCGCGCCGACGTCGGCAGGCTTCAGCGCCGGTCAGACCGATATCAATGGCATCCCGATGAACGCCATCGAGCGCATCGAGATCCTGCCGACCACGGCTTCGGCCGTTTACGGCGGTTCTGCGACCGGTGGCGTGATCAACATCATCATGCGCCGTGACTACGCGGGCACCGAGGCAGCGGTGACCTATGACAACAGCTTCGATTCGGATTCGGCGGTCAAGCGCTACGAAGTGTCCAGCGGCTTCTCGTTGTTCGAAGGCAAGACCAGCGTCTTGCTGAATGGCAGTTACATCGAGCGCAACAGCCTGGCGTTCAACGAGCGCGATTTGGTGCAGCGGGGCCGGGCGCGCATCGTCGCCAACAATCCGGACTACCTGGGTTTCATGTTGCCGCAAGCCAATGGCACCAATCTGCTCAGCGTCGGTGGCGACCTGGTGCTGGATGACGGAACGCCGTTGAACTCTTACTTCACCTCCGCACCGCCGGGCTACGGTGGCTTTGCTTCGGATGGGGGCGCCGCTTTGCGGGCCAATGCCGGCCGCTACAATCTCGGCCTCGCCAGCATCTCCGACCCTGGGTTTCAGGGCGCAAACGCGGCCATGACCGGCGGCGGCCCGCCGGTGAAATACTTCGGCGGCTCGGTGCGCCACGAATTCAGCGATCGGGTGAAAGGCTTTTTTGAGATCTCGCATTCGGAGAACAATGCCCGTGTCGGCGGACGGGGCATGGCGGACTACCTGACCAATGTGGCGCCCGATGCGCCGAGCAATCCTTTTCAGCAGCCGCTCATCGTTCCCTGGTCGTCGAACCAGGTCGGCGGATATCAGGAATACAGCAGCGAGTACGACCGTTACGGCGCCGGCGTGATTCTGCAACTGCCTGGCGGATGGACATCCTCGATCGACTACACGTTGTCCAAATCGAAGTACGCCTATCGAGACAACAAGCCTTATTTCGGCTCGGCATTCGATGCCGCGGTGGCCGACGGCACCATCGATGTGCTGCGTGGGTTCGATGCGCAGGGCGTGAATCTGTCGCAGTACATCGAGAGCGACTTCACCATCTTGCAGACCCCGCTGGAAGTCACCACCGACAATCCAGCGCTGCGTTTGAGCGGCCCGATCGGTTCGCTGCCAGCGGGGCGACCGCAGTTGTCGTTGCTGTTGGAGCGTCAAGATACGGACTTCGGATCCAGCTCGGTGATTCAGAAGCCCAGCGCGGTGGTGTTCCTATATCCAGAGCGTTCGCAAAAGGTGGACAGCGCCTATCTGGAGTTGCGCGTGCCCTTGCTGTCCTCGCTGACCGATGTGCGTTGGGCCCAGGAGCTGGAGTTGCAACTGGCCGGGCGCTGGGACAAGTACCAAAGCGTCAACGCCAATCGAGTGATTCGTGCCGAGAGCGCGACCTCGGCAGCGCCGTTCAATTTCGTTCGTAATGAGTCGGAGGAGTTCTCGCCGCTGATTGCGTTACGTTTTCGTCCCATCGACGACATCGCGTTTCGCGCCAGCTGGGGCACGGGGTTTCTGCCGCCGGATATCAGCCAACTCGGTGCTCCCAATCTGACGCCTGCCGCGAACATCAGCTTCGCTCGCGATCCGCGTCGTGGTGGCACGGCGCCATCGGCACCGATTCGCGACACCTGGGGCAGCAGTCCTGACTTGAAGCCGGAGAGTTCCACCACCTGGTCCGCGGGTTTGATTTTCACGCCGACCTGGTTCGAAGGCTTGCGGCTGTCGATCGACTACACCCAGATCGAAAAGGAAGACAACATCACCGCGCTGACCATTCAGCAAATCCTGGACAACGAAGCCTACTTCCCCGGCCGTGTGACTCGCGGTGCCAGTTTGCCGGGCGACCCGGCGGGTTGGGCCGGCCCCATCATCGCCATCGATCGTTCCAACATCAACGCCGCCAGCACCAATCTGGAAGCTTACGATGTGCAGCTCGACTACACGCTGCCCACTGCCAGCAAAGGCACGTTCGAGTTTTTCGCCATCGCCACCTGGCAAACCCAACTGGATGTGCAGACGGTGGCGTCGGCACCGGTGGTCGACTCCTTGGGATGGGGTTCTTCGCTCAACACGCCGTTGGATTTGAAGGGCAACTTGGGCGTGTCGTGGAGCTTGCATTCCTGGACGCTCGGCTGGACGACGCGATATTCGTCTTCGTACTACGTCGCCAATCCGGCCTCGGCCTCGAGCTCCGCGATCTTCCTGGCGCAGGGTGATGGCGGACGAGTGCCTGCTCAGACGTATCACGACGTCGTTGCTACTTATCAGTTCGGGGTGAGTCATTCAGGACGCTTCGGCAGTCTGCTGGATGGGCTGAAAGTGCAAGCGGGCGTGCGCAACGTGTTCAACACCAAACCGCCTGTCGATATCAGTGCGTCCTCGTTGTACTACTACAGCGGTCTCGGCGATCCGCGCCTGGCGACTTACTACCTGACGCTGCGTAAAGACTTCGGCGGCCTCTGATGAAGCACACCGCGAGGAAGGTCTGGCCATGTGCGCTGTGGCTGCTCGTTTTTCAGAGCAGCCTGTCGCTGGCGTCCGGCGACGTGCTGCAAGGATTCGATGCCGAGGTTGAGGCGACCATGCGGGCCATGCAGGTGCCGAACGCCGCGGTAGGTGCGGTTCGTGACGGCAAGGTGGTATTCGCCAAAGGCTACGGCGTGCGTGAGCTGGGCAAGGATGCGCTGGTCGATGCCGACACCATCTTTCCGATCGCCTCGATCACCAAGTCGTTCACGACTGCAGTAATGGCCTCGCAAGTGGACGAGGGCAAGTTGGCATGGGACCAGCCGATCCGTGAGTACTTGCCGTGGTTTCAGATGTTCGATCCGGTGGCCACCGAACTGATCACGGCTCGCGATCTGGCGAGCCATCGCTCCGGCCTGCCGCGGCATGATTTCATTCGTCAGAGCACTTATCTGCAGCGTGCCGAGCTGGTGCGGCGGATTCGCTATTTGCCGCCGAACCAATCTTTCCGCGAGGGCTACCAGTACAACAACCTGATGTATGTCACTGCCGGCTACTTGTCGGGCGTGCTGGCGGAGTCGAGTTGGGAGCAACTGGTGCACGATCGAATCTTCGTGCCGCTTGGAATGAATCGCTCGAATACCGCGACCAAGGATTCGGTGCGTCAGGGCAACTATGTGGCTGCGCATGGCTGGCCGGATTGGCCGGAGGGCCAGCTGCGAGTGGTTCCGTTCTATGACTATCAGCAGTTCGGCATCGGCCCGAATGGCGCGGTGAACTCGACAGTGCACGACCTGTTGAAGTACGCACAGATGTATCTGGATGGCGGTAAGGCGGCGGATGGCAAGCAAGTGCTATCGGCGCAGCAGCTCGAAGAGTTGTTTCGTCCAGTGGTGCCGGTGAGACAGCCGGAAACACAAATCATCAATGCCGACACCACGTATGCGCTGGGCTGGTTCAGAAGCTCTTATCGCGGCGAGCTGATGCTCTCGCACAGTGGCGTCATCGACAGCTTCAGGTCGCAGTTGATTCTGCTCCCCAAGCGCAAGCTGGCGGTGGTCGTGTTGAACGGGGGGCTGGCCGAACGCATTGCCGTGCGCTTGACCGATCGTTTGTTGGGCGTGGCCGAGCCGGGCTATCTCGACAGTTTGCCGAAGCCGCCGGAGCTGCCGCCACCGACCAAGGCGCCAAAGCCGTCACCTCGGGTGAAACCTGTCGTTTCCAATCCGCCGAGCCTGCCGCTGTCTGCCTATGCGGGAAATTGGTTTCATCCGGCGTTCGGCACGATTCGGGTGGACGTCGCCGATCAAGGTCTGAACTTGCACTTCGATGCGTTGGACCTGGCGTTGGTGCATGACAGTCACGATACTTTTCGTGTGACGACCCAGCGCCGAGAGCAACTGTGGGCCCAGTTCATTACCGACCGGAGCGGCAAGGTGACGGAGCTGCGGTTGCCGTTGGAGCCCGAAGTCGCTCCGTTTAGCTTCACTCGGCGATAACCATGAGACTCAGCCTGATTGTCTCAGCGTTGCTGAGCTTGCCGATGCTTTGTTTCAACGTCGCGGCGGCGCCTCGGCATTTCGATGTGCTGATTCGCGGCGGTGAGATCGTCGATGGCAGTGGCTCGCCGCGCTATCGCGCAGATATCGCCATCAAGGGCGACGAGATCGTGGCCATCGGGCGCTTCGATGATGCCAAAGCGGATCGAATCATCGACGCGCGCAACAAGGTAGTCACCCCCGGCTTCATCGACATGCACGCGCATATCGCCGATGCCGGGCGGT
The DNA here is from genome assembly GCF_016790065.1 of Steroidobacter sp. GTDB lineage: Bacteria > Pseudomonadota > Gammaproteobacteria > Steroidobacterales > Steroidobacteraceae > Steroidobacter. The sequence continues at coordinate 5,581 of NZ_JAEUPY010000792.1, forward strand.
CGCGGCGCGCGTCTGCGCTCTTGTCCGACGACCGACGCTTACGCGCA
>NZ_JAEUPY010000813.1 GCF_016790065.1 Steroidobacter sp.
GGTAGTCTCCGGACGCCGCGCCGAGCTGGGCGAAGACGTGGCTAGACTAGGCCGTGACGCCGGCGCTCGCTGCTTGTTCGTGGAAGCCGACCTCACCTAGCTCGCCGACTGCGAAACGGTCATCGCTACTGCACTCGATACGTTCAGCAGCATCGACATATTGTTCAACAATGCCGGTGTGGTCCCGCGCGGTACTGCCGAAACCACCAATCCCGTGGTGTGGCAATCGACCTTCGATATCAACGTGACCGCTGTGTGGCATATGTGTCGACTGGTGATTCCACATATGCGGGCCCAAGGCGCCGGAGCCATCGTCAACAACGGCTCCGATTGGGCCGTGGTCGGCGGCACCAACGCGCTGCCCTACGTGATGAGCAAGGGAGCGGTGGCGTTGATGACCAAAGCCATGGCGCTGGATCATGCTCGCGACGGAATTCGCGTCAACGCCGTCTGCCCCGGCGACACGTTCGTCGAACGTTTCCAGACCAAGCTCGTTACAGCCAGCGAAGTTGCTCAAGCTAGCGCCCACATTCCCATGCGCCGGTTCGCGACGCCGGTCGAGATTGCCTACGCGGTACTCTACCTTGCCTCGGCGGAGTCTTCTTACGTCACCGGCCATCTGTTGTTGGTCGACGGTGGTCACACGGCGCAATGAATGAAGGGACGCGCTCCGCCTTTCACAGCGGAGCGCACCCTGTCCATCCGCAGCTCCTGCGCGTCCCTGCGCCCACTGCATTCGGACATCCTGTCCATCAGAACGAGTAGCCGACCTTCAAGCCCACCGTGCGCGGGCGCGTGCGGTTGGCGTTCGACCAGCCGTGATACGGATCGATCCACTTGTTCTCATTGCTGAGATTGGTGCCGAACAACTCGAAGGTAGCCTTCGACCAGGTCAATCCCACGCCGGCATCCACCAGGCCGATGTCGTCCGAGTACTGCGGCACATTTGCTAACGGATAAGACGTGCGGTCGACGTAGCTGACCTTGTCGCGGTAGCTGTAGTCCAGCCGCACGAAGGCCGGCAGCGCAGCGCCGATATCGAAGTCGAACCGGGCACCGAGCGTGTAGCTCAGCTCCGGTACGTAGTCGACGGGATCACCCGCGATGCTGGTCGAGTTGAGCGCATTCACTTCCTTGATGTCGCTATCGGTGTAAGCCGCCGTCGCGTGCAACGTAACCATGTCATTGGGACGCAGCGTGAGGCCACCTTCGAGACCCTTCACTTCCACCTTGCCCAAGTTGGCTGTGTTCGACAACAGCGTGTTCTGCGACGGAATGTAGACCAGACCCCGGCGTAGCATGTCGTCGTAGTCGCTGTAGTACGCGGCGACTTCGAATGCCAGCATGCGGTCCAAAGCAGCGCCCTTCACGCCGATCTCGTAGCTGATCAACGACTCCGGCCCGTAGTTCGGCAAAGTGGTACCGCGATTCAAGCCACCGCTACGAAAGCCTTTGGCCACGCTCACATAGACATTCGTGTCATCGGTGAGCTTGAAGCTGGCGTAGGCACGCGGATCGACCGAGTCGAACGACTCCGCATCGTGGGTCGCGCCGTCGAACATCGTCTGATCGTCCTCGAAGTAGCGCACACCCACGCCGACTTCGAAGCGCTCAGTGAACCGGTACGCGACATCAGCGAACACCGAAGACGACTCATAAGTCTCGTCCTGGATCAGCACCTGACCGGTGGTCAAAGTGGCACCGCTGCGGGTCTGGCCGAGACGATAAAAATCCTTCTTCAGATCGCGATAGAACGCACCAACCGTCCACTTCCACGCGCCCTCGCCGGTAGAGGCCAACCGGACTTCCTGCGAGAACTGCGTGATGTCGCGCCATGCGACACCGGCACCCTCGAGCGAGCCATTCCAGATGGTCGCCGGGCCACCCACATACGTGAAAGGTACTTGATGATCGTGGTCGATATAGTTACTGGAACTCAACAGCTCGAAGCCGCCGAAGTCATAGGTGAGATTCAAGCTGTACAGGTCATAGTCGAACTTTCGCGGCAACAGACGCATGGCTCGGTTGGTACCGACGGTCACAGTGCGATCTGCTTCCTCGTAGCCCTGCCCCAGCTGAATCTCATTGCGATGGGTGATTACCGTCGCCTCGGCGGTGAACGCATCCGTAATTTGCCAAAGTGCCTTGACGCGCGCATTCAGCAAATCCTGATCGTTACCGTTCTTGATGCCCGCTTGCGGTTGATCCTGCCAACCGCCGCCCTGCTCCTTGGTCGCCGCGATACGCAGCGCGAACTTGTCGGTAGCGATGGGAATGTTGACCATGCCGGTGAATGTTTCTTTGGCGTCGCCGCCAGAAACATCGGCCAGCGATGCTTCGATGCTGCCTGCGAAGGCGTCCAGCACCGGCTTCTTGGTGATGTAACGTACCGCGCCCGCCACCGATCCTTGGCCATACAACGTGCCCTGCGGCCCCTTCAGCACCTCGACCCGCTCCATATCGTAGTAACGAGTGTCGAGCTGATCGTAGCCGGTGAGTGAAATCGGCGTTTCATCCAGGTAGACGCCGACCAGCGCACCGGTGCCGTACTGATTGCTCAAGCCACGCATGAAGATTGCGTAGACGCCCGGTCCGTCTTCCCGCATGGTCATGCCGGGCACGGCGAACGCCAGATCCTGCACATTGACGAAGCCTCGTTCCTCGAGCGCCTCGCCACTCATCACACTGATACTCATCGGCACGTCGACCAGACGCTCGGCGCGTTTCTGGGCGGTGACGATGATTTCCTCGAGGCCGGAGCTGGTCTGCTCCTGAGCGCCTACGATGGCCGGTTGCAACGATGCAATCAGCGCAGCAAACAACAGCGCCTGCGAACTCTTGTTCATGCTCTTCTCCCCATTTCGCGATGTCGGACGATTCGAGCATAGGCGCGCCTGGCGGCAGCGGTCGGTGCCAAATCTCGAAGAAAACGGTGCTATCGGAACACCGGAACCTTTAGCGTTTGGCAGGCATGAGCTGCGGATGCTCACGCTGCACAGTAGTGATCAGCCAGGCTCGGAACTGACGCACTGCTGTCGTGTCCCACCCATCGGTGCGCGCAATGAACCGCCAGATGCCCATCGCAGGCGAAGCGAACGAGGGCAAATCTTTGCCGATCTCGACCAGTCGCCCGCTCGCGAGATCTCGTGCGGCGGTTAGATGATTCGTCAAGGCAATGCCGCCATCGTGGCGTGCGGCATCCAGTGTCAGATGACCTTGCCAAAGTTTCAGGCCGCCGAATTCGGTTTCGCTATTGACGCCATGTGCGGCCAACCACGTGTACCAGCCGGAATAGTTTTCTTCATGCAGCAGATGGTGCTGCAACAGGTCGCTAGGCTTTTCGATCGTTGCATGCGATTCGATGTAATGAGGACTCGCCACTGCGATGATGGGCGAATGCGCGAAATCCAGACTGCGATACTCCGGTGGCAACTGCGCATGCAATCCATAGGACGCGACCAGCCGCAGCTGCACGTCGCCGTGCTCGGTCGGCATGCCGGTGGCGTGATCGATGGGACGCACTTCGATCTCAAAATCGGTATGCGCTTGCGAGAAGCTCGCGAGCCGGGACGATAGCCAGAGCAATGCCAACCCTGGCATGCACCGAATGCACAGACGGCGATCGTCGCCGCCGCCCATGAGATCGACGGTGGCGTTGGCGATTGCATCGATGGCGCTCGCGATCATCCGGTGATAACGCGCACCGTGCGGAGTCAACACCGCACCGGTGGCAGTCCGTCGAACCAGCTTGGTGCCGGTCCAATCTTCGATGGTGCGCAAGTGCCGGCTCACCACACCGTGATCGCGGCACAGGTATTCAGCCGCCCGGCGCACGCCGCCCAATCTCGCGATTGCATCGAACGCACGCAGCGCTTCGAAAGGTGGCAAGGACTTGCGCGACGGCAGTTGTAGCGCAGGCAGTTCCAGTCGCAGTCGTTCTTCGGCCATCATCGCAACGCATGCCTCCCGAATCCGAACACCCTTGCGGGCTGTGACCCCACCCCTCACCCGACTGCAGCGGCATCCGTCGCTGGCGGATCGCTCCGCCTCGCCTACATATATATAGGCGTTGTTGTGTGTCTCGGCCTAAACCGGACTTTTATCCAATTTATAGTCGACCGATCGGGTGTGTCAATGCCGGATTAGTAGGTTTAATGAAAGGCGGCGCCCCAACATGGGCGCTCTATCCGGATAAATGTTGCTTTTTGGACCGCGAAAAGCCAAGCTGCCAGGCATGTCAAAAGCGCGCCCCGATGCCCCTGCCGCCCCGCCGAGCCGCGCACTCGCCGATATCCGACGACCCACCCAGCAGCGCAGCCGCGACCGCTTCGAGGCCATTCTCGATGGCGCCGAGCGCTTACTGGAGACGCTGGATCCGTCAGATATCAGCATTCATAAGATCGCCGCCGAAGTGGACATCTCGGCGCCGTCGATCTATCACTTCTTTCCCGAAGCACCGCTGATCTTCGGCGCGCTGGCCGAAAGATATTTGCGCGGCTTCGAGCAGCGCATGGGTGAAGGCGATTTCAGCCACGTGAGTACGTGGCAGGAGTTGCAGACGCTGCAGTTTCGCGCGGCGCGAGACTATTTCAATTCACATGCGCCGGTGCGCAAAGTGCTGCTTGGGCCGGCCCTGTCCTTCGACATCCGCACCCGCGATTTGAACAGCGACGCCGTGATCGCTGCACAGAGCATCGAGCTGTTACATCAGATGTTCGAAGTGCCGCCGATCCCGCAACTACTGGACCGCTGGGTCGAGATCATCGTGATCAACGATGCTGTCTGGGCACTATCCATTCATCGGCACGGCCAGATCACCGATGAAATGGAAGAGCAGGCCCGGCGTGCGCGCATCGCATACGCGCGCACTTTTCTTCCCGAGTACCTGCCCCGCCGCGCCGCTTAGTTGGTCGGCTTGTAGGTGAGCACCGTGAAGGTGTTCGGATGCAGCGTCTTGGCCGCAGCGCCCGACGCATCAGGTTTGCCTGCGGTGTAATCGGCAGCAACCACAAACAAACGCCCGGTGCGATCGTCGATGTGCATCATGCGCGCAATCACCCGAGTCGAGACCGTGCCGAGTAGCTCATAAGAATCGGCACTGCTCTGACCAATGACGGTCAACGTACCGTCGCCGCCGTTAGAGGTAACGATGCGACGGCGCTGCTCGTCGATCACAAAACCATCCATGCCTGGGCCGATCGGCAAGCTAGCCACCACTTTGCCCGTACTCGGATCGAGTGCGAAGAACTGCGGCTTGTCGCCTGTGCACGCCCCCAGAACCCGCTGCGTGCTCGCCTGATACTTCACCTTCGACACGTTGCACGGAACCGTCCAGCGCGCCTGCTCGGTGAGCTTGGCCGAGTCGAGCTTCAGGATCAGGTTGTCCCGACGCGCCGGTGCGAACAACGTGCCTTTGCCGTCGAGCGCCGGGTCGTCCATCTTCTTGAAGGGAAACGTGGTCTTCTTGAGCAGCTTGCCGGTGGCCGGATCCAGCGTGAACCAGGTGGATTCGGCCGGGCGCGAGCCGACGATGGCATGAATCTGCTTGGTCGCCGGATCGAAGATGGCGCTGTTCAAGCCGCCATCGCTGGCCAGCGGTTGACGCTCGAGCGGCTTGAGGGTCTTCAAATCGATGCTCAGCATCGAGCCGTCGGTCATTGCGATGTAGCCGCGATTGTAGGCCGGCAGCAGCAACGGACCATTGGCACCGATGGAGTTCTCCACCGTGGCAATTGCCTGGTTCTTGTCCACATCGAACACCGTCAAGCCATCCTTGTCCCGCGCCATGAACAATCTGCTGCTGTTCGGCTCCATCTTGATGTAGTCCCAGCCGGTGTTGGTGCTGGGCAGGACGGCGGTCTTCTCCAAGGTGTAGAGCAAATCTCCGGCCATCGCCGGCGCTAACGACGCGCTCGCGAATACAGCGATCAGTGGACGCAACATACGGACTCCCGGTGATAGAAAAGTGATCAACGCAACGCGTCGGCCACGCTGTTGAAAAAATCGTTGTCCAGAATGCCTTCGGAGAATCGAGGCTTGGCGCGCGCGCTCAAACTGACGATCACCAGCTCCCGCGCGGGATTGATATAGAGGTACTGACCGAAGATGCCGCGGGCACTGAAGGCACCCTCTGTGAATGACCCATCGCGGCCAGCAACCGGCCACCACATGTAGCCATAGTCGACTCGTTTACCAGCGATGACGCGAGGACTAGTGGCGTCGCGTAGCCAGTTCTCCGGGAGAATGCTCGCGCCGTCGACGATGCCACCTGTGCGGAAAAATTCGCCGAAGCGCGCATAGTCACGCAGTGTCGCATTGATCCCTGAGCCGGCCACCTCCAGTGCATCCGGAGCCTCGAGCCACCACGTGGCATCGTGTTCCATGCCGATGCGGGACCAGATTTTCTCGGCGAGATAATCCGACAGCCAAGCGCCTGTCACAGCACGCAACAGCACGCCGACGATATGGGCATCACCTGTGCCATACACCCACTCAGTGCCCGGCTCGGCAATACGCGGGCGACTGGTGAGATAGTCCAGAACACAGCCCGGCCGCTGCGCAATCTGCAGCTCCAGCATGTTGCGGCGTTCGGTACTGGCACGGCTGTGTGTTTCGTTCCAGGACAGACCGCTGGTCATCTGTAACAACTGACGCAGTGTTACGCCGTCATAGCCGGTGCTCTTCAGCACTGGCAGGTATCGAGTCAGCTGATCGTCCAAACTGCGGATCAATCCATCGCGCAAGGCCGCGCCCAACAACGTGGTACTGATGGACTTGGCAATCGACATCGAAATCCAGGGAGTGTGCGCGTCATTGCCGAACTCGTAATGCTCCTGGATGACCTGCCCCCGATGCAGGATCAGTAAGCCAGCGACCCGGTTGCGCGAAACATAGTCGAACAGATCGTGCTGGGCGCCGCCGCTGATGATGGCGACGTCCTCGAGCTGTGAGGCAGCCAAAGGCAAGGACCGCACGCTGGCACCGCGCGCGATCCTTCGTTGCGCGAATGCCCAGCCCTGATTGCGGAACATCAGCAACTGCCGATCCGGCATCAGCCGACCGCTGTAGGCAAGACGCGTCTGCTCCGCGTCCGGGGCGGTCGCGGACATTGCGGTCACGGCCCGCATCCCGCCGCCTCTCCCAACCCGATGCGCGACTTCTCACCCGATAGATCGCGTACGTCCGGATCACCCGCCAAGATCGACGGCAACGCATAATTCGAATCCGCTTTCGGATCGCTCTCCAGCACGCCCGGACCGAACGTCACCAACTGCTTGCCTGCCGGCGAGAAAATGTTCGACTCGTTACCAAAGACAACGCTATGCCCGACCCAGACACGGGCGTTGTCGTTGACTCGCACGGCGTACGGCTTATTACGCAAGATCAGCGAGTTGGTCGCAAAAATCTCGGCGTTGGCGACGGCATACAAACCATCGTCGCCATTGCTGTCGACCACCGAGTTGTAAATGCTCAGCGTGGAGTTGGCGTATGAGGCGACACCCGCTGCGGCATGCCGCCTGATGATGGAATTGCACAACCGCATGTGCGCGGACTCAGCCATCATCACCGCCACGAATCCATCCTGCATGCGCAGACGTGTGGCCGTCACCAGCGCACTACCGCGAGCATTGACAGCCATTTTTGCGTAACGCTCGAACGTGATGTCGCTGAGCACAGCACTGGCATCGATGATGTGCATGCCACTGCCGTCGAACAGGTCATCCATGGGTTCGACCGCGTGAAAGTTGCGCAGCGTGAGCGAGCTGACGCCAACATTGCCACCCTCAATGACGAGAGCCGACACTGCTGGACCACCGGCACCGTCCAGAATTGCGCCAGGCTCGCCGATCAATCGCAGGTTCTTGCGATGGATGGTGACGAAGCCACGGATGATGAAGCGCTTGTAGCGAGTGTCTCGATAGCGCTGCGGGGAGTAGATACCCGGCTTGAGCAGCACGGTGCTGCCATCGGTGGCGCGATCAACCGCCTCCTGAATGCCCGTGCCGCCAAAGAAAGCGCACTCTTTGTTCTTAGCGCCTGTTGGACAAACGATCAGCGGCCGGTCCGCGGCGGAGGCTGCGCCCACCAGCAAGGCGAGCCCGACGGCCAGCAGCCAGCAACGGCGAACGATCCCAATACTCTGCACGAGCAATCCCCGATCACGACCGATGACCTGGGAAGACTAGTGCAGAAGCCGCGTGCGCGAATGGCGTAAAACGCCGCCCCTTGGTGCACCGACGACACCAGCCGGAAGGTCTCTGCCCCTAGACGCGCCCCGGCACCGGAGGCGAGGACGGCAGCCGATGTCATTTTTGAGGTGGGCCTCAGTTCTGATACACTGCCCCGCAGTCGATAGCCCTGGGGATTCGTCATGTTGCGTCGGTTGGCTGCGTTATCTGTCCTGGTGCTCATGGCAATCACATCCGTCGCGCTCGCCAGTAACGCGATGGAACAGCGCCTGGACAGTCTCCTTACGCAAGCGACGGCCGACGGTGGCAAGCCCGGCATTGCGGTGGCCATTCAACGTGGCAACCAGGTTATTTATTCGAAAGGCTTCGGTTACGCCGACGTGGAACATCGTGTACCGGTCACGCCCGACACGGTGTTCCCCATTGGCTCGATCACCAAGACCATGACGGGGCTCGCCATCACTCAACTGGTGGTCGCAGGCAAGATCGACCTCGCTGCCACAGCCGGCAAATACGTGCCCGGATTGCCGTCGCCAACGCGCGATGTGTTGGTCCATCACCTTTTGAATCACACCTCAGGGCTGGTGAACTACACGGAGTTGCCGGAGTTTCCCCGTGGCGCGGAGCGCCCAGTGACGCGTGCAGAGGTGCTCAGCTGGTTCTCCAGCAAGCCACTGCAGTTCGAGCCTGGCACGCGTTACAACTACACCAACTCCGGAACATTCCTGCTCGGACTCATCATCGAGAATGTGACCGGACAGCCCTACGATGAGTATGTTCGGCAAAACATTCTTACGCCGTTCGGCATGGAGCACACGTCGATGGCGGACTGGCGAACGCTGGTAAGTCACCGCGCTCACGGCTACCAAAGAGGCAAGATGGGCTTGGTCAACGCGCCCCGCTACGACCCGTTGATCGCGTTCTCCGCGGGCAACGCGATGTCGACGACTGGGGACATGCTCAAGTATCGAGCCGGGGTATTTGCAGGGACCACGACACCCACCGCGGTTCGCGAGAGGTTGCACCAACTGGAGCGCCTGCGCGACGGCACGCTCGTTCCTTATTCACTGGGCTGCCTGGTGCATGTTTCTTTGGACGGACATCGCCGCATCATGCATTCGGGCGATATCTCCGGGTTCTCGGCGCACTACTCGTACTACCCGGATGACGACACGACGATCGTCGTGCTGACCAACAGCGATAGCGGCGTCCCACCGGTATCGCTGGAGGCCAAGCTCGCGCGCGTCGTCCTGGGAATCGCCGAACCCCGCCGCACCGAAGTACCGCTGCCCGAGTCGCTGGGACAAGGCTTTGCCGGCGAATACACGATGGGGCCCATCACCTTCGGTTTCACCCGCATGGGGTTCACCTATAAGGACGGTGTGCTGTTTGCCGTATTCGGGGGCACCGCCAGCAAGGGCCCCTCCTTGCCGCTGCGGTACCTCGGCGACGGACGATTCATTTCGATTATCGACGATGAGCACACCTTCGAGTTCCGGCGCTCAGGCGGCGAGCGACGACTGGTCACCCATTTTTATGGCGGAGAGTTCACCGCCAGCGCGTCGGACCGCCCTCAGTGACTCAAACTGCACGTACAATGCATGCGCCTCATTCGCAACGTGAGCCTGACATGACATTGTCCTACATCGAGCACCTCAAGCAGGGCCTGCGAGATTCACCGCCCAAGCAGAAGGGAGCACGTACCAGACAGCGGCTGCGTATCGCAACGGCTGAGGCTCTCGAGCGCACCGGCTACCACGCCATGCGGGTTCTCGACATCACCAAGGCGGCAGAAGTCGCCGAGGGCCTGTTCTACGTCTACTTCAAGGACAAGACGGAAGCGACGCTGAGTGTGCTCAACGAAATGCTCGAAGACTTCCTCGGCCTGTCGACACTGACCACGGAAGATCATGATCCATTCAGTGCCATCCGCGCGGCCAACCGACGCTGGCTGGCAGTGTGTCGCGCCAACGCGGGACTCATGCGCTGCCTGTTACAGGTCAGCGATGAAGAGCCGAGCTTGACCGAGCTTGCGCAACGAGCGAACCGACTTTGGTATGACATCGTCGCTCAGACCCACGTCAAACGCCGCGGCCAACCGGATGCCAAGCCATCGGTATTGTTCGCCACCTACCTGCTCGGCGGCATGATGGACGAGCTGGTCCGCAAACTCTTTATCTATCCCGATCCGGGACTAAAGAAGTTGCAGAAGAAGCTGCGGGCCGACGACGATGCATTGGCCGACGCAGCGAGTGTGATCTGGTTGCGCGTGCTCAGTCCCGAGGCGAAACAGCCTGACGATTTACCCAAAGCCGCCGCGGCATTGGTCGATTGGATGAAAGTGAAGCGCTGATAACGACGCCCCTCACGGACGCAGACCAAAACTAGCGCGCCGCGCCTGGCGCAAAGGCGCAACCAGGTTCGCGAAATCACAGAGGAACGCGCGAGTGTGCCTCGGGGCGATGATGTCCTCGACGAGGAACTTCTCGGCCGTCAGCAGAGGTGATCGCGCTCGATTGAGTCGGGCCTCGATTTCAGTGCGCTTCGCCGCGCGATCCTCGGCAGCCGCGAGCTCCGACTTATACGCAGCCTCGATGCCCCCTTCGATGGGCAGCGAGCCCCAGTCTCCCGATGGCCACGCGCATCGATAGCGGAACCGAGTGGGATTGCACATGCCGGCGCCTGCGACACCAAAAGCCTTGCGAACAATGACCGTGCACCAAGGCACGGTCGCCTGATACACACTCGCCAGGGCGCGCGCACCGTGCCGCAAAGTGCCGGCACGCTCCGCCTGCAGACCCACCATGAATCCGGGGATATCGACGAGGTGCACCACCGGCAAGTGAAAGGTTTCCGCCAGTTCGATGAACCGGACCAGCTTCTGCGCCGTGTCCGCGGTCCAAGCGCCACCGTAGTAGTTAGGATCGCTAGCAATGACGGCCACAGGCCAACCATCTAGCCGCGCGAAGCCCGTGATCGAAGCTCGCCCCCAGTGGCGCCCGATCTCGAAGAAACTGCCGGCATCGAGCACACACTCGAGCACACGTCGCATCTTGTAAGCCTGACGTCGATCGCGCGGGACGATCGAATCGAGTTCTTCCGAGATACGCTGCGGCGGGTCTTGTGACGGAATGCGCGCCGGCAATACATCGACCGAGTTAGGAAGATACGATAGAAAGCGGCGAGCTTTAGCGAATGCATCGGCTTCGTTGTCAGCCAAGTCGTCTACAGAGCCGATCTGCGCATGCAGCCCGGCGCCGCCCAACTCTTC
>NZ_JAEUPY010000868.1 GCF_016790065.1 Steroidobacter sp.
GCGAGTGCCGAGCGCCAGCACATAGTCAGCGTTGCGACAGCTGTCATTGATGTACTTCGTGCCCCAGAACCCGGTCATGCCCAGGGTCAGCGGATGATCGTCGGGCAGCGCGCCCTTGCCCATCAAAGAATGCGCAACCGGAATCCCTAAATGATCCACGAGGTCCCGTAACTCGCTGGCCGCATCAGCGAGCAGTATCCCGCCGCCGACATACATCACCGGCTGCTTGGCAGCCAGCAAGGTCTTCACGATGCTGCGTGCAGTGAAATCATCGATGGACGGCTTGCGATAAGTGGCCGCATTGGCTTTCACCTTATCGAACAAGCTCGGGCGCGCCTCAGCAGAAAAAATATCCATGGGCACTGAGATCAACACCGGGCCCGGTCGTCCGCTCTCGGCCAGATGAAACGCCTTGTCGACGATCTCCGGCAACAGCTCCGGCCGCTCCACCCGCCACGCACGCTTCACGAAGGGCCGATAGATTTCGAACTGCGAAGCGTCGGCATGCATGTTCACTTCTTGATGTGGATGCTTGCCGTAGTAATGACTCGGCACATCGCCCGCGAATACCACCATGGGAATCGAATCGAGCGCGGCATTCGCTACACCAGTGGCGGCGTTGGTGAGCCCGGGCCCCAGATGACTCAACACCACGCCCGTCTTCTTGCTCGCCCGCGCATAACCGTCAGCCGCATGGGCCGCGATCTGCTCATGCCGAGTGTTCACGAAGCGAATGGAACTCTTCTCCAACGCTGCCAGCACCGCGATATTGGTGTGTCCGCACAGGCCGAAGATGTGCTCGACGCCGCGCGCTTCGAGATACTTTACCAGCAGTTGAGCAACGGTCTGAGTCATACCAACCTCGAACAATGCGATGGATTATCGATCCGGATCGAGCGCACGCTGCGCCGGGCCGCTGTAGGTGTACGGAATCTCTTTGGGCATGGGTCCTTTGATGCGCTCGCCGCGCTGAGCCTGTTCCCACGCATGCGCCAGAATTCCCACCGAGCGCGACAGAATGAACAAGCCGCGTCCCATGGGCGGAGCGAAACCCAGCTCGCAAAAAATCAATGCGGTGATGCCGTCGATGTTCATGGGAATCGGCTTGCCGGTGCGCCGAAGGAGCGCCGCTTGGACTTCTCTACCGATACGCGCATACACCCCCGACACAGCGCCCTCGCTCGCCGCCTTCCCCACTAGCGAAAACAACGGCTCGACGCGTGGGTCGACGGGATGAAAGCGATGCCCGAAGCCGGGAATGATCTTGCCGTTACGAGCAATGTAGTCAGCCAAGACCCGATCAGTCGTGGCAGTAAGATCATCGCCACCAGCGGCACGGATCTCTTCATACAGCTCCATGCACTGCTGACCCGGGCCGCCATGAGTATCGCCGAGCACATTGATTGCGGACGCCATCGCATTGTTCAGATCGATGCCACACGTAATGGCCATGCGAGCGATGGAGATGGACGGGGCGTGCGGACCATGATCAACCGACGCCACCAGTGCAGCCTCGAGCAAGTCACTCTGTGCCCGTGACGGCAGCTCGCCACGAATCATCAGCCAGATCATGTCGGGGAACGACACGCGGCCAATCAGCTCCTGAATGGGATAGCCGCGCACACCGATCTTGCCCGGATGAATATCGATGATCTGCGTGTCCCACCAGGCTCGCACCTTATCGCTCAGCGACTGCGACTCGTCGCTCATATGGCGCCGCTCGACCGGAAACTCTCGATGTCCTCCGAGCCGTAGCCCAGCTCGCGAAGCAACGCCACTGTGTGTTGGCCCAACGTGGGCGGGCGAAGATCAGATGGCACATCGCCGCCGGAGTAACGATATCCGCCCTGCGTCACGCTCACCGACTTGTCGAGGCCCGGAACATCATCGACTTTACGCACCAGCTGTCGATGCGCGAGCTGCGGCAGGTCAAGCGCTTGCGGCACGCTGAGCACTCGTCCGGCCGGCACTCCGGCTTTGTTGAGTTGATCCTCCCAGTACACCGCCGGCTGTTGACGCAGCTCAGTTTCGATCAGCAACGTCAATACTTCGCGATTTCGCTTCCGCGACTCTCGCATCAGGAATCGCGGATCGCCGACCAGATCGGGCCGCTCGATGAGCTTGGCCAGCGACGCAAACTGATCGTCAGTGTTCGCCGCGATGTTCAGCAACCCAGCGCCAGTGCGAAACGTTCCCGAGGGCGCGGCAGTGAAGTTGTCGTTGCCGATGGCTTCGGACTCGACGCCGGCGATCAGATAGTTGGACACGACCCAACCCATCGTCGCAATGGTCGAATCGAGCATGGACACATCGATGAAGCGCCCTTCGCCACTGCGCTCACGTCCGACCAACGCACTGGAAATGGCGAATGCCGCGGTGAGTCCGCCGATGCTGTCGCTCACCGGATAGCCGACGCGATACGGCGCGTTGTGACGATCACCAGTGATGCTCATCACGCCCGACAAGCCCTGCACGATTTGATCGTAGGCCGGCGCCTCGCGCATCGGCCCTTCCTGACCGAAGCCGCTGATGGCGCAATAGATGAGCCTCGGATTGATACCGGCGAGAGCGTTGTAGCCCAGACCCAACCGATCCATCACGCCGGGACGGAAGTTCTCGACCAACACATCGGCGCTGCGCACCAGCCGACGGAATATTTCCTTGCCGCCTTCCAGCTTCAGATTCAAGGTCACGGATTTCTTGCCGCCGTTCTGTGCGATGAACGACGCACCCATGAGTTGCTGGCTAAGCTCCGGGTCCGCACCCAACTGCCGAGCCAGATCGCCCGTGCCCGGCACTTCGACCTTGATGACTTCGGCGCCGGACAGCGCCAATTGATAGGCACAGAACGGGCCCGCCAGCACATTGGTGACATCGATGACCCGGATGCCTGACAGCACTGCAGTCATGCGCGCTCCCCTTTGGCAATCCACACACACTTGGTGTCCAGATATTCGCGGATGGCATCGACGCCGGACTCGCGCCCCACGCCCGAACGTTTCATGCCACCGAACGGCGCAGTGAAGCTGGTAGCGCGATAGTTGTTCACCCACACGGTGCCGGCCTTCAACTTTGACGTCATGGACATCGCGCGTTGCAGATCACGCGTCCACACAGCAGCGGCCAGACCGAACGCGACATCGTTACCGATACGCACGGCATCCGCTTCGTCCTCGAACGGGATGACACAAAGCACGGGGCCGAACACTTCTTCCTGAGCAATGCGCATACTCATGTCGACGCCGGTGAAGATGGTCGGCTCGATGAACTGCCCGGCGCCGAGATCTTCACGTGCGCGACCGCCAGCCACGCAATGCGCGCCCTCGGCCTTTGCGATGTCGATGTACTTCAGGATCTTCTCGAACTGAGGCCTGGTGGCAATCGGACCCACTTGGGTCGAGGCCAACGTCGGATCGCCCAGACGTAGTTCTTTGGTAAACGCCACTAGCCGCGCGACGAATTGATCGTGAATCGATCGTTGCAACAGCAGCCGCGAGCCAGCCTGACAACTCTGCCCCGAGGCGGCGAAGATGCCGGCGAACACGCCCTGCAAGGCCTGATCGAAATCGGCATCTTCAAAAATGATGTTGGGCGATTTACCGCCGAGCTCCAGCGTGACCGTCTTCAGGTGGCGCGCCGCGAGTTCGTAAACGCGAATGCCCGCCGCTTCACCGCCAGTGAAACCGATATGAGCGACCGCCGGATGCGATACCAAAGGCGCGCCGACTTCTTCACCTAACCCGGTGACCACATTCACGACGCCATCTGGAAATCCGGCGCGACGAAACAAATCGGCGAACTCCACGATGGCACATGAAGTGAACTCGGACGGCTTGATGACGACAGTGCAACCGGCCGCAAGTGCCGGCGCCAGCTTCCAACTCGTCAGCGTGAGCGGCGAATTCCACGGCGTGACGATGGCGATGACGCCCTTCGGCTCGTAGTTGATGTAGGTCAGCGCGCCGCCTTTGTCGTTGGGAACGACGTGGCCCTGCACTTTGTCCGCCAAGCCGGCGTAGTAATGAAAGTAGTCGCTGACATAACGAACTTGCGAGGTGACCTCGCTCGCTAATTTGCCGTTGTCTCGCTGTTCGATTTGCGCCAGTCGCGGCGCCTCTTCGGCGATCAGATCTGCCACTTTGCGTAGCAGTGCGCCTCGTTTCGAAGCAGTGAGCCCAACCCAGGCGGGATTCGCTAATGCAGCCTTGGCTACATTAGCCGCTGCATTCACATCGTCGACATTGCCTCGGGCGATTTCTGCCCAAGCCTCGCCGGTGTACGGATTTTCACTCGCGAGATAACTGCCGCCACGCGGCGCGGTTTGTTTGCCGCCGATGTAGTGCCCATAACGTTGCATTTTGTTCGGCCCGCGACCGCCTGCACTCATCGAAACGATGAGAATCCCCGCAGCGGCCGGCCGGTAGAGTACCCATTAATGGACTAACTAGTCCATACGTGTGTACTATTTGGTTCAATGTCGCGCGAGCGAGGCTGCCCCATGATTCCTGAATATTCCCTCGCCTATCTCACCGTGCTGGGCTTGTCGCCGCCGCGGATGGTCGCGGCAGCCGCCAAGGCGGGTTACTCCTACGTCGGCCTGCGACTGCATGCGGTAACAACGGACGAACCGCGTTATCCCCTGCATCTAAATCGCTCGATGTTGCTCGAAACGAAGCATGAGTTAGCTGCTACCGGCGTGCGCGTGCTCGATGTTGAATTGATTCGTCTCACGCCCTGGTTCGACGTTCATGAACATGACGCATTGTTGGATGTCAGCGCCGAGCTCGGCGCCCGCCACCTGATCGCTCAAGGTGCGGATGCGAATCTGGACCGAGTCATCGACCATTTCGGCCAGCTCTGCGACGCGGCGGCCAAACGCAAACTCACCGCCGATATCGAGTTCGTCACCTGGACCGAAACTGCCGACCTTGCTCGCGCCGCTGCCATCGTCGGCGCCGCCGCTCGCGACAATGGCGGATTACTCATCGATACGTTGCACTTCTCGCGATCCCACGACGACATTGCCGAGCTGGCAAAGCTGCCTCGCCACTGGTTCCACTACGCGCAGGTCTGCGATGCGCCCAGCGAGCCGCCGAAAACCCTCGACGGATTGATCTTCGCGGCTCGTAACGAACGAATGTTTCCTGGCGCCGGCGGCTTGGACTTGCCGGGCATTCTCGGCGCATTGCCGGCAGGCATTCCCTATTCCTTAGAGATCCCCACAGCAGCGTTGGCGAAGAAAGTCGGCCTGGAGGAATGCGCACGCCTGGCGCTGGAAAGTGCCAAAGATTTCTTCGCCGCCGCTGGCGGCCGACCGCTGACATCAGCGTCGGCCTCGCGGAATCGTCTCCACCATTGACGACGGCTCGCCAGCAACACCGAGGGGAACTGCCCCTCGGCGCCGCGTCGAGTTCAGAAG
>NZ_JAEUPY010000458.1 GCF_016790065.1 Steroidobacter sp.
CATCGTCTATGTGCTGATGATGGTGGTCGGAGCGCAGCTACTATTGAAGGCGCTGCGCTCCGCCTGATGGGCTAGTTGCTGCCAGCAGCAGCGACGATGTCGGCCTCACGAAACTTGCGAATGATCCGGTCCTGGATCCATTGCTTGCTCCACCAATCCACCGGCGTCACTGCGTTGCCATTGAGCAGCATGGTGAAGTGCAAGTGATCGCCGCCGGCCATGCCGGTGGCGCCGGTCCGACCCAGTTCCTGGCCTGCGGCGATGGGCTGGCCAACTTTCACGCCGATGGAGGAAAGGTGCGCATACAGCGACTGCAATCCCATGCCGTGATCGACGATGACGCAATTACCGTAGATGCCTAGCCAGCCCGCGAAGACCGCACTGCCGGCATTCGAAGCCAGCACCGGCGCGTTGGAGATCGACGCGAGGTCGAAGCCCAGATGAGTTTGCTGATCGACCGACTGGTCGCGATAGATATAACTGCGTTGATCGGCGAAGCCCGCCTCGACCGCGGTATTGGCGAGCTGTTTGAACGTGTCTTTCCACAGAACCTGCGGCGCGGAGTGGCGGGCAAGCTCAGTGATGGTCGCATTGTTCTGCCGACGCAGGTCCCGATTGATCGCGAGGAATGAAGCCAGCAGATCGGCGGGATCTTGCACCTTGAAATCCGCAGTGTTTTGCAAGATCGCCGGCACGACCTTGGCCAGGAAGCGATCATCCAGCGGGATGCGACTCTGGCGAAAGCGCTTCGGGATCACACGGTAGTCGAAAGAGGCACGGCTTTCGTTGCCATAGTCGTCGCGCGCAAACAGGTTGATCGGGGTCGCAGAATCCTGATCCCACAGCAGCGCGAAGAAGGCCACATGCAGGTCCGGGCTGGCCCCGGCAATTCCGGCGCTGGAGGCGGGAAACCCTGGATATTCCTTGTCGCCGACCCGTACGCCGGACTTCACGCCGGGCGCGGTGCGATACACGACCACTTCCGAACCGCCCTGGTTGATGAAGTGATGCACCGACTGCACGGCGATCTGCGGTGGAGTCAGATGAACTTCGAACTCGTGGTCCGCCGCCGCGGAGGCCGTTCGCAATCCGAAGAACACCGGGCCGGCAGCATTAACTACGATGCGAGCGCTGCCCGCCTGCAGCTCAGGGATGTCCTGTTTCCCCAGCGTTCGAGTGATGCGAACCCGATCCGGCAGCGACGTGAGCTGCGCCGCCGATGCACTGTCGCTCAGGCTAAACAAGGTCGCTTTGCGCTCGCCGTTTTGCTCGAGCCAGACATCCAACTGCTGCAAAAGCTCGCGCGGCGTAGTCACCTCGACCGTCATCTGGCCGCTTTGCCCGACCCCTTTGGTGGGCTCTAGGATTTCGACCTTCGGACCCGGCAGCGTGCCTGCGTAATACCAAGCACCTCCAGCACCAGCAGCGAGTAGCGCGAGCAGGACCAGAAACGTTCGCATCGATTGACCTCAATTCAGCAGTGGGAATCTCACCGGGCGGTGACCACGAACCCTTGTTCGAGCACGATGGTAAGTTGTGAGCCCGCCTGAAGCTGCACTTCCGAGCCAGTATTTTTTGCCACCATGGCACCGGCCGCACCGCCCAGGATGCCACCGATCACTTTGCCCTTGTTACCGTGCTTGATCTGATGACCGATCACTGCACCCGCCGCGGCACCGCCGATGATCTTGGCGGCGTCAGCGCCTTTTTCGCTGGTGCCGAGCTGCTGCAACTCGCCGCGAATGGCCATCTGCCGGCCGTCCGCGAGTTCGAGCTGATCGAAGCGCAGGCCGAGCGCGGGAACCGCGCCGATCTGGCTGCTGCCAGACACGACTTCCGTGATCGTTCCGGTGACACGCGAGCCTTCGGGTGCGACCAGACGATCGTCGCTGTGCAACGCCGTCGCCAGGCGAGCTTCGAATCGGTCGCCCACCTTGGCGGTTTTAGTCGTCATGTCGGACGCAAGCGCCACGACGAGTTGCGTGCCGGCACGAACTTCCACAGGTGTCGGCGCTGGTGCGGTGACCGCCGGCGGAGACGTGCTCTGAGCAACGGCAGCTCCGGCAGCGGCGCGTGCTTCAGCTGCCTTCTTCGCAGCCGCGCGCTTTGCGGCGGCTTCATCGGCAGCTTTCTTAGCGGCCGCAACCTTCGACGCTTCTCGTTCAGCCGCTTCCGCCTCGGCGCGGCGTAGCGTCTCTTGCTCCGCTTCCTTGGCCGCGACCTCAGCCTCACGCTGCGCGAGCTCCTGTTCGCGCGCTTCGAGTTCAGCCGCCTTCTCTACCGCCGACTGATCGGAGGCACTGGCCGATGCATTGGCCGATGAAGGGGCCGCTTCTTCGCGAGCGCAGCCGGTTAGCGCCACCGCCATCACGCAGGTGGCCACATACATACCGAAGTGCTGAGATTTCATGGTGAGAATCCTTGAACGGCGCGCGCCGCATTATGCAAGTGACGCGCAAATTACGTCATCGAGGCAGATCGCCTCGACATGCATTTCACAAATCCCGGAAGCAGGAAGTTGCGTAGCTCGGCCGCGATGCGAACGCAGATCTTTGCGAGCGCCGAGCAATTTCTTGCCACGCACAGCCCCATCGCAGAGGGCCTATAACCAACGGATTAAGAGTCAGCTGCTCCACCTCGACACAGGCCGATGCGCGCCCTGCCCTCCGCAGAAGCCAACGGCGCCCCAGGCGCGGCGGCTTCATCCTTTTGAAAATCATTTAGTTAGACTAAAAATGACACTTTCAGTAGCGGCCTGACGCCAAGCTGGTAACATGCGCGTCCCGTCGGAGCATGGCGCAGTCTGGTAGCGCATCTGGTTTGGGACCAGAGGGTCGCAGGTTCGAATCCTGCTGCTCCGACCACAACCTTCCCGCTGGCTTCTTGGGGCTCGGCGCGCGGTGGGTTAAAAAGCCTGACGCGACGCGCCCGTAGCTCAGCTGGATAGAGCACCGGCCTTCTAAGCCGGTGGTCGCAGGTTCGAGTCCTGCCGGGCGCGCCATTGATGCGGCTGGAAAAAACGCTCGAACTTCTAGTGTTGGCGGAGAGTTCGTATATACTCTGCGCCCCGCAACGGACGGACCCTAGATGGCCCGCCGGGCGGTGCCACAGCGATGTGGCGGATTGGACAATGGTGGACGTAGCTCAGTTGGTAGAGCCCCGGATTGTGATTCCGGTCGTCGTGGGTTCGAGCCCCATCGTCCACCCCAAATTCTATAGGCACCGGTGTTCTTCCGGCTGCCGACACGATTAACGGATATCGTGGGCTGTTAGCTCAATTGGTAGAGCAGCTGACTCTTAATCAGTTGGTTATAGGTTCGAGTCCTATACGGCCCACCATTTTCCTGGTGTCAAATCCGCGACTTAGAGAATCGAGGCGACTACGAAGTTTCCGCCTCTATAAAACTCTCTATACATCTCCGCCCTCTATAAATCCTCTATACAAATCGGCCCGCGTGGCGCGGTGACTGCAACAAACGCCGACGCTCCGAGCCAGCCTTCGACTCCTCGGATTGACGCTCACCTGCCGATTTTGCGGCGAAACACCAAGGCTTGATGCGCGAACGCCGCGCGTACCGCGATCCATCGCTCAGCGCGGAATTCGCGGAAGGATGCCAACCCGCTCCACTGCGGCGATCTGCTTGACCAGAAAGGGGGTCAACTTGAAACGCTGGTAGCCCGCCGTCAGCGCATCCCGATACGAGTCGAAAATCCCTGCGACGTCCTTCCCCTTAATGAGCGCGAACTTTCCCTGCTGCTGGAGCAATGCCGGCAAGTGGCGAAAGTACGTGTCAATCTCTTCTCGCACGTTGCCCACCGACACTCGGCGGGCGTCGTTGTGTTCTAGCTGGTCACGGCGATCAAGAACGCATCGAAGAAGCTGACAGGCATCATCAAAGCCCAGCGCCACGCTTAACTCCAAGAAAACGGTGAGCGAAACCTTCTTGTCCGCACGGAGCAGCGACTGAAGATGGGTTCGACTGATGCCCGCGCTGGGCGCGACGACCGTCTGACGGAACCGACGCTCGACGAAGCGAGCGCGCAACACATCGGCGAGCGCCTGCTTGGTGAGTTCCTCACTTTGCCTACGCTTCTCCCCTGGAGGATTGTTACCCATGATGGCGTACCCGTTCCTAAGAGGGGCCGCCGGCTTCGCCGGACATGGCAGGGTCAACAAGTGCGACCTCGTGGTCGTAGAGATCGAGCATCGCCTCGGTCTTGTGACCGCTCGCCTCCTTCTTGTCGGCTCGCTTGCCTTTGGTGTCAGTAACACCGCGGTGCTTCAGACCATGGAGCGTGAAGCGCTGCTCGCGGGCGATGACCTCGGCGTCCATCGCCGCGTGAATCAAATCCTGCCAGGCGTTGTCGAGGCCGGCGCGCGTCAACGGCGTGCCTGACTCGCTTATGAAGATGAAGCGCTGCTCGGGCCGGATTGGAATCGGCCGGCGACGATTGGTGCGACGCGCGAGCGTCTTGGCTTTCACCGCGAGTGCCGCTTCCCACGCGGCCTTGAGTCGCGGCGTCCACTTCACGATGTTGTCGTTGCTGCCTTTGGCGCGCGAGATATAGAGACCCGAGTCACTTGCGTGAGCTTCGGTGAGTCGGACCACTTCGATACTGCGCATCCGGCACAGGTACTTGATCTCCAGCAGCGGCCACAGATACGGCGGCGAGCTGCCCTTTGTATGCGCCAGTCGTGAGCCGCGCTCGCGAGCGAACTTCAAGACGGCTTCATAGGTGTCGAGTTCCGGCATGCCGTGGCGCTTGCGCTCTTTGACCTGCTTAGCACCCTCCGCTGGATTGGTCTTGCAGTGACCGTGCCGCATGCCCCAGCTGAACAGCACGCGGAAGTATCGCAACAGATGATTCGCCTTCGAGGGCCTACCAGGCAACGCATCACCCGCTGTAGTCCGCAACTATCTCAGCCGGAACGCTCTTGGCCGAGTCGATCTTGTTCACGCGCGCGCCAACGAGTACTCGTGGTGCAATCCAGCGAGTA
>NZ_JAEUPY010000912.1 GCF_016790065.1 Steroidobacter sp.
CGCCCGCCGACGGTGAGCTTGAACTGATCGGTGAGGTCGTAAGTGACCTCGGCGAAGATGGCATCCTGTTTCAGATCCCGATCGTTGTCGTAGATACCGAGAATGTCGTCGACGCCGTTGCCGCGAGGATTGCTTGCTGGATCGAGCAACGTGCCGTAAGTCTCCACCGACTTGCCGTTGGACTTCTCATGAAACACGCCCGCCAGAAATTGCAGCGGCCCTTCCAGTTTGGTGGCCAACCGCACTTCAGCGGACAGCGCCTTGTAAGGGCTGGTGGCCACAACGTCGTAGTAAGAGTTGTAGGAAGATCCGTTGCTGTACTGAGTTGTCGAATCGGTCCACGATACCGACGTGACCGCGTTGGCCCAGCTCAGGTCATAGTCGAGCAGCAAGTTGCTGATGTCGACTTGGTTATAGAACACGTGATCGACACTGCCGCGAAACGCGTGGTCCGGGCTGATGCGAAAGCGGATGTAGCCGTAGCCGTCATCGTAGCCTTGCGACGAACTGAAGCCATGCTGTTCTGATTTCTGACGCAAATGAGTCAGCGTCAGCGCCAGGTCTTCGGTCACTTGCCAACCGAGCGCGATGCGGCCGCCGGTCTGCTCATCGCCGCCGCGATCATTCACGTTGGTCGCGAGGGCCAAGGCCTGCGGACCGAGCAACGTCGCATAGGCCTGCATCTGCGCATTCGATCCAGAGACATTCTTGTAGTAGCCGCTGTTCTCGTATTTGTAACCGACCACGCGCAGCGCGAGGCGATCGTCGACCAGCGGCACATTGAGAATGCCTTGATACATGGTGTTGCCGCCGCCGTCGCCGCTGGTGTCCGAATAGCTAGCGCCGACCTTGCCTTCAAAACGATTCAGCACCGGCGCGACCGGAATCGTCCGCACTGCGCCGCCGAGCGAAGAGTCGCCGAACGACGTGCCTTGCGGACCGCGCAGGATCTCGACACGTTCGATGTCGACGAGTTTGATATCCACACCGCTACCGCCGAGCAACCCGGCCGAGTTGGTGATCGGCGTCTCGCCGAAATAAGTGGCGACCGTGGTACCGGCGCCGAAGTTTTGAGTTTCCGGCGACGTCTCGATGCCACGAATCACGATCGCATTGGCCGACGCACGAGTTTCGATATAGCTGACACCGGGCACCGAGCCGAGATAGTCGGCCATGCCCTTCAAACCACGCTTGGAGATTTCTTCGTTACCGATGGCGGTGATGCTGATCGGCACCGTCTGGATGCTTTCGGCGCGCTTGGTCGCCGTCACCACGATCTCCTCCACCATCACCGGATCTTCGACGCTCGACGAGGTTTTCGCCGTTGCGGGCTTGCGGACCGCGATCGTGTTGCCGTTGAGGTACTCGAACTCGAGGCCGCTATTGGCCAGCAGCTTCTCCAGCGCGGCACGCGGCTGATACTCGCCGACCAGCCGCGGCGACACGATGCCTGCACCATCTTGGGTCTGCAGAATCACCTGGATACCCGCCTGGCGCGCGAACTCGTTGAGCGCATCGCCGATGGGCTGCGCCTGGATGTCGAGCTTGACTGCCGGCTCCGTGCCGTGCGCGTACACCACCGGGTTCAACATCAACATTCCGGCTAACAACAAGGCATTACGACGTCGCATCAGGCTCGCTCCCCAGTTTATCTAGTGGCGGACGCACCGGTCGTTTGCCAGCGACCCTCGGGGTCCGGTAACAATACAGACTGGGATCTGCACCGGCCTGTTTACACGGGTAAACAAAAAGTCCTCGGCACCAGTCTTCTATCTTAAGTGAGCCCAAACAATCGCAACTTGCCGCCCGGGCCTGCCCCGGAGGCGACAGCCGATAGGGATGACGGCGCCACACCGGACGCTATGGGCGATGCCGGTGCCACCCAGCGCGCGTTCGAAACGCTGCGAGCTGGCTTGCATCGTTATCTGCGGCGACGCTTGCGGCATGCGCAGGACGTGGAAGATCTGGCACAAGAGGTCTACTTGCGGCTGCTGCGTTTCACCGACCCGAAGCAGGTGAAGTCCCCGGCGGCGTATCTCTTTCAGGTGGCGTTGCACGTGCTGTACGAGTTTCGCTTGCACCAGAATCGCGGCGTGGTCACGTTCGACTCGACCACTGCGACGGCCGCAGCCGAGCATCTGCCCGACCCCGGCACGCGTCCGGAAGAGGCTCATGAACAGCAGCTGTTACGCGAGCGCTGCAGCGTGTTGATCGAACATCTGCCGCCGATGCAACGGCTGGTGTTGCTACTCACCACTCGCGAAGAACTTTCCAACGACCAGATCGCCGAGAAGCTCGGCATCTCGGCCAGCACTGTGCGCGTCCATCTGTTCCGCGCCATTGCCAACCTCAGGGACGAAGTCTCGAAGGATCGACAACCATGAATACGCCCCGCGACGATCGCGAGCGCCAGTTACGCCAGCAGGCGGCGCAGTGGGTTTGCGACCTGCCCGGCGCGCCGCCGGAAAAGCAAGCCGAGTTCATGCAATGGCTGAAGAGCTCACCGCAGCACGTCAACGAATACCTGCTGACTCAGACGCTGTGGCAGGACATCCGCGACGCAGCCGCTAGCGACTCGACCGATCTCGATGCGCTCACCGCCGAAGTACTCGCGAGCGGCACCGACACCAACGTCGTCCCGCTGCCAACCAGCCGGCCGGAGCCTGTCGCAGTGGCCCCCGCGCCTGCTGAGCGACGACTATCGAAAGGCGCGCTTTGGGGTGTCGCGGCCAGCTTCGCAGTGATGGCGTTCGTCGCCAGCGCATGGATGGGTTGGCGTGCCTACACCGGGCCGACCTATGTCACCGCCGTCGGCGAACAGCGCACGCTGCCGCTGCCCGATGGCTCGCTACTGCAATTGAATACTCACACTCGCGTGCAGATCCGGTTCACGCACCGATATCGTGATGTGCGGCTGTTGGAAGGCGAAGCTTTCTTCAGCGTCCAACGCGACACCGCTCGCCCCTTCCGGGTTCAGTCCGGTGACACCGTGGTTCAAGCGGTGGGCACGCAGTTCAATGTTTATCGCACTGGTGAGCAGACACGCGTAGCCGTGCTCGAAGGTCGCGTGAAGATTTTGGAGCGCGAGGTCGAGCCACAACCCGGTGCGGCTCCGCAGTTACTCGATGCCGGCGAGAAAGCCAGCATCGCGGCGGGGCGGCCCATGATCAAGAAGAGTAACGAGGATGTGGCCGCCGCGGTGAGTTGGCGGCAGCGCAAGCTGGTGTTCAGTGGCGAGCGACTGGAAGCCGTCGCTGCTGAGTTCAATCGTTACAACCAGCGTCACATCGTTGTGGAAGACTCCGCCGCACAGGCCAAGCTGCTGTCCGGCACGTTCAATGCCGACGATCCGGACTCACTGATGTTGTTTCTGGGCCGGCTCGATGACTTGAGCGTGCAAACCACCGACAGCGCGTTTGTGATCCGGGCGCGCTGACTCAGGGCGCTAGCTGAAATTGGACGTTTCGGACCCGACCCGCGTGAATGACAAAGCCAGTCGGTTTACCCGCACTGTCCCGCTGGAACACCAAGCTCCGTAACCACCACGCGCTCGATTCGAATTGATCGCGCACTGTCGGTCGCAACACTACCGGCTCGGTCAGCCATAGCGAGCTGATCGTCAATGCGCCGTCGCGAACCGCCAGACGATACGTCGTGTCCAACTCGGAGCTGCGATAGGAACCGGACAGCTCCTGCAAGTCATTGACTGAGGGCAACGCCACCGTCACGCGACGATACGTGACTTCCCGTCGACCACTGCCGCTCAGCCCACGGATCTCGGTTACGCGACCGCCGCGATCCCAAACCGGCTGGTAGTAATTATTGAAAGCCCGCAGATCGTCGCCGGTGTCGAAAGTACCGTCGGCGCGAGTCACCAATCGCTCCGGCGAAGCGCCAGCGCGCGACGTAATGCCATCGCCTTCCACCCGCAACGATAGCAACGGCCCGAACTCAGTGAGGTAGTCACCGACCAACGCATTTCGTTTCGAGACCGAGATTGGCGCACGCGGTGGCACCAGCGGCTTACCACCGGCATCGCCCAAGTATTCCCGCACGATCGCGTCGACGATGGACGCCATCTCGCCCACCGAGTTACGCAACACCACGACCGCAAAATCCTCAGCGGGAAAGAAATTGAAGTCGCTACGAAACTCGGCTTGCGAGCCGCCATGCGCTACGCCGGCGTGGCCCGCATAGCTCATCGGCGTCAAACCGTAGCCGTACTCCAAGGGCGTACCGTCATCGATCGCGCCCATCTGCACGAACTGTTTGATCAGCTCCGGACTACCCACCACGGGATGCGCAAGGTTCTTCGCCCACAGCAACAGATCCTCAGCCGTGGTGAACAGATCGATCGAGCCCAGCAGGTCGTGATTGTCGAGCGACAGCAGCCAACGGCCCTTGGCCGCGTCTTGCTTATATGAGTTCGCCTTGCCTGGCACCAACTCATGCATGTCGTCGCGAAAGAAACTGCGCGTCATGCCCAGCGGCTTGAAGATGCGCTCGCTGGTGAACTCACGAAACGACTGGCCGGACACAGCCTTCACCAACTCGGCCAACAGAATGTAATTGGTATTGCAGTAGAGATGATCGCTACCAGGCGCAAAGTTCAATGCGCGCTGCGCCTCCACCAGATTCAACACCTGCTGCTGCCGGCGATAATCTTCCTTGGCACGCCCTGCCATGATGAACAGGTTGCCCTCTTCGCGCAGGCCGCTGGTGTGCCAGATCAAATGACGCACGCTGATCTTGGCGCCAAAGTCCGGCACGTAGGGCAAGTAGCGGCGGATGTCGTCATCGAGACCGAGCTTGCCGCCCTGGACCAGCAGCAACACCGCGAACGCCGTGAAGTGTTTGGAAACACTGGCGACGTTGAACTGACTGGCCGGCGTGAGCGCGCGATCTTGCTCGAGATCCGCCATGCCGAACGCACGCGAATAAACGACCTTGCCTTGGCGATACACGCCGACGGCCAGCCCGGGTCGATCTCGCGACGCTTCTTTCGCCAGCAACGCGTCGATGTTCTTAGCGGGATCGCTGCTGGCCAACACGGCCCCGCAGAAAAGCACCGCGAGTCCGCCGATCCAGCCACGCCAACGCATGCTCAACTCCCCTCGTCGCGATACTCGAACGGATCGGTCGCCTGCGGAGCGTTTGGCACCGGCAGGCGCGGCAACGGCTCATCGCGCTCGGCCGCCATCAACAGCATCGACGCCAGAATCACGGTGGCCTGTTTCAAGTCAGGCATTTTCAAATGATCGTAGCTATCCACATCGCTGTGATGAGTGCGGCTGCTGTAGTCCAGCGGATCTTGAATGAACTGGAAGCCCGGCAAGCCGATGTCTTGCATGAAGACGTGATCGGTGCCGCCGGTACGCTTCACCGCGACCTGCGTCGCGCCCATGCTCGCAAACGGCGCCAGCCATTCTTTGAAGATGGGCACGGCGGCGAAGTTACCTTCGGCGTAAATACCGCGCACTTTTCCCGAACCGTTATCAAGGTTGAAGTAACCCGCGAGGTCGCCATAGCCCTGCGATTTCGTAACCGGATATCGCAGACGCCAGGTGTAGAACGGTTCAATGTTGGCTTGCTCTGGATCAGCCAACGGCGCGCGGGTCGCGAAATGCTTCTCGACGTAGTCCTTCGAGCCGAGCATGCCCTGCTCTTCGCCATTCCACAGCACGAAGCGGATGGTCCGTTTGGGCTTGAGCTGCAGCTTCTTCAGGATGCGCGCAGCTTCCATCACTACGACGCTGCCAGCGGCATTGTCCTGCGCCCCATCCGATGCCACCCAGCTGTCGAGGTGCGCTCCAGCCATCACATAGCCAGCCTTACGATCTCGGCCCGGCAGATCCGCAATGATGTTGTAAGCCTTCGTATCGTCATCGTGATATCGCACGCGACTCAGGATCTCGAGCGTCGGCGGTGTATCAGTCTTGGCGAAGCGTGCCAGCTTGCGATAGTCCTCGGCGGCCATTTCGACACCCGGCAGCTTGGGACTCTCACCGACTTTGTAGAGATAGCCATCGCCGTGCACACGGCCGCCATCGCGCCACGCTTCGCTGACCCACGCGAGCGCACCTTCACTCGC
>NZ_JAEUPY010000926.1 GCF_016790065.1 Steroidobacter sp.
CTGTGAAAGCGAATGGTGTGCCGGTGGAGTACGTTTTGTTCCCTGACGAGGGGCATGGCTTCACCAAGCGAGAAAACACGATCACGGCCTCTGAGGCGTATCTCGCGTTTCTTGACAAGCATCTGTAGACCGGGTCGTCAGATCGGCAACGATATGCCCGGCAGCGACCCCGTGAGCTATCTCGGCAAGGTGCGAGACTTCATGGCCGTCTATCCGAAGTTGAAGGCCAGCGCCAACCTGCAATGGTCGTTGGATCGCTGGAGCGCGTCGGTCGGCACCAATGGCCTCAGTGGCGTCGAGAATACCGGCAGCACGGTGAAGCGGCGTCTGGGGGCGTACATTTCCACCGAGCTGTCGTTGGGTTATCAATTCGATCGGGTCGGTATTACTCGGTCCGGCTGAGCACCCGGTTCTAGCCGAATGGTTTAGGGTGATCGATGCGCCGGGGGCTGCTATTGTGCAGTCCCCGGCGCGCTTGGAACTTCTTAATCCGTGCCGGGTTCATGTGACAGCGTGAACACACCGGCCGTCGAAGCAAAACCTCGCGTGCTGTTCGTCGAAGACGAGGCGGTCCTGCGTGAGCACCTGGTCGACGCGCTCACCGACGAGTTTTCCATCGAGGGTGCGGCCAATGGCCAGGACGCCCTCAAAGCCATCCTCCGGCATCGGCCGGACATCATCGTCACCGACATCGTCATGCCCGGGATGGATGGTGTGGAGCTGGTCCGAGCCCTGCACAGCTCGCCGCGAACCGCGTCGATTCCCATCCTGATGATCTCAGGCAAGGCCGCCGAGGATCTGCAGGATGGTTTCGAGCTGGGCGCGGACGCCTATCTCGGTAAGCCCTACACCGAAGACGAGCTGCGCGTTCGGATCCGCGGCATGCTCAGAAATACCAAGCTGCGTTCCGACATCGTGCGCAGGGAAGAGCAGGCGAAGGCGGATCTGCGGGCGGTCCAGGAGCGCGCAGCGTTACTGGAGAGTGTCACCGATGCCTTCTATGCACTCGATAGTGAGTGGCGAGTGACGTATGCGAATCAAAGGGCGCTCGACTATTTTCGTCTGACTCGCGCCGAGTTCATCGGCAAGACGCTGTGGGACGCGTTGCCACCGACCCGGGACTCCTTTGGTCGCCAGGAGTTTGAGCGTGCCGTTCGGGACAACATCAGTGTCTCGTTCGAACTATTGTCGCCGGTATCCACCAAGTGGGTGGAGATTCATGCCTATCCGCATCAGCGAGGGTTGGCGGTCAACTTTAGAGATATCACCGATCGCAAGGATGCCGAACAGCGGCTGCGCGCCAGCGAGGCGCAGCTGAGGCTGATGAGTGACGCGTTGCCGGCGCTCATCAGCTATGTCGATGCCGACTATCGTTACCGCTTCTGTAACGCGAGATATGAAGAGTGGTTCGGGATTCCCTCGCAGCAGGCGATTGGTCGCACGCTGGCGGAGGTGCTCGGCGCGGCGGCGTTCGAGAAATTGAAGCCAATGATCGATCGTGCCTTGAGTGGCGAGAAGCTGAGTGCGGAAGTGAAGGTGCCGTATCGAAGCGGCGGCACGCGTGACGTTCAAATCGACTTCTTGCCCGATCGCGATGACACCCATCGGGTTCGCGGCTACTACGCACTGATTCAAGATATCAGCGACCGAAAGGCCACGGACCTGCGCTTACGGGAAAGCGAGTCGCGGTTCCGGAGCATGGCGGACAGCGCGCCGGTGATGGTCTGGGTGACGGAGGTCGATGGCTCCTGCTCGTATCTTTCCAGATCATGGTACGAGTTCACTGGCCAGGCGCCGGAGGTTGCGCTCGGCTTCGGCTGGTTGAATGCCGTGCATTCCGACGATGCGCCCATGGCCGAGCAGATCTTTCGGGATGCGCTGGCGGGCCACAAAGCTTTTCGTATCGAGTACCGCTTGCGGCGTGCCGACGGCTCTTATGCTTGGGCGTTGGACGCGGCTCAGCCGCGACTCGGTCCGGCAGGGGAGTTCCTCGGCTATATCGGATCGGTGATCGACATTCAGGAGCGCCGCGAGTGGGAAGAAAAACTGCGCTCGTGGAATCAGGTTCTGGAGCGGCAAGTCGTCGACATGAAAGCCGAACAGAAGTTGTTCGCGGACGTGGTCGAGGGCACGGACGCATTCGTACAAATCGTCGATCGCGAGTTTCGCTGGCTCGCCATCAATCGCGCCTCCGCCGATGAATTCGAACGCATCTACGGCGTCCGGCCCAAGGTCGGCGATAGCATGCTCGAGGTGTTGGCGGACAAGCCGGACCACCAGGAAGCGGTGCGTGCCATTTGGTCGCGCGCCTTGGCGGGCGAAGAGTTTACCGAGATCAGCGAGTTCGGCGATCCTGCCGTGCGCCGCCGCTTCTATGAGATGAAGTACAACTCGCTGCGGGACAAGGAAGGCCGGCTGATCGGTGCTTATCAGTTTGTCTACGATGTCACTCAGCGCATCGTCGATCAGGCGCAACTGGCGGAGGCGCGGGACGCTCTGCGCCAGAGTCAGAAGATGGAAACATTGGGGCAACTGACGGGCGGCGTGGCGCACGACTTCAACAATCTGCTCACTCCCATCGTCGGCGCGCTCGATATTCTTTCGCGACAGTACAGCAGCGATCTGCGCGCACGGCGGCTTACGGATGCAGCTCTGCAGGCGGCGGATCGAGCCAAGATTCTCATTCAGCGCCTGCTGGCATTCTCTCGCCGGCAACACTTGCAGACTCAGCCCGTGGACATCGGTGCGCTGTTGGGTGGCATTCGCGATCTGCTCACGCGAACGCTAGGACCTCACATCCAGTTCTCGTTACAGGTCGAGGCCGCCATGCGTTCGGCGAACGTCGATCCGAATCAACTCGAGCTGGCGCTGTTGAATCTAGCGGTCAACGCTCGCGACGCGATGAGCCACGGTGGCACGCTGGTGGTCGCTGCGTATCAAGAGACGATTACAGATTCGAGACGCCTGGCGCCGGGTCGCTACGTTCGCATCGACGTGCAGGATTCCGGTGCGGGGATGGATGAGGCGACCTTGAGTCGTGCCATCGAGCCGTTCTTCACCACCAAGGAGGTGGGGCAGGGCACCGGCCTCGGTCTTTCCATGGTGCATGGCCTGTCGGCGCAGTTGGGCGGCGACTTCATGCTCGAAAGCTCACCGGGGCGGGGCACCAAGGCGTCGTTGTGGCTGCCGACCACCAAGCACGATGCGCCATCGCTGCCCGCCGAAGCACCGGCCGCGGACGCCAAGATCGACGCCGTCGAAACCATCTTGCTAGTCGACGATGAGGCGCTGGTGCGCATGGGCACTTCGACGATGCTGGCGGATGCCGGTTACAACGTCATCGAAGCTGCGACACCGGGCGAAGCCATCGCCACGTTTCATGACGGGCTGAAGATCGATCTGTTGATCACTGACTTCGCCATGCCCGAGATGAACGGGGTCGAGCTTGCTGAAGTCCTTAGAGCACAGCACCCGGCGCTGCCCGTGCTGATGATCACGGGCTTTGCATCGCTCACTGAGGTTCAGGCCGGTGGGCTGCCGCGCTTGGCCAAGCCGTTTAGACAGACGGAGCTGATTGCGTGCGTGGCCGAGGTGTTGTCGGCTAAAGCGTCAGCTTGACTAGGGACTGACCAACTCGTCGGTCGACGGCTTGGCTGCGCGAGCGCGAGGGCAACGCAAGGGCGGGCCATCGCTATCGTCGCCGTTGCATTCCAATTCCAAACAGCGGATGTCAGCGACGCGAGCGAGAATCGTGCGCGCGTGGCGAATGACGGCGTCGCCAGCGGTGGTCACGCGGTCGAGGCACTTGCCGATGCGGATGAAAAGGGGATAGCCGAGCTCGCCTTCGAGCTGCTTGATTTGTTTCGATACACCCGATTGAGTGGCGTAGACGCGCGCGGCGGCCGCGGTCACATTGAGGTCACAATCGGCAATGGCGACCAGATATCGCAGTTGAGTCAATGTCACGGCAGCACCTTTTTTCTGGGCACAACCTGTGCGCTGGCTACGATCCTCGACGAATAGTAATTGTAACAACGGCTGACAAACAGCCGATTTCCGCATCTGGCGATTCAGTCCGGTTATGTTACTGGTTTGCGACCGGCTCGTAGTTGTCGGCGATGAAGCGGTTCAACAGGCGTACGCCGAAGCCGGTCGCGCCGGCCGAT
>NZ_JAEUPY010000005.1 GCF_016790065.1 Steroidobacter sp.
GGCGGCGAACCATGGCGGTGGTTGCGAGCGACGGCGCGGCCACAGTTCATCGAGCGACTCGCCGTCATACAGGCGGCCGCCCTTCAGCACTCGATGGATCGACTTCGACTGGCGAATGTCGCGGCTCGGATCGGCGTCAAGAATCACGAGGTCGGCGAGTTTGCCAGCCTCGATGCTGCCAAGATCGCGTCGGCGACCAATTGCCTCGGCGGATCCAATCGTAGCCGCGCGCAGCGCCTCCATCGGGGTCATCCCACCTTGGACGTGGGCTTCCAGCTCCCAATGCAAACCAGGCCCCGGAATCTCTCCATGCGCTCCCATGCCAATGATGCCGCCTGCGCGTTGGATGCGTGCCGCGTCGTTGCCCAGTCGCGGATAGATTAGCGTCGCCGGCTCGCTCCACGGCCGCGTCAATGCAGACTGGGCAACGATGTAATAAGGTCGCGTGCGCGTGAATTTGGGATCGACGGCCGGACGGTCGCGAATCACAAAGTTGTCCTGCCCGCCCTCGCCGCCGTTCTTGATTTGCAACGTCCCGTCGTAAGACGTCCGACTGCGCGCGACCAGTTCGATCACGTCGCGATACAGTGCCGTGGGCAACGCATGCTCGTTGCCGGCGAAGCCGTCCATGATCTGGCTCAGATCGAGTTTCAACGCCAGCGAACCTTCGGTGGTCGGCATGACACCCATCTCCGCCGCGGCCTGCGCCAGCCACTGACGCTGCGTACGATTGCCGATGAGATATTGCTTCACATTGACCGTACGATAATGATCGCGGTGACGAGCCAGCAGTGCACGCGCGTCTGTCAAGGAAGCAAGGCGATTGAATGAGAACATCGCCATGCCCGTGGTACGCACTCTGGAACCGGTGATGACACCGGCGTCAACCAAATCCTGATAAGCGAACATGTCGATGCTGAGCGACGACGGATCGAAGGCTGTCGTGATTCCATACGCCAGCCGCGCACGCAAACCCCACACGTCCATCGACAGCACATCCCTGCGAATGTCCGCGACGTGATCGTGAATGTCGATGAAGCCGGGAACGATGATCTTGCCGCTCATCTCCAGCACGGTCGTATCGGCGGGGATAGGAAATGAGCCGCGCGAGCCAACGGCAGCAAACCGTCCGTCGCGAACCAGGATGTCGGCGTCTTCGATGATCTCATCGCCGTGCATCGTGATGGTTCGCGCACTACGCAAGAGCAGCGTACCTCGGGGATCGTCGCGCGGAATTTCCACGACGGCCTTGAATGCGGCAGTTCGGGGCCGGCTCGGAACGTCAGCATTCCAGCTCGGCTGCGCGACGTCATTTAGTTTGATGTCGGAGAGCGGCCGACGATAAAACGTCGAGCCCACCGCCCAAGTGATGGTCTTGCCAGCATCGGCCCATTCGAAGAAGTCCGCGCCGACGTCGGTGATGCGTCGATGCTGCAGCCCGGGCTGGGAAAGATCGATGGTTTGGCCCGGCGGTGGCGCCGCCAGTAGATGCAGCTGCTGAGCGATGCCGACCAACAACCATTTCCCATCAGGACTCAGCCGACTCTCATCCACAGCGGTCGGCCCCTCCATGAAATACCAGGCGGGGCCGCGAACGTCACTGAATGCTTTGATTTCCCCCGTTGTGAGCTGCACGGCTGACAAGCCGGCGCCGGTATGAAGATAGGCCGTATCGGCCTCGTGTGCGAAATGCGGCTTGCCGCCGAACGTGCCTCGCGCGACTACCCGCGCTGCGCCTCCGGCCACCGGCAGAGAGATGAGTGCGGCTTCGCGGATCTGGCGACCGAATTCCATCGTTGCATGCAAGCGGGCCGTATTGTCCGAACGAACGGC
>NZ_JAEUPY010000007.1 GCF_016790065.1 Steroidobacter sp.
GCGAGTCTAGTCGCCTTTCGCGGTTTGTCCATGTCGGAAAAATTGTCAGGATTTTGCGTCACTAGCCGCGTCGAGGCGCGTTTTCCCGCGGATTTACCCAGACCTTTTGCCGCGTTCGGCGACGGCGGTCGAGCCACGAACTTTTATCTATGTGACAAGCTTCACACTCATGGGGAGCTGAAAACCGACCCCCGACAGGTCTACGCGCAACTCAGTCCGCCCCTCGTTCCAGCGACGGGTAGCGCGTGTGCCAGAAGCGTTCGTAATAAATCGGCGCGATGGCGGCGAAGCCGGCCTCGTAGGCCAGCGTAATTTTCTGGCCGTCCAGCAACAGCATTTCGGCGACTTCGATTTGCAGCACCCCTTCCTGCTTGAAGTCGCCCCAAGTGCATTTGCGGATTTGCAGCGGCGAGAACTCGAAGCGCGAGCCGCGATAGATGCCGAAGATGCGCGTGGTGGTCATCACATACCAACGCTGACCGTCGATGAAACAACTGACCACGCACAGTTCGTCGGGCTCCAGTTGCACCACGCGCGCCAACGGATCGTGCAACACCTCGAGCTGCGTGCAGCGCCAATTGGGCTGCTTCATCGCATGACTGCGGATGTATTGCAGTAACGCGGCGCGAATCGATGCGTGGGGCCATTCGCTCATAGGCGAGGTGAGATCTGCATTGGGGACGTCCGTGTGGTGAATCAGATCCGGGGAGGGGCGAGGATCATAGCGTCGCCCCCTGGGGCTGT
Organism: Steroidobacter sp.; assembly: GCF_016790065.1. Lineage (GTDB taxonomy): Bacteria > Pseudomonadota > Gammaproteobacteria > Steroidobacterales > Steroidobacteraceae > Steroidobacter. The sequence goes on from NZ_JAEUPY010000007.1 coordinate 745, forward strand.
ATATAGAAACAGTGCCGACATGCGCCCGGCTCGCGATGACGCTGCCGAATTATCCCAATCAGGAACGCGGTTACGCGCCAGTCGCGAGCAGCGGCTCCAGCGTTGCACGCAGTGTCGGCAAGCTTTGGAAATGAATGCCATGCATTCCGGCGGATATCGCGCCTTGTATGAATTGACGATCGTCGTCGATGAATACTGCTTGGTGTGCCGGCACTAAGCAATGCTTTAGCAACCGGGTGAAGACCGCAACGTCCGGTTTGCGTGCCCGGAACTCGTAGCTGGCGTGCAAATTCTTGGTGAACACGGCACACACTTCCGGCACCAATTCCGGTAGAGCTTCGCGCAACAGCGCACCGTTGTTAGTCAGCAGCGCCAGCGGCACGCGCTCGCTCAGTGAACGAGCGTACTCCACCATGTCCGGCCGCAACCGCATGGCAGCTCGCCGTGCCTCTATCCACTGCGCGCGCGACAGCTCGAATCCCAACCGTTCATTGAACGCTGCGAGGTAAGCGTCGCCGGTGGTGTAGGCGCCGCGCTCGGCGTCACGTTCGAACTCGGAGCCCCAGGTCGCGGCATGGATGTCCTCGCCGCGTTTGCCGGTCAGGCGCTCCAGGTAACTCGAGCGCAGTTGCGGGTCGAAGTCGATCAGTACGCCATCGAAGTCGAATACGACCAGGCGAATGCTCATTGCCGCGCTTGGAACTGCGGATCCGACAACTTCACTTCGGTGAGCGGCCCGTACTTGCGCAACTCATCGCGGATGGCGTCGGCCTTGCCGATCACCACCAACACCATTTTCTGGCTGGGCGGAATCGCGTCGCTGACGATGCGTTGCGCGTCGGCGGTAGACACCGCCGACAGAGCGGTGCCGTAGCCGTCGATGTAGCTGCGATCCAGTCCGTAGAACTCCAGCGTGGCCAATTGAAACGCCCACTGCGAAGCGGTTTCGAGTGCCAGCGGGTACTGGCCCAGCACATAGCTCTTGGCGGATTCCAACTGCGCAGCATCGAGCGTGTTTTGATGCAGCTTGTCGAGCGTGGCGAAAGCCAGGTCGATGGCTTCGATGGTCTTTTCGGTACGCGTAAACGAACCGAACTCCCAGCTGCCGCCGTCGGCCATGCGGTCGAAGCGCGAACTCGCGCCGTAGCTCAAGCCGCTGCGAATCCGCAGCTCGGTATTCAACATCGAAGTGAACCGGCCGCCGAACAGTGTGTTCACGATATCGAGCGAGGCGCGTCGCGGATCGCTCTTGGCGACGCTGATGTCACCGGCCCAGAAATACGACTGCACTGCGTCGGGCGCGTCCACCAGCAGCACACGACGGCCAGTCACGTCGGCAGGCTTGGGCACCGACGGCAACGGCTGGCCGGCCTTGCGCCAATTCGAAAACGCTCGCGACAGTAGCGACTTCATCTGCGCGGTCTTGAAGTCGCCGGCTATCGCGATGATGACGCGGTCGGCACCGACGTGATCCTGGTAATAGCGCTGCACGTCCGAATGCTTGATCGCTGCCAGACTGGCTTCACTACCGCCCACCGGTCGGCCGTAGGGATGCGTCCCGAACAAGCTCGCCCCGCCGTAGATCGACGTGAGCGATGAGCGATCCGAATCTTTCGCGGCCCGAATGAATTCGATGTAACGGCCGCGCAGCGATTCGAACTGCGCCTGTTCCAGCCGCGGCCGTTGCAGGACATCGGCCAACAACTCGACCATCAATTTCTGATCGCGGGCCAGGAAGGAGCCGCCGACCGAAATGCTTTCGGTGCTCGCGCCAGTCGAGATGGTGCCGCCCACCGAAGCGACGGTCTCTGCGAACGCATTCGCGTCGCGTGCGCCGGCGCCTTTTTCGAGCAGGCCGGCTACCAGGCTGGCAGTGCCGAGGCGGTCTGCCT
>NZ_JAEUPY010000018.1 GCF_016790065.1 Steroidobacter sp.
TCGAGTCGTCTGCGCGTCGCGACGGCTCGAGTCGCCGTAAGAAGCGTGAAACTCCGCGCCCTCGAAGTGCTTCTTCAAGCGCATGTTCAACACACCGGCCACTGCCTCGGATCCGTAGATCGCCGAGGCACCGCCGGTGAGGATGTCCAGACCTTCGATGGCGACCGAAGGTAAAGCGCCAACGTCGGCGGTCATCGATTCACCAGCGAAGCGGCGGCCGTCTATCAGCGCCAGGCTGTATTGCGAGCCGATGCCACGCAGATTGATGCTGCTGTTACCGCCGCCGTACTCGTCGTTCATCGGGTTGTCGGAGTAACCGGTGTTGATCGGCAGCTTGCGCAGGAAGTCGCCGACATGATCGCCGGAGGATTGATTCAACTCCTTGGCGGTCACCACTTGCACCGGCCGCACGCCCGCTTCCGGATCTTCGTTGGTGCGAATCCAGCTGCCCACCACAGTCACCGTCTCGCCGAGATAACCTGCGTCGGTCGCCGGCGGCACGACACCTTTGCTGGCGGTCTCTGCAACGTCGCTGCCGGCTTCAGCACCGTTGGCCTGAGCAAGCCGCAGCCGGACCAAATTGCGCATGGTGTCGGAACTGCGCTCCGACGCTTCGATCAGAATCGAGTCGCGCGCCGTCTGCACAGCATTGAGCTGGGTGCCCTTCAACAACGTTTGGATGGCTTCAGTCGTAGTGGCCGTGGCACGCAGCGCCGGCGCATTCAAGCCTTTCACCAACCGCGGCTCGAACATCACATTCACACCGGTCTGGTTGCCGATGGAACGCAACGCCTCAGCAAGCGACTGCGGCGGCAGATCGAACGTGTGTGTATTGGCGACTTGCGCCGACACCGGCGCGATCGAGCCCAGCGACAGATAAAGCGCCACTAGCCGGGCCAGCCGCGGATTGCGTCTCGTCATATTCAACCCCATGTTTGGTCGTTGTACTTGTCATGAGGTAGACGAGACAGCGAAACGATCCCCCAGTGCCAGTTGCGGTTCAGCGATGCAAATGAATTCGGCCGTCACGTTCGGAACACTCGATGCCATACATCCTCGCCGCCATGCGCGCGAAGCCCAAGCTGTCGCCGGTGCGATAAACGCCGCTCACCGGCAACGAGGCAATGCCAGCGTCGTCGATGACGATCTGTTTCTTGTCGTAGCGATTCATCTCGGCAACGGCATCGCTCAGCAGCGTTTCATCGAGCATCACTTGGCCGCGACGCCACGACGCAACCGTGTCGACGGCCGGCCGGTCGATGTCCGGGCTGGCATGCTCGCTATCGAAACGAATGCGCTCACCGGCTGCGAGCATCACTGGCGCTTGCGTTTTCTGGTCACGCTCGGCCACTGCAACCTTGCCTTCCACCAGCACCACGGAGGTGGCGCCGGCCTCGTGTCGTACCACGAAGGAGGTTCCGATTGCGGTCACCTCACGGCCGCCGGCCACTACGACGAACGGACGCGAGGCATCGTGCGCTACCTCGAAGAACACTTCTCCTTGATCGAGGAACACACGACGCTCAGCATCGCTATAGGCCAGCGACAACTGGGTGCGAGAGTTGATTGAAACCCGCGAGCCATCATCGAGATTGACGATGCGCTGTTCGCCAATCGCGGTTGCATAGGCAGGCGCCCGTAACCAGTGATAGCTCGCCCAGGACAACCCAGCGAGCACGATCAGCATAGCTGCCATGCCGAATCGCTGCAGCGAGTGCCGAGGTGGCTGCCAACGCTGCACTCTCGGCACCGGCGGCGCCGACACACTGGGCACGATGTCCCAGATCTCCGTCATGCCTTCGAATGTCCGAGCATGCTGCTCGTCGGCTGCCAGCCAGTCGCGAAATCCCGCTTCGACCTCGGGCGTGCGGCGTGAGCCGTGCAGACGTGTGATCCACGCTGCCGCCTCTGCGACCACCTCACGCGATGGCTCTTGTTCCGGCACGCGCTCGTCGCTCATCGCTCCTCCTGTCGATGCATCCATTCCCACATGAACTGGGAGGCCTTGGCGATGTGCTTTTCCACCGCGCTTTCCGTGATGCCCAGGCGTTGCGCGATTTGGGGATAGCTGAACCCGTCGAGTCGGTTCATCAGGAACACCTCGCGCACTCGAGGTGTCAGCATCTGCAAGCCACGCTTCATCCGTTGCACTCGCTGCTCGGCGGCAAGCACTTTTTCGGGCAACGGATTCGGATCGACTAGCGGCAGCGTTTCGATGCGCGCCGTCCCGGCATGCCGAGCATGAGCGCTACGACGCTCATCTACCGACAGATTGATCACGGCACGGACCAGGAAAGCTTCGGGCTCGCGCACCTCGTGCTCCCGGCAATAGCGCTCCATTCTTAGGAACGCTTCCTGGATCAGGTCATCGGCATCGTCGCGCGTTCGCCCGCGACTGCGCAGTAGCTTGCGAAGCTTGATGACCAGAAGGGGAAAATCGCGCATCGAGCGACGATGTCACATCGACTCGGCGCGGACAATGGAAACGCCGCGCCCCCAGGCTAAGCACATGTGGCACTGGGGGGATGACGGGGTTGTCTCGTCTACCTCTTTTGGCTCACCGCATCGGCTTCGCGAGTCAGCCCGGTGAATTGACCAATGAAGCTCTGTTAGAAGCAGCCCCCGTGGCCGCCTTTAGTTCAACTCTCCCACTCCGCACCGCCATCGACGGCGATCACCTGGCCGGTGACCTGAGCTGCGGCTGGCGAACATAGATAGAGCGCCATCGCCGCCACCGAATCCATGGAGACCATGGTTCGCATCGAGATGAACTGCAGCTCATTCTGTAGTACTTCCGCCACGGACTTGCCGGAATCATTGGCGACCCGCTGTAGCACTCGCTGCATGCGGGCGTTGTCCATCATGCCCGGGCGGAGCACATTGCATCTCACGCCGAACGGTCCGACTTCGCGGGCAACGCTGAGCGTCAGTGTCTCTATTGCGCCTTTGCTGGTGTTGTAGGGCGAGCGATTCACCGGCAGCGTATCCACCGACGACGTCGATACATTGACGATGGCGCCGCTGCGTCTTTGCTTCATGCCCGGCAGCACCCGCTTCATGCAGCGGATGGCGCCGAACAGGTTCACCTGGATGATCTCCAGCCAATCGTGTTCCGAAACATCTTCAAGGGTGGCTCGCGGGCCGGCAATGCCCACGTTGTTGATCAGCACGTCGACGTGCGGCATCCACGCGGCGACTTCGTCAAACAACTTCGACACAGCATTGGCATCGCCCATATTGCAGACGGTGCCACGCAGCCGGCCAGCGCCGACCGTTTGCTCGGACGTGACATCCAGCTCGATGTCACAGACGTGCACGTGATCGCCCTGAGCCAGAAACTGCTCCCGCATCACACGCCCGAGGCCGGCGCCACCGCCGGTGATGACAACATTACGAGCCATACGACAACACCTTCTTCATTCGAGCAAAGCCAGGTCAGTGACGAATCGGGAGTTGCGCGCGCCGCTCGTGTGTGGTCATGATTGGCGGTCTGCTCTGCTGCAGCAAATGCTTTTTTATGGGTGGGTTGATATGAAAATGGAATCGAGCGGTCCGGCCTCCCGCCACATCAGCGTCAAGCAACTGCGCTATTTCGTCAGCGTGGTCGAGCACCGCAGCTTCCGGCGGGCGGCGGACAAACTGTGCATTTCCCAGCCGCCGATCACCAAGCAGATCCAAGGCCTGGAACGCATGCTCGGCGTCCAGCTGCTACAGCGAGAAGGCCATAAGTTCTCCCTCACCGAAGCCGGCGACGCCTTTTATCTGGAAGCGCGGATGTTGCTGGCCGGATTGGATCGGGTTTGCAGCACCATCCAGGCGTTTCATGGCACACAGACGCGCACCTTCGTCATCGGCATGGCGGATGACTTCGTCTACGGACCGCACTTGAACAGCCTGCTACAACAAGCGCAAAAGATGGGCGTGCAACTGGAGACCACGGTCACTTTGTCGCCGTCGCTGGAGTTGCAAGTGGCACACGGCATCATCGATGCGGCGCTGGTGAATCTGCCGCTGAACACGGACAGCACCGAGATGGTCGTGCAACCCATCAAGTCCTCGCGCCTCGGGCTGCTGGTCCCCAAACAACATCCGCTAGCGCGCGCCAAACACGCTCATCCATCGATGTTGGAAGGTCTGCCGTTAGTGCTGCCGCCTGAGGCGCCGAAGAACGCGTTTACTCGTCAGTGCGAGCAGCTGTTGATGCGTGCTGGTGTTCAGCCACAAGTAGCGGCCCGCACTACCAGCACCGCGCTGGCCGAGGTGTTAGTGGAGCGCGGTGTCGGTGTCGGCGTTGCGAGCGAACATTCGGTCCGCCCTAACAATCCCCGACTGCGGCTGCTTCCGTTCAACGCCGAGGGCTCCATCTACCGGCACGCCGCAATTCATCGTGCCGATCGTGCCAGTGCGGACCTGGCCAAGCTGCTCAGTTGCCTGGAACCTGAGAAACCGCCGCGCGCGAATCGAACTTCATCGCGCCGCGCGCAGCGGTAATAGGTTTATTCGACGTCGTCGTAGAGGAAAGGATCGGTCACTGCCGGTTGCGTGGGCAACGGCATACGAGGCAGTGGCTCGTCACGGTTCGCCGCTTGCAACAGGAACGATGCCAGGATCACCGCCGCCTGCTTCATATCTTCGATGCGCAGATGATCGTAGGTATCGATCTGCGTGTGATGCACCCGGCTTTCATAGTCCAGCGGATCCTGGATGAATTGAAAACCCGGCAACCCCACCGCTTGCATGAACGCATGATCCGTTCCGCCCGCTCGCGCCGGCACGACCGTATCCGCGCCCATGCTCGCAAACGGCGCCAGCCACTGCTTGAACACCGGCATGGCAGCGAGATTGCCTTCGGCATTGATGCCGCGAATCTTGCCGGAGCCGTTGTCGAGATTGAAATAGGCCGTCAACTGCGCGTGCCCTGGCTTCGGCGTGATGGGCCAACGCTGCAGCCAGCTGCGACTGAAGTAAGGATTCAGCTTGGCGGTGTCTTGATCGGTTACTGGCGGACGCGACACCAGGTGCTGATCGAGATACGCAATCGAACCCAGCAAACCGGGCTCCTCGGCATTCCACAGCGCAAAGTGGATGGCTCGTTTCGGTTTGAAATTCAGTTTGTTGAGGATGCGCGCCGCTTCCATCACGACCGCAGAGCCCGCCGCGTTGTCGGCGGCACCATCGGCAGCCACCCAGCTATCGAGGTGAGCACCTGCTAGCACGTAGCCTGCTTTGGCATCTCGGCCAGGCAGCTCCGCGATGATGTTGTACGCACGATGATCGTCGTCGTGGAATTTCACATCGCTGATCACTTCGATGGCCGGCGCCGTGCCCGCCTTCGCCAACCGAGCTAGCAGACGATAGTCTTCGGCAGCCAGCTCGACCGCCGGCAGCTTCGGAGTACGACCGACGAGGTATCCATACACCGTGCTGGAGTCGGCACCGTAGCTGGAGCCTTCCACCAATCCACCCTCGCGATTGGAGCGACGCACCCATAACAACGCCCCTTCGGCCGCGAGGAACTCATCCCGCTGTTCATCGAAGGATGCTCGCTTACGCCGCGCCTGGAATTGCGCCTCCGAGTGCGTCGGCTGCGGATACGGCGTCATCGCGTCGAGCTCTTCCCTGGTGAAGCGTTTGAAGTCTGCTTCGGTCGGTTCGGCCGACGTGCCCGGCTGGCTGACCAGCACGATCTTGCCTCGTAGCTGCCCTCGCCACTTCTCGAAGTCTTTGGCGGTACGCAGAGGCGCCACGATGATGGGCGCGCTCACTGCACCTGGCGTCGCTGGCGTCCACGCGATCGGAATCGACTGCATGGTTCGCACTCGCGGCGCCACCATTCGTACGCTCGCCCGTTCGATGGACCAACCCCGGCCAAAATCGAAGCCTTCGGCGCGAACGTTCTTCAGTCCCCACTGACGAAACTGCTCCTGCGTCCAGCGCTCCGCCTCGCGCATCTGCGGCGAATTCGTGAGTCGCGCACCTATGCGATCGCTCAGGTACGCAGCGGTCTGCGGAATCTCGCTTCGATTGAAAGCTTCATCGGTAATGCGATTGATCGCCTGCAGATCGACGGTCTCGCTCGCAAATACGAACGGAGCAGACAGCGCCAACAGCGCGGCCAGAGCCGCGCTACGAGGATGCAGTGACGGCATCACTCCCCCGTCGCCCGACGCAACGGCTTACCGGGAAACTTGCCAGTGGCTTTGCCCGAGTTCCACACCTGCTCGCCATTGACCCAAACCGCGCTGATGCCGGTGGCCAGACGCGCCGGCGTTTCGACCGTCGCATGGTCCTGCACCTTGGCCGGATCGAACACCACCAGATCCGCGACCAAGCCGGGACGCAGGTAGCCGCGGTCCTTGAAGCCCATGTGGTCGGCAGCCAGGCCGCTCATCTTCTGAACCGCAGATTGCAGTGAGAGCACGCCGTCTTCACGCACGTACTTGCGCAGGATGCGAGCATACGAACCGGCGCCGCGCGGATGGGAACCGGCTGTCTCGCCGTCCGAGCAAATGTTTGCATGTGACCAGCGCATCATGGTGGCGATGTCTTCGCTGCTCATGCTGGTGCCGATGATGGTTTCGTCGGCGTCCTTGGCAATCGAGTCACGAATCAGCTTCAGATACAGCTCGGCCGGATCGGCTTTGCGTTCGGCAGCAACTTGCGCGAGCGTCTTGCCGACGATGGAAGGATCGGCGTCGTACGTGGTGAAGCGAATGCCTTCGGGTTTGATCGTGTTCGCGAGCACGAAGCGAGCTGCGGCCACGTCGTTGAAGTCACGCTCGGGCAGCGCCACAGTCATCGTCGACTGCCAATACTCATATGGATAGATGTCGAGCGTGGCATCGATGCCTTGCGCCCTGGCGGCATCGAGCTTTTTGAGCAGCTTGGGCGCCTGGCCCCACAGCGACACCATCGATAATTTCGCATGCGACAGCTGCACTGGGATGCGAGCCTCGCGGCCGACCTGCAACAGCTCGTCGATGGACTCCCACAGCTTCACGTTCTCGCTGCGAATGTGGCTGATATAACGGCCGCCGTAAGGCGCGGTTGCCTTACCGAGTTCGACCACTTCGCTGATGTCCGCGTAGATGCCCGGATCGTAGCCCAACCCGCTCGACAGACCGATGGAGCCGTCACGCATGTCGGCATCGACCAGCTTGACCATGGCCGCCACTTCTTGCGGTGTGGACACTCGCTTATAGTTCTTGCCGAGCACCTGCGAACGAATGGTGTTGTGGCCCGAGTAAGACGCCACGTTCACCGCCACAGGGCGCGAACCAATCGTTTTCCACAGCTTGCCGATGGGATACATCGAGCCGCCGTCCTGACCGATGACGATGGTGGTGACACCTTGGCTCAGCAATTCATCGCCGGTGGGCTTCTTGAACAAGCCACGCTCGTGATGGCTATGCGTATCGATGAAGCCCGGTGCGAGCACCTGACCATTGCCGTCGTGGGTCTTCTCGCCCGGCTTGGCCTTCAAATCCTTCCCGAGCTCGACGATGCGGCCGCCCGCGATTCGCAGTGCGCCTGAATAAGGCGCCGCGCCGCTGCCGTCGACGATGAGCACATTTTGGATCAGCAACGACTCCGGCGCCGCAGCCGCTACCGCCGTGCTTGCACCCGCCAGCAAGCCGACAACCATCGCTGCCGCACGGGCCGCGAATCCCAGACGTACCAATCGCTTTAGTTTTTTCATCCACCGATGATAGTTGCGGGCTACGACGGCGACATAGCATCTGGGCCGAAGAATGTTGCTTGGAGGCCGGCCACGCATGAACCAGCCCGCCCGCCGAGCCTCACATTTCCATCAACTCGCCTTGGCCACTGGCCGATCCGGACGATACAGCCACCACTGCGACTCGCTGCTTCGCCATCGAATCCAGCAAGGCGCTTTGGACCAGAGCCACGTCGACCAGCCACTCGCGGGCCGTCTGGCCAAAGACGTCCGACAGGTTCACTACCTCGTCGTCATCATCGAACTGGTTGAGTAGCGCGCGACGTAGCGCCTGCTGCAGCGGGCTGGCGGACGCGTCGACGAGCTTGAGCGCCGTTCTTAACTCATCGAGAGCGATGTTTGAAACACCGGCCTCCCGCAGCTGGTCGCGATCCATCGTGCGCTTGTCAGGCACGCGGGTCTGGGTCCAGATCGAGCCCGGCGTGCGCCACATTGCGATTTGAGTTTGAACAGCGGGCTGGAGTGTCAATGGTTCCCGCAACCCACGCGCTAACGACCAGCCGGCAGCAAGCAGCGGCACGTCGTCGAATGCAAAGTCGACAGCGCCGGCCTTCTCGCCCTCCGCGAAGGCGCGAAGAATCTTGATGTCGGCGAGCTCGCGTCCCCAATGCTTTTCGATGCCATCGCACAACCGGAGGATTTGGTCTGGCGAATCCTTGCCAGGCCGACCAGCGATTGCATAGGCCGTGTAAAGCGAAAGCATCGGCGCATCGATGCTGCCATTCAGTAGCTGTGCCAGCACCTCGGGCCCGACACCCAACTTACCTTCCAGCAATGCCAACCTGGCCACTTCCGTCAGCCGCACTTCGGGCGAATCGAGTGCGTTCGGCGCCTTCGCCGGTACCACCAGAACGCTGGCGCGCTCCAGATCGAAGCGCCGACCCGAAATCGGATCGTCCACCGCGTCGACGTAAACATCGATCCGCCATTCCAAGCCGTTCGGCACACAGATCGCGATCTCGTGCCAATACAAACCGTCCGCGTATGCCCGGGGCATGCCCAGCAGATACGTACCAGAAGGCATATTCGATGCGATGAACGAGGTATACCCCGCATCTTGATCGACGCGAGATCGAGCGATCAACTCGGCAGCACGGCCGGTGGCCGGGTCCAGGTAACGCAACTTCAACCTGTCGCGCAGCTGCTCATCCATGAGCCAGGGGGTCGGCCGCTCATGCGCCGAATCGCGCGCGAATATATTAATGCTGGTACCAACACGACGCTCTCTCGACGCCTGCACCCGCTCGACATCCAGCGCTGGGTAATAGTGATACTCGTGATGATTGGAGATATTCGACATCGGCACCGGCGAGTCGAAGTACAGTCGCGGCTGATGCAATGACTTGACTGCCGAGACTTTGGGCAGCGATGCGTCCGCGCCCGCCACCTTGCCGAGATAAAACGCTTGCTGACTCGCAGCGCTGCCCAACCGAAAGCGTGCTTCGTAACGGCCAGCGGGCAACTGCAACCGGATCGTCCCTACGCCTCGCGCGACGACGCGACGATCAGCATCGACCACGGAGATCTCGGTGCCCGAGTCCTCGCACACGATCTGCCCGGTCGCCACCGATAAAGGAACAATGGTACTCGGCGGCCGCCCTGCTCCAGCACGTCCTGGCACAATTTGATGAGTCGGTAGCGCGGGCTTGGTTTGCGGTCGTCGATACAGTCGTAAATCGCGAGGCGCCACGATGGGCGGCACGTAATCGGTTTTCTTGAAATAACGATCGTTCCAAATCTCCACCAACCGATCTTCGACAGCGCGGGCCAGAACGTAACCTTCGTCATCGGCTTTGGCCGTGCGCAGTGCTTCCATGAACACGCTCGAGAAGAATCCTCGGATCGGCGGCGGATCCGTGGCCAGACTCTCGAACGCCTTCTGTGCCCGAGGCGCACTGAAGGCCTGCATGAACTTGACCGACTTGGTTTTTTGCAAATCCGGCGGCGACCAGGTCGGCTCGGTCACCGAGCTGGCTTTGAGCACGTCCTGACAACAGTCCATGATCAGCACGATCTCGTCGAAGAAGCCGGCGTTCTGAATCTTGGAGGCATATCTCAGCGCCGCGATGTGCGCGGTATCGCCAGGCTGCGCTTGCGCCGTGTACAGCGCGGGATCAGTCAACGAACCGGACGTGAAACCATGGCCAGCCATGAATAGATAAAGCCGTTCGCCGACTCTTTCGCGCCACTCGCTGGGGCTGACTTTGAGCCAGCCGTTCAACACCTTCTTGAAGTGCGCTTCGGTCGGATTGGCGTCGTCCGGATTCGCGGTCACGCCATACTGCGACGAATAGATACGAACGATGTTGGTCGGCTCCACATCGCCGCCGTCCGGCGCTTCCAACCAGGCACGCAGGTCCTCGGCATCGTGCTCCGGACCGTGCAGCGGCGTGATGCCCGGGTACTGGTTGATCGCAATCAGAACGGCGTAGTGATCCTTTTTCGCCATGACAGGTCACCCCAGAATGTGACGCAAACTCTGTAAGGTCTCGGCATCGTTGTCGAAAGCGCCGTGATCGTTACTGCTGCTGCCGAGGCCGGCCCCGGCGTTATCGGTCTTGGACCACACCAAACTATCGGCCACCGTAGCCAGCCAGACGCGCACCTGTTCGATCTCGGGAAAGTTCGCCGCCGAATAAGTATCCCGATCTTCGAAGTAACGTTGCATTCCGACTAGCGGTGCATCGAACTCATCGATGAGCTTACCGTCTTCGAGACGCGATTCCAGAATACCGCTGACCAGATACAACAGCGACGAGGGATAGATGAAACGCCGCCAATCGCGCTGTTCGGCCAGCTCATCGTCGCTGCCCCAAACCTGATCTTCACGTTCGAGCGCATCTTGCATGGCGAACATACGGAACTTGCCGACGTTGGCCTGACACTTCGTCAGCATCGTAGCGAATCTTTGATACGTGATGGCAGGCGCCAGAAACACTACGTCATGCTTGAGTGTCGCGGGCAAGAAGCGCGCGGCATTTTCCAACCAGTTGGCGATATAAATTGCGCCGGTGCTATGGCCCACCAGCGTAATACGTTGCAAGTCCCAACCACTGTCGATGGCCGTCTTCAAACGGCTCAACAACGCCGTGCCGGCATGCAGGTTCGGATCGGGATCGAACGCATCGATGGTGTCCTGCTTCATTCGATTCCATTGCAGCGCCTTGCCCCATTCGTTGACGCTGGAGCCAGCAATCTTGAACGCCCGAACCAATTCTTCGACGCTCGTTGCATAAATCCCGTGATCTCGGCCGCTGCGATAACGCTTGATGACGGCGCGCAGCACTTTGGCGAGATACTTGGCCACCGTATAGAGTTCGACCAGGCCTCGGGTGCCGGACTGCTTGGAGAATTCGTGGGCGGCGACTTCGGAGAATGCCGAGCGACGCTCGGTCGCCTGACCGCCGCCAAAGGTGCTGCGCGTGCCGGGCGGCAGATCGGGCAACGTGGCGAGTGCTTTCTTGACCTCGGTGTCTTGCTCCAGGTCCGCGAGAATTTCGCTGTCGTCGACGATGTCCGACACCGAGCGAGCCTGACCGGGCGATGACGGCGTCGTACCGTGATAGGGAATGGTCTGCGGCGACGGTGCGTTCCAGAACTGCTTGAACGCTTTCTTTACTTCGGTTTCGCGCGAGCCGGTGGATCCCGGCGTTGCCGAGCGGCCGAGTCCAAACGGATCGCTAGCGCCCACACGCTCCAGCGCGTACTGCACGATCTTCCGCAACAGCTCCTTGAACACCGGCTCGTCCGCCAGCTCGGTGAAGTTGTTGCGTATGGTCTCCCACGCACCGGACTCCCAAACGAAGAACAGCGGGTAGCCGCCCTGCTTGCCGCCAGCTTGATATACCGGCAGCAGTCGCTCCGCCAATTCCAACCCGGACTCCTTGGAGACCAAACCGCCGTGGAAATGAATGACCAGATGCTTACGCGCGTCGCTGCGTAACTTGGCGACGATGGCATCGACATCGGCGGCGGAGGTATCCGCTCTGGCACCGATGCGGCCCGCTCGGCTATGGATATAGTGCAACTTGTCCACGCAGTTCTCCCCACTGATCAATTTGCGAACAATAATCTCACTCAGGCGGGCGGCCAGGGGACTTTTCTTCCGTACTTGCGCTCGCTCTCGAGCAATGACTCGACCGACTCCCCCTGGTCGAGCCGACAGCCATGACGGTAGTTGCTGAAGTCGAACAGCCACCAGGGCGCCGAACCCGTCGCCAGTCGCATCATGAAATCCACCTGGCTCGGAGCAAACACGCGCAAAGCCGCGGCGCGTGCCAGCAGCCCTTCCGAAACAGTGCCTACCTTGCACATATGGAGCAGCTCGGCGCCATTAAAGCTAAGCAGCCGTTCTTTAATGAGTGGCTGACTGACGAAGCCCAACCCTACCTCGTGTGCGCCATACTCTGGCATCGGTCGCACCGCGGATTCGAGCAGCGCCCGAACATGCCGATGATCGACGCCCAGATCCAACTCGATCCCTTCTGCGCGGCACGCTTTCACCAGCTCAGTCAGCGCTGTCAGGTCCGGTCCGTATAGCGGCTGCGCTTCAATCGGCACGCGCGGCCCCATGGCGTTGAAGAACATCTCCTCGCCGAACAGATCGATCATGCCGATGCCGATCAGGCGAACGCCTTCGACCTCACGCCCGCTCACCACTTGCAACGCCGTTCGAAGCTGCAGCAGTGCGCTGGCGCAAATGACTGCGAACTGGGTAACCCGAGGCGCCGCGAAACTGGTGCCGGCCGATTCGCCGTCGAGACGCGAGATCCCACAGGCCACCAGGTCCGGCCCGGAATCCGGATCGGACTCGATACCTCGCGACGAGTAGTCGGCCAGCCGCGCTCCGGATTCGTCCTCGGTGGCGCCCACTGATAAGACCCAAGGGCTTTTGGCCCACGCCGACATTGACGAGCGCCCTTCAACCGCGCCGCTGTTACCGGCGGCGACCACGACGAGTTGATTTTTCGCCGCACCGGCAATCGCGAAGTTCACCGGATCGCCCGCGTGCTCATAGTCGAGCGTGCGCGTGCCAAGACTCAGATTGATCACCGCCAGCGCCGCCGGCGGCACGGGCCAATCCAAATTGGGATCATGACGAATCGCAAGCTCGCCTTCGTGGTTCACCACCACCGGATAGCCGTGCTGATCGCCTTTGCGCCGTCCGCCCACCAGCGTCTGAGTGCCGCTTTGTCGCTGCACGTAGTCCAGCTGTGCGAGCAAATCGAGCCCGGCGACCAGGCCTTGCGTGTCATCGCTGCCCGGCGGTGCCTGAAAAACTCCCCGCACTCCGGGCCAGCCATGGATCTGACTCGCCGTTGCCAAGTCGCAGCGGATGTCGAGCATCGGAATGGTCAGATAGAAATCGGCATGCCGCGTGACCTCGCGCACTCTCGCTGCCACTTCTTTGGCGACCCGACCGTCCGGGATCACCAAGAATCGATCCGGCGGCAGCTCGGTCGGCGCGGTCGTGTCGCCACCCTGCTGGCTTTGCGCGAGCGTGCCAAACCAGCCGGCCGACGCCTGCACCGACGGTGTCGGCTCGAGAATCGAAGCGTCGGCAGAGTGGTCAACTTGGGTCACTGAGAACCTCGAGTGCGCGGCGAACCGGCGCAAATTTGCCCAAGTTTGCGGCAAGTTTCCAGGGTTGTAGCGCGCTTGCGCCACGACCCGCCCGCTCGCCACAGATCAGGATATGTACGCGCGCTGCTACTTATCGCTTTGCGGTAGCCTCGCCCCATGCTCCGCAAAGTTCATGTACGCGATGTCACTGTGGGAATGTTCGTGGCCGAGATCGAGGGCTCTTGGCTGGCGCACACGTTGTGGAAAAAACGTTTCGCGGTCGACAACGAAGACATCCTCAACAAGCTGCGCAACTCTGGTGCAGTCGAGTGCTGGATCGACACTCAGCAAGGTAAGGACCTGCCGACACCGTCGAGCAACGCCGCCCCCTCTGCGCGACCGGACACCAGCACGCCGTCAGCGACCAAGCCGAAACCGACGCCGCAGTCGTTGGGCGATGAACTGCAAACCGCCACCGGCATTTTGAAGTGCTCCAAAGAAGCGGTCACCGCCATGTTCGCGGAAGCGCGGATGGGTAACGCCGTGGACACAACGGAGTGTGCGCCGATGGTCGATGCCATCGTGCAGTCGGTGGACCGCAACGCGCATGCCCTCGTCACCCTGTGTCGCCTGAAGCATGCCGACGAGTACACCTACCTGCATTCCGTTTCGGTGTGCGCGCTGATGGTGTCCCTGGGCCGGCACCTGGGTCTCGACGACAAGACCTGTCGCGACGCCGGCATGGCCGGGCTGCTGCACGATCTGGGCAAGGCCGTCATCCCGTTGGAAATCATCAACAAGCCCGGCAAGTTGACCGACCAGGAGTTCGACATCATCAAGTCGCATCCGGCACAGGGTCATCGCATGCTGCTCGACAGCGGCGTCGACAACCCGCACGTGCTCGATGTGTGCCTTCACCATCACGAACGCGTCGATGGCAAGGGCTATCCGGAGGCATTGAGCGGCGAGCCGCTGTCTTTGTTCGCACGCATGGGCGCAGTGTGCGATGTCTATGACGCCATCACCTCCGACCGGCCGTACAAGAACGGCTGGGACCCGGCGGAGTCGTTGGCACGCATGGCGTCGTGGGAAGGCCACTTCGATGCCACCGTTTTTCAAACCTTCGTCAAAACCATCGGCATCTATCCGGTCGGCTCGCTGGTGCGCATGGCCTCCGGCAAACTCGGCGTGGTGGTCGAGCAGCATCCCGCCAAACTCACTCAGCCGAAAGTCAAGCTGTTCTTCTCGATTAGCGCTGGCTTGCCGTTCGCGCCGAAGTTGGTGGATCTATCGCAAGCCCATGTCAATGACAAAATCGTCGCGCGCGAGCCGCCGGAGAATTGGCCGTTCGATTATCTCGACGACTTGTGGTCGAGCCATTCCACCTAGCGCCCAGAAGTCAAGCGCCGTCGTGCCGTGAATTGATCCACAGAAGTTGTGGGCAACCCTGTGGATATCTCATTGCATAAGTTCTGAGCCCCACCAATACCGGGCGCAGTTCACAACTGCTCAACTTTTGATCAACTCGCCCTAGCCCCCAAGGGCATGGCTCTCCGTGTTGGCTCTGTGGACGGAAGTCGAGCGTGTCGCGACTCAGCAAACTCGCGGCCATCGATTACCCACACAGGAAGACGACGATGAAACGGTCCTTGGCCGCGCTACTGAGCGCGTTGCTGTTGTTGTCCGCTTGCGGCGGCGGTGGCAGCGACACCGATCCGCCCAATGTCAATCCCGATAGCGGCTCCGGCCACAGCCCCGATGACGACGACACTGACGATAGCCCGGATTCGAGCGACTACACGCCCGAGCCCACCGAGGTGGGCACACCTATCGGCAACACTGTGAGCGTCACCATCGGTGTCGCGGGCGGACAACTCACGAGCGACGATGGCGCAGTGACTGTCGATGTGCCAGCCGGTGCGTTCGATCAGGACCGCACGCTTGCGATTCAGCAGATCACCAACACTGCACACGGCGCGAAGGGCCGCGCTTACCGCATTTCGCCGGAAGGCTTGCACACCACGACGCCAATGACGATTCGCTGGCAGTACACGGACGACGACGTGCTCGGCACCGATGCCGCAGCGCTGACGATCGCTTATCAAGACTCGGCTCGTCTTTGGCACGTCTATAAGGAACCGACGCGCGACGTTGCGAATCGGACGCTCTCTGTGTCGACCACGCATTTCAGCGACTGGTCGTTAGTGGTGGGCGTGCAACTGACGCCGAAAGCGGTGACCCTCAATGTCGGCCAGAGCGCGCAGTTCCAAGTCATCCTCTGCGATGAGTTCGAAGACGATGAGCAGGACAACGGCGAGCTGCCGGTGCCCACCGTCGCCTATCGATGTCGAACCACCCCAGGCACGTCGTTCCTCGCGGGTGACTGGGCGGTCAACGGCGCCATCGGTGGCTCGGCACGTCACGGCACCATCGTCGCAGACACGGACGAGCTGGCGGGACGCGCAACCTACACGGCGCCGGCCACCAGACCGACGCCGAACGTCGTCGCCGTCTCGGCTCGTTACCGAGCGGAGGACTCGCAGCAACTGCTGGTCTCGAACGTGACCATCGTCGATGACGCAGCCACCTGCGATCGCTTGAGCACCGTGCAGGAGTTCCGGGCCGAAGTGTCCTTCGACCACTTCAACTTCACGTCCACCGCCGAAGACCGAGTTCATACCGGCGCACATCAAGGTCGATTGACCAGCACTCTGCGCAAGGTGGACACCGGAGCGACGTTCGGATTCTGGACCACGGGCGTCACGCCGTTGGAAAGCGGCTTCGTCAGCGTCAACGACAACTTCTCGTACACACCATCTAGCGGCGACGGCTACACCGGCAGCTTGACCGGCAGCGGCCCACCGACCACACCGGGCAGCATGATCGCCATGACCATCGACTACGCGACCTGCACGTTCGATCTGCACGCCTCGTATACCGTGGATGCAGTGTTGCTCAAGGCCGGCAACTCGATTCAGGCGCCACAGGGTGTGGGCATCCTGTACCTGCACGATCAGGCGATTCCGCTCGCGCAGCTCGGCGGCACCATCGATGGAGAACGCAACGTGGTGGCGGGGACCGATCCCGATGCGACCAACTACATCCCTGCGCACGACGTGCATGTGGAGTGGAGCGAGGCTGGCAGCACCACTGCCCGCTGGACGCTCACAACCGTGCAGTAATCAGAGCACTCGCCCCTGTGCATCGATGACCTTGACGGGACCGAGCTTCAGTGCGCGGATCGAGGGCTCG
>NZ_JAEUPY010000045.1 GCF_016790065.1 Steroidobacter sp.
CAGCGTCGAACTCACCGGTGGCGAGCAGTTGTTTCATGCTCGTCACCGGTGAGCCCAGACGCAGATCCACCCCCAAATCGATGATGTAGCCGATCTCTTCCGCCAGCACGCGTTCGGGCAGACGGAACGAAGGAATATTGGTGCGCATCAGGCCGCCGGGCGTGCCCCACTTCTCGAAGATGGTGACTTGGTAGCCCAGCGGCATCAGATCGTTGGCCACCGTCAGCGATGCCGGTCCGGCGCCGATGCAGGCGATGCGCTTGCCGTTTTTCTGGGCGGGTGCTTTAGGTAAGCGCGACCGCACGTCGTCGCGATGATCGGCGGCGACGCGCTTCAAGCGACAAATGGCGACGGGCTCGTTGTCCGGTGCAGCTTCGACGCGACCACGCCGGCAAGCGGGCTCGCAAGGACGATCGCAAACGCGGCCGAGAATTCCCGGGAACACGTTGGACTCACGGTTGACCAGATAGGCTTCCGTGAACTGACCCTGCGCGATCAACCGAATGTATTCGGGAACGTCGGTATGGGCCGGGCAGGCCCACTGGCAATCGACGACGCGATGATAGTAATCAGGATTTGCAGTATCGGTAGGTTCCACCGCTACTTAGCCCCCTATCCGCAACACCGCGCCGAAACGTTGTCGGCGTGGTTGATTTTCGATCAGACCAGTAGCGTATACCTAAGAACTGTGGGGCGCCACAGCAGCTGCAGTAATGAACTCCGAAGTAATGATCGGATCCAGGATGCGCCGCCGGCTGTCGAGCGACAGACGTTCCCAATGTACTTTGTGCGTAGCTGCCGCTCGCAATTCCGCATCCGTTACGGTGCGCACGACTTCACTCGGCGCTGCCGGTCGTGTACTGGACAAGCGCGATGTTTGTCCTTCCTTCAGGATTCCGGTGACGGCCGCCAACACTTCACTGTTGTTGGTGAGCGCGCCATGATTTTCCTGAACGAACCAGGTGTCAGCGCCATCCCAAAGCGCATTCGACGAAGGCACCGTGCCGTCGCCATCCAGGCGGACTGAATACTCGAAGCCGCCGTCGCGCAAGCGCAGTGAGGTCACGGTCTCCTGATGAGTGCCCACGATGACCGCGCAACGTTCATCCGGCGGCGGCATGCGGCTGCGAACTTTGTATGCACGGTTCAGCAGTGTCGCATCGGGCGCCAGTTCATCCTGCGGCCATTGCGCGGGATCGAACAGGTTAGGCTGCTCGGCCGGCGTCGAAGGTAACATTTGATATAGGCCGGGCAGGGTGAGGAACACCGATCGGGCCAGCGCCTCGGCGGTGTTGTGATAATCGAGCGCGGCAATCTTGCGTACCGTCGGATAGGCGGCTCGCAATGCTTGCACGGGTGCGAATGATCCTCGATTCGGTGCGCCCAACTGCACCAGTTTCCGGATGCGACGTTCGCGATCCTGGGCCAGCGCGATCCTTGCGACCAAGCCGCCCATGCTGTGCGCGACGATGGACACTTTGCGTTCGCCGGATTTTTCGATGGAGCGCGTCAAGGCGCGCGCCAGCGTTTCCAGATCGGCCCGCCAGTCGAAAGGATGAAACACCGGTCGGAAGCCGCCGATCTCCAAGCACAGTCGCAGCTTCAAGTAGCCGGGCAGCATGACGCCGAGAGCGCGCAGTGACTTGCCCGCGGGCAGAGCCAGTTGCGACAGCCCGCCCTGGGCGATGGCCATTGGATGCAGCCATAGCAAAGAGGTGGTACGTCGCTGGGTGGAGCCCAGTCGCGAGCCCATGATTCCCGGCAGCACGAACACCACTTCGCCGCGAGGATCGCTGCGAGTGGCGGCGATCTTCGCCAGCTGTGCCAACTCGCGATACTCGACTTCGCCGAAGTAGGCACTGAGCAAAGCGGCGTGCGCACCGGAACGCAGCAGCGCGATGATCTGGTCTTCGTGGAGATCAGCGGGGCTGGGTAGGGTGGGCGCGTTGGGCATGTGGGGCTAAACGCAGTTAGCGGCTGCCGGGTTCAACGACCTCGACCTGCACCGTGCGCTCGCCGGCCTTCTCGAACTCCAGCGTCATCGGAAACTTCATGCCGGCGGCCAGCGGTTGGCGCAAATCCATCAACATGAAGTGCGCACCGCCTGGCGCAAAGGTGAACGGCCGGGCCGGCACGAGCTGCACGGTCGGCAGCGGGCGCATTTTCATCATGCCGTTCTCTTCGCTGCTGGTGTGCATCTCGATGTGATCGGCGACCGTGGTGCTCGCCGCCAGCAACGTGTCGGGCTGGCCGACCGAGATTTCGAGGTACACGCCGGCCACGGTAGCGCCCACCGGCGTGGCATTGGCCCAGGCATCGTTCACAGTCACCGGTTCGCGTTGCGACTGGCCGCAACCGGCGGCGAGCAGTGCCATCGCTGTGATCAGGGCCTTTCGCAGTACTCGAGTCATGCGCTCATCCATTCTCATGATCATTCGGCCATGCTGGTCTTGATGACTTCGCACATGGCATCGATCGCTTGGGTCCGCGAGCTGCTCTTGCGCCAAATAGCACCGACCGTACGAGTCGGCACCGGCCGCGCGAACGACTTCACCGCCAGCCCTTGACCCGAACCGAACGGCCCGCGCGTCGCCAGATCCGGCAACAGCGTTATGCCCAGGCCGGCCGCGACCATTTGCCGCAAGGTTTCCAGGCTGGTGGCGCGATAGTCCTCGTTCTCTTTCACGTCGATGCGACTGCAGACATCCAGCGCCTGATCGCGCAGGCAGTGGCCGTCTTCCAGCAGCAGCAAGCTTTCGCCAGCCAGATCGTCGAGCTTGATGTGGGTCTTCTTGGCCAGCGGATGATTGTTGGGCACCGCGACGTTGAATTCCTCATGGTACAGCTCGCGCGCTTCCAGGCCGTCCATCGGCACCGGCAGCGCCAGGATGGCGACTTCGATCTCGCCGTCCCGTAGTTTTTCCAGCAACTGGTGAGTCTGATATTCGTACAGCATCAGTTTGAGCTGGGGTAATTGCTTACGCAGCCGCCGCGCTACCAGCGGCAACAGGTACGGGCCGATGGTCGGAATCAATCCGAGCTTGAGTTTGCCGGATAAGGGGTCATGTTCGTTGCGGGCCAGCGAAATGATCTCGTCGCTCTCCTGCAGGATGCGGCGAGCCAGCGGCAGGATCTTGGCGCCGGTCTCGGTCAGCGTGACCCGGCGCGGCTGGCGCTCGATCAATTGCACGCCCAGATAGTTCTCCAGCTTTTTCAGCTGGGCCGACAAGGTCGGCTGGCTGACGAACGAGCGTTCGGCGGCTTTGCCGAAGTGCTTGGTGTCGGCCAGCGCCACGAAATACCGCAGATCGCGCAGGTTCATGCAGGAGTCACCTGGGGCAGCTAGAGTCGGATCCGGAACGGGGCACGCAATAGGCTCATAGGCATAGTCTATCAAACTCCCCTTAACAATCGATTGGCGATTGCGAGCCCAACCCCCATAATTGCATCCGTCGCCTCAGAGCACTCCCCAAGAGAGGGCCGCGAGGCACGTTTTTTCAATCACGCGCCCAGCCGAAAGCCAGCGCTCAATTTTGTTGATGGAGGATGAATACATGTTAGGTGTAGGACAGAAATTTCCGCAGTTTGCGCTGACCGGCGTGGTTTCCAACGATCTGAACAGCGCGTTCAAGCCGTTCGATTCCAACAGCGCCAGCGGCAAGTGGCAGATCGTGTTCTTTTGGCCCAAGGACTTTACCTTCGTGTGCCCGACCGAAATCGCCGCGTTCGGCAAGTTGAACAAAGAGTTCAACGACCGTGACGCCGTGCTCTACGGCGTGAGCACCGATTCGGAGTTCGTGCACCTTGCCTGGCGCAAGGACAAGGAAGAGCTGCGCGATCTGCCGTTCCCGATGCTGTCGGACATCAAGCGCGAGTTGACCACGGCCCTCGGCGTCCTGGACGCGGAAGCCGGCGTTGCTCAGCGTGCGACTTACATCGTCGATCCGCAGGGCGTGATCCGCTTTGCGTACGTCACCGACCTGAGCGTCGGCCGTAGCCCGGCGGAAGTGTTGCGCGTGCTCGATGCTCTGCAGACCGACGAGCTGTGCCCCTGCAACTGGAAGAAGGGCGAGGACACGCTGAAGGCTGCCTAAGCCTCCAGCATCGCTCTTTTAGCCAATCGTGCCGGCGCGGATTATTCCGCGCCGGTGCTCCACCCAACGGAGGTTCCAGCCATGTCTCTCGAAACGATCCGCGATCAGCTGCCGGATTACGCGCGCGATCTGAAGCTCAATATCGGCAGCGTGCTCACCCCGCAGGGCGCCCCTGGCCTGAACGAAAAGCAGATTGCCGCTGTCGCCTTGTCGACGGCGATTGCCGCCCGTAACCCGCAGCTCACTCAAGCCATCGAGGCGTGGGCCAAGCCGCACCTGGACGATGCGTACGTGAACGGTGCGCGCGCCGCTGCAGCCATCATGGGCATGAACAACATCTATTACCGTTTTCTGCACTTGGTGGAAGACGGCGAGTACTCGACCCTGCCGGCCCGGCTGCGCATGAACATCATCGGCAATCCGGGTATCGACAAGCTCGATTTCGAATTGCTGTCGCTGGCGGTGTCGGCCGTCAATGGTTGCGGCATGTGCATCACTTCGCACGAGAAGAAGTTGCGTGAAGGCGGTATCAGCCGCGAGCAGATCCAGAGCTCGATCCGTATCGCATCGGTGATCCACGCCGTTGCCGGCGTACTGGAATACCAAACCGCCGCTTGATTTAGTTTCGGTCCCCCGCGCGTTATCCCTCGGGATGCCCTCGGCTACGCGACTCGATTCGCGTAGCCTTCGGGCCCAAGCCGCCGCCAGGAGCGCGCAATCCGATATACTTCGGGGCATGTCCCCTCGCCCCACGAGACTGTCCGCTGGCGTGGTCGTGATTCGTGAGACTCACGAGGGCTGGCTTTACCTATTATTGCGCGCCTACAACCATTGGGATTTTCCCAAAGGCATGGTCGAGCCGGGCGAAGAGCCGTTGGCCGCGGCGATTCGCGAAGTGCGTGAAGAGACGCTGATCGAAGATCTCCAGTTCGCCTGGGGCAACGATTACACCCAAACCAATCCGTACAGTCGCGGCAAGGTCGCGCGCTATTACATAGCCACGACCCGAACCGTCGAGGTCACGCTACCGGTGATCGAAGCGCTGGGCCGTGCCGAGCACAACGAATTTCGTTGGGTGAGTCGAGCCGACGCGCTCAAGCTGGTGTCGCCGCGCGTTTCGCCCATCATCGAGTGGGCGGACAACTACCTCGAGCCCCAGAAACCGTTGGATATAGATGAGGCCTCGGCCTAAGTGACCGCCAAACAGGTTGTCATCGTCGGTGCCGGATTCGCCGGTATGAATGCCGCGAAGCGCCTGGGGAATGTGGACGGCATCCAGGTCACGGTGCTGGATCGCGAAAATCATCACCTGTTTCAGCCGTTGTTGTATCAAGTGGCGATGGCGGCGCTCAGTCCCGCGGACATCGCAGTACCGATCCGCAGCCTGCTGGCTAAATTCCGCAACATTCGGGTTCTGAAGGCCACTGCGCGCAACGTCGACACTGCGAATCGTAAAGTCAGCTGCGACATCGGCGAGATTCCCTACGACTACTTGCTGCTCGGCTGTGGTGCCCAGCACGCCTACTTCGGCCACGAGGAGTGGGAAGCGTGCGCGCCCGGACTCAAGACGCTGCCGCAGGCCACTGAGATTCGGCGTCGGGTGTTGGAAGCCTTCGAGATTGCCGAGCGCGAGACGCATCCCGAAGAACGGCGGCGCCAACTCACATTCATCGTGATCGGCGGCGGTCCGACGGGCGTCGAACTTGCGGGTGCCATCGGCGAGATGAGTCGCTACACGCTGGCTCGCGATTTTCGCAGCATCGATCCGCGTCAGACCCGAGTCATCCTGGTCGAGGCCGGTCCCAGAATTCTTACCAGCTTCGACGACCGACTCGCCGCGCGCGCGATGCGCGATCTCGAATCGTTGGGCGTGCAGATTTGGACTGGCGCACGCGTCACCGACGTCACTGCCGAAGGTGTCGTTGTTGGCAGCGAGAAGATCGCATCAGCGACCGTGCTGTGGGCGGCAGGTGTGCGCGCTTCGGATCTCGGTCGCACGTTGAATGTGCCCGTCGATCCTGCCGGGCGCGTCATCACTGCGCCCGATCTCACCATCGAAGGTCATCCGGAAGTCTTCGTGCTCGGCGACATGTCCAGTCGCACCGGTGCGAATGGCAAGCCGCTGCCTGGCGTGGCGCTGGTCGCCATGCAAGAGGGCATTTACGCCGCCAATCTGATCAAGAAAGAAGTTAAGGGTGGAGCTGCGCCGGCGCAGCGTCCGCCGTTCGAGTATGTGGATCTGGGGCAAATGGCGACCATCGGTCGCAGCCGCGCGATCAGCGAATTTCGCGGCCTGAAGTTAACCGGCGTGTCGGCGTGGTGGTTCTGGTTGTTGGTGCACGTCTATCGGCTCAGCGGCTTCCGTGCTCGCTTGACCGTGCTCGTGCAATGGGCCTGGTCGTACATGACCTTCGGCCGTGGTGCGCGCTTGATCGTCGGCAAAGACTGGCGCGCGTACCCGGATAAACCTAATCCCGGAAATTCTTGAACTGCAGCGGCATGTCGAGCTTGGCGCCGCGCGACAGCCGAATCACTTCCTGTAAATCGTCGCGGTTCTTGCCGGTGACCCGCACCTGCTTGTCCTGAATCGCCGCCTGCACTTTCAGCTTGGA
>NZ_JAEUPY010000047.1 GCF_016790065.1 Steroidobacter sp.
CCCCCTTTTTGGCGGGCCAGGTGCCTGAGCACCCCGAATCCCATGCGTTTTCCGCAAGATTTCGATGTCATCGTGGTAGGCGGCGGGCACGCCGGTACCGAGGCCGCTCTGGCTTCGGCCCGGATGGGCGTGCGTACGCTGCTGCTCACCCAGAGCATCGAGACCCTGGGCCAGATGAGCTGCAATCCCGCCATCGGCGGCATCGGCAAAGGCCATCTGGTCAAAGAAATCGATGCGCTCGGCGGCGCCATGGCGCAGGCCGCGGATCGCGGCGGCATTCAGTTTCGTACTCTGAACGCCAGCAAAGGTCCGGCGGTGCGAGCTACGCGCGCTCAAGCGGATCGTGTGCTGTACAAGGCGGCGATTCGAGGCACGCTGGAGAATCAGCCGAACCTCACGCTGTTCCAACAGGAAGTGGCCGATCTCATCGTCGAGCACGAGCGTGTGCATGGCGTGGTCACTCAGACTGGCATCGAGTTTCGCGCTCGCGCCGTGGTGCTCACCGTGGGCACTTTCTTGGCCGGCAAGATTCACGTTGGGCTCACTAATTATCAGGGCGGTCGCGCCGGCGATCCGCCGTCGAATCGTTTGGCTGAGCGACTGCGCGCCTTGCCGTTCCGAGTCGGCCGCTTGAAGACGGGCACGCCGCCACGAATCGACGGCCGCACCATCAACTATGAAGGTTTGATGGTGCAGCCGGGCGATGAGCCGTCGCCGGTGTTCTCTTATCTCGGCCGTCGTAGCGATCATCCGCAGCAGGTGAATTGCTACCTCACCGCGACCAACGAACGCACGCACGAAATCATTCGCGCGGGTTGCGATCGCTCGCCCATGTACACCGGCGTCATCGAAGGGGTGGGGCCGCGTTACTGCCCGTCAGTGGAAGACAAGATTCATCGCTTCGCCGACAAGACGTCGCATCAGATTTTCATCGAGCCCGAAGGCCTGACCACGCACGAGATTTATCCCAACGGCATTTCCACGAGTTTGCCGTTCGATGTGCAGCTCGATCTGGTGCGCTCCATCAAAGGTTTCGAGAACGCGCACATCACTCGTCCCGGCTACGCCATCGAGTACGACTATTTCGATCCGCGCGATTTGCGTTACAGCCTCGAAACCAAGTTCATCGGCGGTTTGTTTTTCGCCGGCCAGATCAATGGCACGACCGGTTACGAAGAAGCCGCGGCTCAAGGCCTGCTCGCCGGGTTGAACGCTGCGTTGCTGACGCAAGACCGCGAAGCGTGGACGCCGCGTCGAGACGAAGCGTATATCGGCGTGTTGGTCGACGATTTGATCACTCGCGGCACCAGCGAGCCCTATCGCATGTTCACCAGTCGTGCCGAATATCGGCTGCTGCTGCGAGAGGACAATGCGGATCTGCGCCTCACAACCAAGGGTCGCGAGCTGGGCTTGGTGAACGACGAGCGTTGGGCGTTCTTCAACGCCAAGCGCGAAGCCACAGACGCTGAAGTGACGCGCCTGGAGCGCGTCGTCGTGCATCCTCGGCAGCTGTCCGAAGCACGTTCGATGGAATTGTTCGGCACGACGCTGGCTCGCGAGGCCCACGGTTTCGATCTGTTGCGTCGGCCGGAAGTGTCGTATGTAGCGCTCGCGTCCATCGAACAAGTCGGCACAGCGGATTGGATGAATGCCGTCGACGTGGATGAACGTCT
>NZ_JAEUPY010000056.1 GCF_016790065.1 Steroidobacter sp.
CGCGCGGTCGAGAATGACGTACATCGAATAATCGAGGTACGCCTTCTCGGTGAAGGTTCGCAGCGGCTGGCGCTCGATGCCTTCGAAATTCAAAGGAGGTTGCGTGGGCATAGTTCCAAACAGAGTTCGTTAAAGGACGAGCGCGGCTTACGGAGCGACTTCGGCAAGGTTGCCTTTGGTCTCCAGCCATTCGCGGCGGTCGCCCGAGCGTTTTTTCGCCAGCAGCATGTCCATGGTCTGGTCGGCTTCGTCCTTGGCTTCGACGGTGAGCTGCACCAGCCGGCGCGTTTCCGGCGCCATGGTGGTTTCGCGCAGCTGCAGAGCGCTCATTTCGCCCAGACCTTTGAAGCGGGTGACCGTCGGCTTGCCGCGCGGATGTTCGGCGGCCAATCGATCGATGATGCCCGAGCGCTCGGCATCGTCGAGCGCGTAGTACACCTGCTTGCCCAAGTCGATGCGATACAGCGGCGGCATGGCCACATACACGTGGCCGGACAACACCAGCGGACGGAAGTGACGCAGGAACAACGCGCACAGCAAAGTGGCGATGTGCTGACCGTCCGAGTCGGCGTCCGCGAGGATACAAACTTTGTGATAACGCAGGCCGTCGATCTTGTCCGAGCCGGGATCGACGCCGAGCGCGATGGCGATGTGATGTACTTCTTGCGACGACAGCACGTCGCTCGCATCCACTTCCCACGTGTTCAGGATCTTGCCGCGCAAAGGCATGACGGCCTGGAACTCGCGATCACGCGCCTGCTTGGCCGAGCCACCGGCGGAATCACCTTCGACCAGAAACAACTCGCCGCGCTCGGGCTCTTGCGAAGAACAGTCAGCGAGTTTGCCGGGCAACGCCGGGCCGGAAACCACGCGCTTGCGGGCGACGGCCTTGGACGCTTTCAAGCGAGTCTGCGCGCTCTGGATGGCCAGCTGCGCAATCTTCTCGCCTGATTCCGGATGCTGGTTCAGCCAATGACCGAACTGATCCTTGACGATGCCGGAGACGAACGCCGCCGCTTCGCGCGACGACAACCGTTCCTTGGTCTGGCCGGCGAACTGCGCCTCTTTCATCTTCATGGACAGCACGTAGGTCACGCCGTCCCAGACGTCTTCGGGCGCCAGCTTCAGGCCCTTGGGCAACAAGCTGCGGAATTCGCAAAACTCACGAATGGCATCGGTGAGACCGACGCGCAGACCGTTGACGTGCGTGCCGCCCTGTTCGGTCGGAATCAAATTGACGTAGCTCTCTTCGATGCGCGGGCCATCATCGATGCGCCAGGCCAGCGCCCACTCGGCCGCCTCCTGTTCGCCTTCGATGCTGCCGGAGAACAACTCCGGGGGCAGCCACTCGCCCTGGCCGAGCGATTCGGTGAGGTATTCGTTCAGGCCGCCGGAGTACTGCCACTCTTCCTTCTCGCCGCCTTCGATTTCCAACGTGACGTGCAAGCCCGGGCACAACACGGCCTTGGCCTTGAGCACATGCTTCAATTTCGGAATCGAGAAGGTCGGTGCTTCGAAGAAGCTCGCGTCCGGCCAGAAGCGCACGCGCGTGCCGGTGTTCTTGGCGCCCACTTCGCCGATCACTTTCAGCTTCGACTTCAGTTTTCCCGAAGCGAACGCGATGTTGTATTCCTTGCCGCCGCGTTTGATGTAGGTCTCGAGGTTCTTCGACAGCGCGTTGACGACGGACACGCCGACGCCGTGCAAGCCGCCGGCGAACTTGTAGTTCTTGTCCGAAAATTTGCCGCCCGCATGCAAGCGCGTGAGGATCAGCTCGACGCCGCTCACTTTCTCCTTCGGATGGATGTCCACCGGCATGCCGCGGCCGTCGTCGGCGACTTCCAGCGAGCCGTCCTTGTACACCTTCACGTCGATCCGCTTGGCGTGGCCGGACATGGCCTCGTCGACGGAGTTGTCGATGACTTCGTGAGCTAAGTGATTGGGCCGACTCGTATCCGTGTACATGCCGGGACGCCGGCGCACGGGGTCGAGACCGCTGAGAACTTCAATATCGGAGGCGTTATACGACTGGGCCATCGGGTAACGAGCGAGCCTCGGTGGGGGCAGAAATTTGGGCGGCGCGGATCATAGCACGCAGTTTCGGCTGTACATCCAGCCAGCACCCGCCCCCGGCGCTGCAATCCAGGACTTTAGCCCAGGTCTTTGGCCAGGGAATCCCGCTGCGCCGGTGCCAACACCACCGAATAGTCGTAGTTGGGGTGATCGATGCCGAGACTGACCCCACCGCCGGCCTTGATCTTGGCCACCGCCGCCGCGCTCAGCTCGAAACGCAGAAAGTGCACCGAGGAGGTTTTTTCCTCGTTCTCGCGCTCCAAGTCCTCATCGGCAATGGCAAAAGCGCGCTCCTGGCCATCGGCCTGCACCCAGCAACGATCCTCGATGCCCTTCATCAGCGCCAGCCGCTGCTTGCGCTCCTCGGGATCGGGAAACTCGATTAGAAACGTGACCTTCCAGTTGGCGCCGTCCGGAATCAGCGGATTGTAGGCGTCCAGCTCATCCTGAATGCCGGCCGCTTCGAAAATGCGCTCGACGCGCAACATCTCCTGCACCTGATACTGAACGGTGAGCCGATCCTCGAACGCCCAGGTGACATTGGGGCCGATGGCAATCAAGCGATTGCGCTTGTGCTCGAGCACGCGCGCGCGAAATTCCTTGCGGCTGGTCGAGTACTGCTCGAGGCTCATCAAGTCGGCCCGGCTCAGCCGGCCCTTTGTGTCAGATCCCATACGCCCTCCGCAGCAGAGTGAGCGGATGCACCGGCGGCGCCGCCGTGCCCGCATCGGCACCGACCAGGCCGGACTCGATCTGATGACCGGCCATCGGACAATCGCTCGAATAATAATCGGCGCCGCCATCGCTGACCCGACGAATCACCGGCTTGCCGATTTTCATCGAGATGTCGCGATATTCGGTTTTGACGCCATACGTGCCGTTGTGCCCCGAGCAGCGCTCGATGGCATCGACTTGCGTCTCCGGCACCAGCATCAACACGTCGCGCGTCTTCAAGCCGAGATTCTGCACGCGCAAGTGACAGGGCACGTGGTAGCTGATCTTGCCCAGCTTGTGCGGGAAGTCAGTGCTCAACAGGCCTGCCTTGTAGCGCGTCCATAAATATTCGAACGGGTCGAACATGGCGTCGCGCACCTTGATGACCTGCGGATCGTTAGGAAACATCAGCGGCAACTCCTGCTTGAACATCAGCGTGCACGACGGCACCGGCGTGACGATGTCCCAACCCTCGTCCACCAGTCGCGCCAGCTCGCCGATGTTGTCGTTCTTGAGCTGCTCGATGGCTTTGAGATCGCCCAGCTCCAGCTTGGGCATGCCACAACACTTCTCGCGACCGGCAATGGTCACGGCAATGCCGTTGTGTTCGAAGATCGCCGTCAGATCTTCAGCAAGGTGCGGCTCGTTGCGATTGCCGTAGCAAGTTGCAAACAACACCACTTTGCCGCGCGTGTCGCCGGCCGGCTTGGGATCCAACGTCGGATGATCTTTGGCAGCGTGACGCTTGCGATAGGTGTTGCTGTGATATTCCGGCACCGGCGCCTTGGGATGCACGCCGAGGGTTTTATCCAGCAGCTTGCGGCCGAATTCAGTTTTGTTGATGGCGTTGACCGCTTCGGCCACCACCGGAATGCCGGCGATGCTGCCGACCAAGTCGGTCGAGCTAAGAATCTTGTCGCGCGTCGTGACCGGCTTCGCACCTTCGGGCGCGTTATTGAACTTGTACGCCTTGGCTCGGAGCATCAAGTGCGGGAAGTCGACGTTCCAGGGATGCGGCGGCACGTACGGACACTTGGTCATGTAGCACATGTCGCACAGGTAACAGTGGTCGACGACATCCCAGTAAACCTTCTTCGGGACGCCATCCACTTCGCCGGTGGAGGACTCATCGACAGCGTCGAACAGAGTCGGAAACGAGTTGCACAGGCTGAAGCAACGCCGGCAGCCGTGGCAGATGTCGAAGACGCGCTCCAGCTCTTTGAACAGCGACGCTTCGTTGCCGTAGTCGGGATCCTTCCAGGCGATGGGATGTCGGGTCGGCGCTTCGAGACTGCCCTCGCGGGCCGCGCTGCCGGGAGCGGTTATTTTTGTGTCGGACACGCAGTTACCTGGCGGATGGCTGGGACTAACGTGAAAGCGCGACGGCCGGCAGAGCAAACCCTGCCGGCCGTCGTGTTCGAACTCGACTCTCAGTCGATCACTGGATCGATCACTGGGTCGATCATCAGAGCGTGTCGAGCGCCTTCTGGAAGCGATTGGCGTGCGAGCGCTCGGCCTTGGCCAGCGTCTCGAACCAATCCGCGATCTCCTCGAAGCCCTCGTCGCGCGCCTGCTTGGCCATGCCCGGGTACATGTCGGTGTACTCGTGGGTTTCACCAGCGATGGCGGCCTTCAGGTTGGCGCCGGTCGGGCCGATGGGCAGACCCGTGGCCGGATCGCCTACCGCCTCCAGATACTCCAGGTGCCCGTGCGCATGGCCGGTTTCACCTTCGGCAGTCGAGCGGAACACCGCCGCGACATCGTTGAAGCCTTCGACATCCGCCTTCGCTGCGAAGTAAAGATACCGACGATTCGCTTGGGATTCGCCCGCAAAGGCGTCCTTCAGATTTTTCTCTGTACTCGTACCTTTCAGGTTCTTCATTGCAGCTCACCTCAATGGCCGGCGGGGTAGGAAGTGGCGAAAACAGTTGCATTAGACATAGTCTAATCGAGCAGAATCTAGTCCCGGCCGCGCGCCGAGTCAACGCCGGGGACGAATCGCTGCGCGCACTATTAACCGCCCTTTCGGGGTCTGCAGCAACTGTCGTTGTCCGCTGAGAAGCTATAAGCTTGCCGCGCCGCCAACGACGCCCATCATCGATCACCTCGCATCGTGACCAGTAAACTCCCTGCAACCGAATCCCCCGTCGAGCCCCCGGCCGCCGACTTCGAACGTTCGCTGGCCGAGCTCGAAGCCATCGTCGACAAGCTCGAGGAAGGCGATCTGTCGCTGGACGATTCGCTCCGGCAATTCGAGCGCGGCGTACAACTGACCCGCTCCTGCCAGAGCGCGCTCAAACAGGCCGAGCACAAGGTCGAAATGCTGCTCAAACGCAGCGGTGCCGAAGACGATCTGAGCGTCGTCCCCTTCGACAGCGACGCGGACGACGAGCGGTAAGCAGCATGTCGGTTCAATCCAGGCCGATCGAGCCCTCGCCGACGGCGGGACGGCACGCGGATTTCGCTGCCCGACTCAAAAGTTGGCAAGCGCGCATCGAGCGCGAACTGGCCGCTCGCCTGCCCTCTGTCGACGCGCCTCCCAGCCGGCTGCATGAAGCGATTCGTTACAGCGTGCTCGGCGGCGGCAAGCGCGTCCGGCCGGCGCTGGTGTACGCCACCGGCGCGGCTCTCGGCATCGACGAATCCAAACTCGACGGCGCCGCCTGCGCGATCGAACTGATCCACGCCTATTCTTTGGTTCACGACGATTTGCCGGCGATGGACAATGACGATCTGCGCCGCGGCCGGCCGACCTGTCACAAGGCATTCGACGAAGCCACCGCCATTCTGGTCGGCGACTCGTTGCAAGTACTGGCGTTCGAGATATTGGCGAACGATCCGAAACTACCGAAAGATGCGAACGTGCGGCTGGAGCTGGTACGACTGCTCGCGGTCGCCAGCGGCACCAGCGGCATGGCCGGCGGACAGGCGCTGGATCTCGCCGCCATCGGTCGCAAACTGTCGCTCGCCGAAGTCGAGGAGATGCACGGTCGCAAGACCGGCGCATTGATTCACGCCTGCGTGGCCATGGCCGCCGCTTGCGCTCCCCAACTTTCCGAAACCGCTCGGCGTGGGCTGGACGAATATGCTCGTGCCATCGGGCTGGCTTTTCAGATTCAGGATGATTTGCTGGACGTCGAAGGCGACGTTGCGGTCATCGGCAAAGCTACGGGCGCCGACCGCGCGCTCGACAAACCTACGTATCCATCCGTCACGGGTATCGAAGCGTCGCGTAAACTCATGCACGACCTGCATGCTCGCGCGCTGGCAGCTTTGGATCATCCCGAACTCGACGCCGAGCCGCTGGCCGCCATGTCGGACTGGCTGGTCTTGCGCAAGTACTGAGCCTGCTCTTGAGCGCCACGATTCATCCATCAACCGCCACTGCCTCGCCAGCCTTCGCCTGGTGGCTTTCCTGTAGACTGCGCCGGTCATGAATCTCGCCACGCCTCATCCGTTGCTGGCCGCGATCAGCTCACCAGCCGATCTGCGCAAGCTTGCCGCCAGCGAGTTGCCGCAAGTCGCCACGGAGCTGCGCCAATATTTGATCGACACCGTCAGCCAGATGGGCGGTCATTTCGCCGCTGGCTTGGGCACGGTGGAGCTCACCGTAGCTTTGCACTATGTGTTTGAGACACCTCACGACCGCTTGGTGTGGGACGTGGGTCATCAGGCCTATCCGCACAAAGTGCTCACCGGCCGTCGCGATCAACTGCATACCATCAAGCAGAAGAACGGGCTGGCGCCGTTTCCGACTCGCAGCGAAAGCGAATACGACACCTTCGGCGTCGGCCATTCCAGCACCTCGATCAGCGCCGCGCTCGGCATGGCCATCGCTGCTGCTGCCAATCAGGAACAACGCCGCGTCGTCGCGGTGATCGGCGATGGCGCCATGAGCGCCGGCATGGCGTTCGAAGCGCTCAATCACGCCGGCAGCCTCGATACCGACATGCTGGTGATCCTCAACGACAACGACATGTCGATTTCGGAAAACGTCGGCGCGTTCTCCAACTACTTCGCGCGCGTGCTGTCCGGAAAGTTGTATGCGACGTTGCGTGAAGGCGGCAAGAAAGTATTGAGCCGCATGCCAACCGTGTGGGAGCTGGCGCGCCGCTCCGAGGAACACATGAAAGGCATGGTGTTGCCGGGCACGATTTTCGAAGAGATGGGTTTCAATTACATCGGGCCCATCGACGGCCACGACGTCAATGCCTTGGTCGCGACGTTGAAGAACGTGCGCGATTTGAAAGGCCCGCAGTTCCTGCATGTGATTACGCGCAAGGGCAAAGGCTATGCGCCGGCCGAAGCGGATCCCATCAAATGGCATGGGCCGGGTCCATTCGATCCCAAGAGCGGCGTGATCTTCAAGGAAAAGGCCAGCGGCCCGAGCTACTCCCAAGTGTTCGGCCAATGGATGTGCGACATGGCGGCCGCTGACCCCAAAGTGGTGGCGATCACGCCGGCCATGCGCGAAGGCTCCGGGCTGGTCGAATATTCCAAACGGTTTGCGACTCGTTACTTCGACGTCGCCATCGCCGAACAACATGCGGTGACGTTGGCTGCCGGCATGGCGTGCGAAGGTTTGCGGCCGGTGGTCGCGATCTATTCGACGTTCCTGCAGCGTGCGTATGACCAACTGATTCATGACGTGGCGATTCAAAACCTGCCGGTCACCTTCGCAGTCGATCGCGCCGGCCTGGTCGGCGGCGACGGCGCGACTCATCAAGGCAGCTTCGATCTGTCGTTCCTGCGCTGTGTGCCCAATCTGTTGATCATGGCGCCGGCCGATGAGAACGAGTGCCGCCAGATGCTGTTCACCGCCGTGCAGTCGAATGTGCCGGCCGCCGTGCGTTATCCGCGAGGCCAGGGGCCAGGCGCGGTCATCGAATCCAACATGCGGGCGTTGCCCATCGGCAAGGCTCAAGTGCGGCGGGAAGGCCGCAGCGGATTGGCCATTTTCGCGGTCGGCGCCATGGTCCCGCTGTGCGAGCGGATCGCCGAAAAGATCGACGCCACTTTGGTGAACCTGCGCTTCATCAAGCCGCTGGACGAAGAATTAGTCGTGCGCGTGGCCGCCAACCATCGCGCCATCGTCACCGTCGAAGAGAACGTGGTCGCCGGTGGCGCCGGCTCGGCCATCGCCGAATGCCTGGCCGCGCACGGACATATTCCACCCAGCCTGAACCGGGGCATCCCGGACCGGTTCATCGAACACGGCACGCGCGAGGACTGCCTGGCAGCCGCCGGCCTGGACCTGGCGTCCCTGGAATCGGCCATTACCCGCTGGTGGCAGGGCGAAAAACGCCTCGCCGTCGGGGGCTAGCGGGCGCAAATTCAGCCCATTTTGGGCATTTCAGTATTTCCAGGACGGTAGAACGGCCTCCCGGGCCCTTGATCTATACTGGCCCGACCAAATCGATAGCCAGCTAAGGCCGGAGTTCCGGCCCGGTCCGGAAATCCTGTATGTCGACATTGCCCAAAAGCGTGGCCTCGCCCCCTCCGACCTCCATCGAGGATGTGCAGGCGCGTGCCGACTCTCGCCGTATTCCGATCAACAAGGTCGGCATCAAGGACGTGTATCACCCGGTGCGGGTGAAAGACCGCTCCAGCGGCGAGCAGCACACGGTCGCCAACTTCAACATGTACGTCGCCCTGCCCCACAACTTCAAGGGCACGCACATGTCACGCTTCGTCGAGCTGCTCCATGGCAACGAGCGCGAGATCTCCGTCGAATCGTTCCGAGACATCCTGGCGCAGATGACCGAGAAGCTGAACGCGCAGACCGGTCACATCGAAATGGAGTTTCCGTTTTTCGTGATGAAGAAGGCGCCGGTGTCCGGCGTCGAAAGCTTGATGAACTATCAAGCCTCGTTGATCGGCGAGCTCCACAACGGCGTTTCCGAGCTATGGCTCAAAGTGGTGGTGGCCGCCACCAGCCTGTGCCCCTGCTCCAAGGACATTTCCAAGTACGGCGCTCATAACCAGCGCTCGCACATCACCATCAAGGCCAAGGTCGACGGCCACATGTGGCTGGAAGAGTTGATCGACATCGCCGAGTCGGAAGCCTCGTGCGAAGTGTTCGGCATCTTGAAACGCGCCGATGAGAAGCACGTGACCGAACGCGCCTATGAGAATCCAAAGTTCGTCGAAGACATCGTTCGCGATGTCGCGGTCCGGATGAACGAGGAAGATCGCGTGCGGGCGTATGTGGTGGAGGCCGAGAACTTCGAGTCCATCCATAACCACTCGGCTTACGCGCTGATCGAAAAGAACAAGGACGAGGTGCCAGGCCTCTAGCCGGGTCTTTAGGAGACCTCTGGGACGATAGCCGCCCGGTCGAGATTTGTAGATACTTCACCTACAAATCTGACTGCTTCAGAGCTATCGATGCCCACGGCCTCCCTGCACGACCGGCTTCCGGCCCTCCGGAAGTGGATCGAGACCATCGTCGAAACGCATCGGCCCGCCGCGCGCCCGGTCGCCTCGCTAGGCTTTCCGCGCCTCGGTCACTACTTCTCGGCGGACTTTCTGAATCTAACCTTGCTGGTCGAGGTGGAGCACGTCGCCAAACCGCCGCTCAGCGCGCTCGGGCTGCATCAGTTCGCCGACTTCGAACAGGTGAACTCGGCCGCCATCACTTACCTGGATCTGTGCTTGGTCGACCGAAATCGAGTGGCGGACGAGGCGCTGCTGTTTCACGAGCTGGTACACGCCGTTCAGTGGCAAGTGCTCGGCACCGAACGATTCATCCTGGCTTATGCGTTAGGCCACATCAGCGGGCGCGGCTATGAAGGTAACCCGTTCGAAGTGATCGCGCGGCAGCTCGAGAGCCGATTCGTGCACCAGGCGTCCACATTCAGAGTCGAACCGATCGTCAAGCAGCACCTGGATCAAGTCGCGCCCACATTACTGAGCGCCGCCGACGCCCTGCTGCGTCGTCCATAAAAAAACCGGGCAAAGCCCGGTTTTTTTTAAGTAAACATTGGCGGCGTTATTAGCTGGCGCTTTGCAACCGGCTGATCAAGCTTCTCAAAAACACCTTGTTGAATCGCAGCTGACACGCCGCCGAGCTCTGCTCAAGCAACGTCGAGCTGACCTTCATCAACGTCACGCCGGTCAGCGCCTTGATGGTCGCCAAGCGCTTGGCGCCGCGCACGTAACTGGTCTCGCCGAAACAATCGCCGGCTTCGAGCTGACCGACCACATTGCCATTACGCATGACCGCGACATTGCCGGACACGATCACGTAGAAGCGATCGTCCATCTCGCCTTCCTTGACGATCTCCTCGCCCTCCTCGTAGTCCTGCCACGTGCTCGCGCGCAGTACTTCGAGAATTTCCGACTGCGAGAAGTCATGGAAAAACTTCAGCGTGCGCAGGATGGAAAACTGTTCCTGGCGGTCCAGCTTGGACGTGCCATCGCGCAGCGCCTGGTGAACTCGCGTCAGATCCGCAGCCAGCTCCAAGCCGTTGCGATAGCGCTTGGCCGGATCCTTCTGCAACGCCTTGGCCACCGACGTTTCCAGCACTTCCGGAATATCCGGGCGGAGCGCATGAATCGGCTGGGCCGTGGCGTAAACGATCTGATGCAACAGCTTGGACAGATTGCCGCCGCGGAATGGACGGAAGCCGGTGAGCATCTCGTACAACACCGCGCCCAGCGAATACAAATCCGAGCGATTGGTGATATCGAGCGACTGCACCTGCTCGGGCGACATGTAAGACGGACTGCCGGCGATGCCTTCGATCCGGGAAATATCCGAGTCCGCGACCAGCGCGATACCAAAGTCGATGATGCGCACGTCATTGGCCTGCGTGAGCATGATGTTCGATGGCTTGATGTCGCGATGAATGACGCCGCGGCTGTGTGCGTAATGCAAAGCCTTGGCGCACTTGTACATGATCTCCACCACGTCATCGACGGGCAGCAGATTGTCGGGTTTGCAGTAAGCGGACAGCGTGCGAGCGCCGTGCACGTGTTCGGTAACGATGTAGTAGTGACCGTTCTCTTCGCCGGCGTCGAAGATGGGCAGGATGTTCGGATGCTGGAGCATGCCGACCATGTGCGCTTCGGACAGGAACATCTTACGCGTCACGCGCGCGCGGTCTTCGTCGTGCGACTCGAGGTTATAAACCTTGATCGCCACGTCGCGACGGTAGTAAGGATCGTGGGATAGATAAACGACGCCGGTGCTACCACGCCCGACTTCTTTGACGATGACATATTTCCCGATCTTCTCGGGAATGCGCTGCTCACGATTGGGGTTGCGCTGTGCCATCAGGCTGCCCATCTCACTGCTCGGGCTCACTACCGGCTCACTGGACTTGCGTCGTTATCGCATGGTGGCCGCAATCGCCACCGATGCACTAGAGGATGTACCGCATGCCGAGCAAAATCGCTGCCGCGAAAAGGCCCGCAATAACGTCATCGAGCATAATTCCCAGGCCGCCGTGGAGACTGTGATCAGCCTCCCGGATCGGCCAGGGCTTCCAGATATCGAACAGCCGAAAAAGCGCAAAGCCAGCCAAAACCCAGTAAAACTCACTGGGTGAGCCCAACATGGTGATGGCAAACCCGGTGATCTCGTCCCACACGATGCCGGAGTGGTCGTGCACCCCCAGCCGCCGGGCACTCTCACCGCAAATGTAAATTCCCACCGCTGCAGCGAGGATTGCGAAACTCAGATGTGCGGCAAAGCCGAACTGCATCACAAATAACGTAATCGGAATTGCGACCAGCGTCCCGCATGTGCCAGGAGCCCACGGCGACAAGCCGCTGCCGAAGCCGAACGCCAGCAGATGCACCGGCTGGCGCATCAGGGCGGGGTCGGCACTCCACTGCTTCACTGAGGATCACCGGCAGCGAAATGATCGTAGCCGGCACGCTTGATCCTGAACGGCTGGCCGTCGCGCAGGCACTGCACCGGGCCATCCTCGGCCGGGCCGGTGATGACGCCGATTTGAGTCACTCGTTGCTGAAGTTGTAACGAGCTGAGCACGCTGGCGGCGCGCTCGGGCGGCAAGGTGAACAGCAGCTCATAGTCGTCGCCGCCAGCCAGTGCGTACTGCAAGCCGTCGTCAGCTTCGAACAGCTCACGCATCGCGGCCGATTCAGGTAGCGAATCGACGTTCAGCTGCGCGCCACAGCCGCTGGCCACACACAGTTTCTTCAAGTCAGTGAGCAAGCCGTCGGAAACATCCATCGCCGCGGTCGCGACGGCGCGTAACTGGCGACCCAGCTCGATGCGAGGTCGCGGGCGTAAGAAACGATGTTTGAGGAACGCGGCTGACTCGCCGCCCAACATATGTCGCTGCATCACTGCGAGTCCCGCCGCAGCTTCGCCGGGAATGCCGGAAACAAACAACAGATCGCCCGGCTTGGCGCCGGAACGTGTCAACCAGGCGTCCGCTTCCACCCAGCCGGCGATTTGCACGGTGATGACCAACGGCCCGCGCACGGTATCGCCACCGACCAACGCAACGTTGTATTGGTTGGCGAGTTCGAACAGTCCACTGGAAAAGCCATTCAGCCACTGCTCGTTGGCACGGGGCAACGACAGCGACAAGGTCATCCACGCCGGCTCGGCACCCATCGCCGCCAGGTCGCTGAGATTGACCGCGATGGCGCGATAGCCGATGTCGGCGGCATCGCTATCCGCCAGGAAGTGCACGCCTTCGACGATGGTGTCCATGGCGACCACCAGCTTGCGTCCGGCATGCACGTCGAGCACGGCTGCGTCGTCGCCGACGCCGAGCAAAACATCGCCTCGCGCGCTCTTGCGAGCGAAGTAGCGAGCGATGATGTCGAACTCTCCGAGGCTCATGGGGCAAGAGTAACTGCGATTGGCGACCTTGTCGCTCGCCTGCAGGCGCCGGCCGGAATAGCGGCTACTTGCGCTCGGCGGCGCGAATCTCGCGAGCGGCGCGATCCAGCACCGCATTGATGTACTTGTGCGCGTCGGTGGCGCCGAAGCGCTTACACAAATCCACGGCTTCGTTGATGACCACGCGATAAGGAATATCGGGCCGCTTCTGCAACTCGTGCATGCCGACCATCAGAATGGCGGCTTCGACCGGATCCAGCTGTTCCAGCGGCCGATCCACGAACGGCTTCAACGCCAAGGTGATCTCGACATTGCGCTCGATGCACTCGGTCACCAGTTCGACGAAATGATCTTCGTCGACGCCGGCCGAGTCATCGCTTTCCAGATACTGCTGCTTGATCTCGTCCGCGCTCTGCTGGGTCAACTGCCATTGATACAGCGCCTGCATCGCCAGCTTGCGCGCCAGCGAACGTGCGCGCGATCCGGTGCCACGAGCAATTTGTTTGGGAGCTTCGTCGGTCATCAAGCTTCGATCTTACGCAACAGGTTGGCGAGCTCGATGGCGGTCACGGCCGCATCGGCGCCCTTGTTCCCTGCCTTGGTACCGGCCCGCTCCACCGCTTGCTCGATGGTGTCGGTGGTGAGCACGCCGAAGGACACCGGCACGCCAGTGTCGTTGGCCACCCGAGCCAGGCCGCCGGCGCATTCGCCTGCGACATAATCGAAGTGCGCGGTGGCGCCCTTGATCACGGCGCCGAGCGCGATGATGGCGTCATAGCGCTTGCTCAGCGCCAGCTTGCGAGCCACCACCGGCAAGTCGAACGCACCAGGCGCGCGCACCAGCTCGATTTGCTTGTCGTTCGCACCATGGCGACGCAAGGAGTCGACCGCGCCTTTCACCAGCTGGTCGACGATGAACTCATTGAAGCGCGACGCCAGAATGGCGAACCGCAGCTCGCGAACTTGCAGGTCGCCTTCGAGGGTCTTGATGGATTCCATGGGGATGAGCAGGCAGCGCCGCTAACGGGGGGTGCGAATTATATAGGACACCCGGCCGGTTAGGACATTTTGGCCGTCTAGCCGTCTACGTACTCCACCACTTCCAGGTCGAAGCCCGACAGGCCGTGCATCTGCTTGGGTGCCGACAGCACCCGCATCCGGCTCACGCCGAGATCCCGGAGGATCTGCGCACCGATGCCGTAGGTGCGCAGCACCTCAGGGCCGACGTGGCGCGGCGTGTGGGCCGTCTCCGGCTGGCTGATGGCCTGTACCGCCTCCATTAGATCGCGAGGCGTCTCGTCCGGACGCAGCACCACGATCACACCGTTGCCTTCCTTAGCGACGCGCGCCATGGCCGAGCGCAACGGCCAGCCCAGCGCCGGCTCGTGAATGCCGACCACGTCGCTCAAGGTGTTCTTCAGATGCACGCGCACCAGCGGCGGCTTGGCATCGCTCAGCTCGCCGGAGACCAGCGCCAGGTGCACGGTGCGATTGACGTGGTCTTCGTAACAGAACATGCGGAACTCGCCATACTCGGTCTGCACCTGCTGTTCGGAGATGCGCTCCACCGAGCGCTCTTTGTCGAGCCGATAACGAATCAGATCGGCGATGGTGCCGATTTTCAAGTTGTGTTGTTTGGCGAACTTTTCCAGATCCGGGCGGCGCGCCATGGTGCCGTCGTCATTCAGGATCTCGACGATGGCCGCAGCCGGCTCGACGCCGGCGAGACGCGTCAAATCACAACCGGCTTCGGTATGGCCGGCGCGCGTCAGCACGCCACCCAACTGCGCCATGATCGGAAAGATGTGGCCAGGCTGACGCAAATCTTCCGGCTTGGCGTCGCGGCGTACGGCAGCGCGAATCGTCGCAGCACGGTCGTGCGCGGAAATGCCGGTAGTGACACCTTCGGCTGCTTCGATGGACAACGTGAAGTTGGTGCGATGATCGATGTTGGTGTCGCTGACCATCAAAGGCAGACGCAATTGTTTGCAACGCTCGCGCGTCAACGTGAGACAGATCAGGCCGCGCGCGTAGCGCACCATGAAATTCACATCTTCGGGACGGACGAACTCGGCCGCCATCACCAGATCGCCTTCGTTCTCGCGATCTTCATCGTCCATGATGATGACCATCTTGCCGGCGCGCAGGTCGGCCAGGATCTCATCGATAGTGTTCAGCTTCATACGAGTCTCAAATCAGCAATCAATTTCAGGCGGGAGCGTTCAGTCGCTCGAGATAGCGCGCGATGATGTCCACCTCGATGTTGACGCGCGTGCCGGCGCGATAATGATCGAGTGTGGTGACTTCGAGCGTATGCGGAATCAAGTTGACGGAAAAGCGAGCGCCATCGACATCGTTGACCGTCAGGCTGACGCCGTCGATGCACACCGAACCTTTACGTGCGATGTAACGAGCCAGCGGTGTCGGCACTTCGAACTGCACACGAATCGAACGCGCATCGTTGACTCGCTCGACCACCGTCGCAATGCCATCCACATGGCCAGTCACATAGTGACCGCCGAGCGGCTGGCCAGCACACAAGGCTTTTTCCAGATTCAGCGGCTGGCCGGCGCTCCATTGGCCGAGCGTGGTGACGTTCAATGTTTCTAACGAGGCATCAGCAGCAAACGCATCGCCCTCGAGTCGCGTCACAGTCAGACAGCAACCGCTGCAGCTGATGCTGTCGCCTATGGCGACATTGCCCAGCTCCAAGCCCGGCGCGCCAATCAACAATTCCACGTCGCCGCCTCGCGAGGTCACCGCGCGCACTTCGCCGACTGATTGAACGATTCCGGTAAACATTGCGAGAGCCTGCAGCATCGCCGCAGCTATTGCGAGCCGGGGCTAATGAAAAATGACTACCAACCGGTCAGGCGCGCGGTCGCAGAATCAATCGCACGTCCTCGCCCACCGGCTCGACCGAGTGCATTGTATATCGTTGCGCCCCATCCAGGGCCTGCAAGGCCGGCAAGTCAGCCATGGCCCGCGCCTGCGGCCCGAGCAGCACTGGCGCAACGTAAGCAACGATCTCATCGGCCAGACCTTGGCTCAGCACCTGCCCGACCAGCGTCGGGCCGGCCTCGATCAACACGTCGTTACACAGACGCCGTCCCAGTTCCTGCAGCACGAAATTCAGATCGCTGCGGCCGTCAGCGCCGAGGTCAGCCAGCCTGACTTCAGCGCCGGCACGTTGCAATTCGCCGGTGACGGCAGCTGCGTTCGTCATCGGCGATGCCGGCCCGGTAAAGACCAACGTGGTGCCGGGCAGTTTCAACATCGCAGCGGTCGGCGGCATGCGTAGCTTGCTGTCGAGCACGACTCGCAGCGGCTGCCTGCCGAGCATTTCTATGGCCGGATCTCGCACGTTCAACTGCGGGTCATCGGCCAACACAGTGCCGACGCCTGTCATCACCGCACTCATTCGCGAGCGCAGCCGTTGCACGTCGGCACGAGCCGCCGCACCGGTGATCCATTTGCTTTCGCCGTTCGCCAACGCGATGCGGCCATCGAGACTGATCGCGCATTTCACAATCACGCGCGGCAGGCCCGTAGTCATTCGTTTCTCGAAACCGAGATTGAGTTCGCGAGCTGCCTCCGCCAGCACACCGACTTGCACGTCGATACCGGCCGCCTGCAACTGCCGCACGCCATCGCCACTAACTTTTGGATTCGCATCGAGCACGCCGATAACCACGCGACGCACGCCAGCGCGAATCAACGCATCGGTGCATGGCGGTGTGCGACTTTGATAGGAGTGCGGCTCGAGCGTGACATAGACCGTCGAGCCCTTAGCCTCTGCACCGGCTGCTTGCAGAGCCAACGGCTCCGCATGCGGCTCGCCCCACTTGCGATGCCAGCCTTCGCCGACGATGCGTTCACCCTGCGTGACGACGCAGCCGACACTGGGATTGGGTGGCGTGGTGTGACGACCGAGCGCGGCGAGCTCCAAGGCTCGCTGCATGATTCGTTCGTCGAAGCTGGCAACCATGGCGGGTTATTTTTTCTTTTCGCCGCCGTGCCACAGCGGCAACTGCCCTTCGGTGTCGCGAGCCCGAGCGCGCATGCGTTCGATCTCTTCGCGAAACGCGTCCACGTCCTGGAAGCTGCGATACACCGAAGCGAAGCGCACATAGGCCACTTCATCGAGCGAGTGCAGCTCTTCCATGGCCATCTCGCCGAGCATGCGCGCGGCTACTTCACGCTCACCGAGTGCACGCAGCTTGTGACAGATATGAACCACGGCAGCATCCAACGCCTCGCTCGATACGGGGCGTTTTTCCAGCGCCTTGAGTAAGCTGCTACGCAGCTTCTCCTCATCGAACGGCTCACGGCTGGAGTCGCTCTTGACGATGCGAGGCATGACCAACTCGGCGGTCTCGAAGGTGGTGAAGCGTTCCACGCACTTCAAACATTCGCGGCGGCGACGAATTTGCTGTCCTTCGCCCGCCAGCCGCGAATCAATGACCTTGGTTTCTTCGTGATTACAAAACGGACAGTGCATATGCCGAAGAAACCGCCGAGTCGTTCCCTGGTTACTTTCGCCTGGTTACTTGGCCGCTTCGTAAACCGGGAACTTGCGGCAGATCTGCTCCACCTTGGCCCGGGTCCGATCGACGGCCGCCTCGCTGCCATTCTCATCCAGAATGTCGGCGATCCAGTTGGCCACTTCGGTCACTTCGGCTTCCTTGAAACCGCGAGTGGTCGCCGCCGGCGTGCCGAGGCGCAGACCGCTGGTGACGAACGGCGAGCGCGGATCATTCGGCACGGCGTTCTTGTTCACGGTGATGTGAGCACGGCCCAACGCCGCGTCCGCATCCTTGCCCGTGATGTCACGACCGATCAGATCGAGCAGGAACAAATGGTTGTCGGTGCCGCCCGAGACGACCTTGTAGTTACGCTTGATGAAAGCCGCCGCCATGGCGCGCGCATTGGCGACCACTTGTTTCTGATAGGAAACAAAGTCGGGCTGCAACGCTTCGAGCAACGCCACCGCCTTGGCCGCGATCACATGCATCAACGGGCCGCCCTGCGTGCCCGGGAACACCAGCGAGTTGAGCTTCTTGTGAATCTCTTCGTTCGGGCGCGCCAGGATCAAACCGCCGCGAGGACCGCGCAGCGTCTTGTGCGTGGTAGTGGTCGTTACGTCGGCAATGCCCACTGGGCTCGGATACACACCGGCCGCAACCAGACCCGCGACATGCGCCATGTCGACCAGGAAATAAGCGCCGACCGCGTCAGCGATCTTGCGGAATTTTTCCCAATCGATGACGCGCGAGTACGCCGAGAAACCGGCGACGATCAGCTTCGGCTTATGTTCGTGCGCCAGACGCTCGACCTGCGCGTAGTCGATTTCACCCGTCGCCGGATCCAGGCCGTACTGGTAAGCCTTGAACA
The DNA here is from genome assembly GCF_016790065.1 of Steroidobacter sp. Lineage (GTDB taxonomy): Bacteria > Pseudomonadota > Gammaproteobacteria > Steroidobacterales > Steroidobacteraceae > Steroidobacter. The sequence continues at coordinate 18,005 of NZ_JAEUPY010000056.1, forward strand.
GCTTGCCCGAGAAATTCACCTTGGCGCCGTGCGTGAGATGACCGCCGTGATCCAGGCTCATGCCCAGGATGGTGTCGCCCGCGTTGATCAGCGCCAGGTACGCGGCCGCATTGGCCTGCGAACCCGAGTGCGGCTGCACGTTGGCGTAGGCAGCACCGAACAGTTTCTTGGCGCGATCGATGGCCAATTGCTCGGCCACGTCGACATGCTCACAACCGCCGTAATAGCGCTTACCGGGATAGCCTTCGGCATATTTGTTGGTCAACACCGTGCCTTGCGCTTCGAGTACGCGCGGGCTGGCGTAGTTCTCGGAAGCGATCAGCTCGATGTGGTCTTCCTGGCGGCGGCGTTCGGCATCGAGCGCAACCTGCAACTCCGGGTCGAAGCCGGCGATGGTGGCATTGGCGGGAAACATGGATACCTCGGTCGTGGGGGCGCCGATTGTACGGGAAAGTGGCTGGTTCGGCGGAAGCACCTGCACCGCAGACGAGCAGGCACAGTGCCTCAGGAAGCCGCCAACACCGCATCCTGCTGAGCTTCACTGTCCAGGAACGATTCGACCACCCGGCTCCAGGCCCGGGCCAGGTTGCGCCGGTTGTAGCCACCGCCGCCCATGGCTACCACCCGGCCGTGCCCCAGCTGGTCGGCAATGGCGCACAAGCGGGCCGCGGCATGGGCATGCGCGCCTTCGCTGAAGCGCAAATGGGTAATCGGGTCGCCTGCCAGGCTGTCCGCGCCACATTGGAGCAGGATGAATTCGGGCTGACCGGCCAGCAAGTACTCCTCGACGCGGGCCCAGGCCCGGTGAAATTCATCGTCCCCGGCGCCCGGCTCCAGCGGGATATTGAGTTTGGTGCCGCGGGCCGGGCCGGCCCCGGTCTCGGTCGCGTGACCGCTGCCCGGGTATAGATAACGGCCGTCCTCGTGCAGATCCGCGAACAGCAGATCCGGGTCGGCCTCGAACGCGTAGAACACGCCGTCCCCGTGGTGCGCATCGATGTCCACGTAGGCGATGCGCTTGAGCTGGTGGCGGTGTCGCAAGTAGTGAACGGCGATCCCGCAATCGTTGAACACACAGAAGCCCGCGGCCCGCTCCGGTGCCGCATGGTGCAGACCGGCGATCGGAATGAAGGCACGCCGCGCTTTGCCGGTCATCACCGCCTCCACCGCCGTCAACGTGCCGCCGACCACAGAGCTGGTCGCCTCATAGACGCCCCGAAATGCCGGCGTATCGCCCGCATCCAGATAGCCATGCCCGGTCACGGAGCGTTCACGCACCAAATCGACATAAGCAGGGGTATGAAACCACTCTAGTTCTTCGCGAGTGGCCGCTCGTGCACTGGCTCGCAGCACCCGGCCATCCATGCCGCACTGGTGCAACTCGCGCATGAATGCTTCGTGCCGATCGGTCCCAAACGGATGGCCGTCGCCAAAGCCATAGCGCGCGATTTCATCGCCGGAGACGAGCAGAACGCTGCGGCTGGCCTCGGACATCGGTGCGGTGCGCGACCAAACTAGGGGTGATGCCGAACTCTACCCCATTTCAGGGCCGGGGCGGCTTGGTTCGGCGAATCGCCGCCTGCATCAAAACGATGGCGGTAATCGGCGCCGTGAACACCACGAACAAGGTAATCAACAGCTCATGAATGACCGGGCGATGCGCCACCGCCGAGGCGATCAGCATCGACGCCAGCAACACGCAGCCCACGCCCAGCGTGTTGCCCATCGAAACGCTATGGATGCGCATGAAAAAATTCGGCAGCCGTAACAAACCGATGGAACCGACCAGGGTCAGCAGCCCACCGATGATCAGCAGCACCGTGGCCGGCAGCGCCACCCAAATAGATACATCGGGCATCATGGCTCGATCACCTCGCCGCGATATAGAAACATGGCCAGCGACGCCGAGCCGACGAAACCAAACAACGCGATCAACATGGCCACTTCGAAATGCACGTCGGAAGTCCAGCGCACGCCCAATAGCAGCAACGTCAACATGCCGTTGATGTAGAGCGTATCCAGCGCGAGCACACGATCCTGCGCCGTCGGCCCTCGCATCATGGCGATGGCGGCGTTGACCATCGCCACCGCGAAACATAACTGCGCGAACCACACCGCCGCGCCCAATATCTGGTTCATTGGAAGATCTCCATGAGGGGCCGCTCGTAGCGCTGCTTGATCGTGTGGGTCCAACGATCCGGATCCTGCAGATCCAGCACGTGCAACGTCAGCACCGATGAATCGTCGGCCAGTCCCGACCAGACCGTGCCAGGCGTGGCCGTCAAAATCATCGCGAGCACCGCCAATCCGTGCGGATCGTGCAGATCGAGCGGAATGTCGAGGAAGCCGCTCTTGACCTCACGCTTGCCGGTGAGCCCGAGCACGATGCGCCCAACCGCGAGGTTGGATTGCACGATGTCGATGAGCACTACGAACAACAAGCCAAACGCCAGATGCATGCGTCGCAGGCGCGGCGTGACCGGCCTCAGCTTTTGAAAACTGAGCACCATGCCGAACGCCACCGCCAGGCCCAACAAGATGTTGCCTAACGAGGCCGACTCGGTGAGCACCAGCCACAGCACCGTCAGGCCCAGCGGAAACAGGATGGGAATGCGTTTCATAGCGGCGCTCCGACGTTCGGCAGCACCGCGCGAATATAGGCACTGGGCTCGTGCAACCACTGAGCGGCGAGTTCCAGATAGTCCATCACCGAGCTGGCGACGATGGTCATGGTCACGCACAGCACGATCAAGAACGCGACTGGAATAGCTTCGATGAAGCGCAGTCTCGGTGTGGCACGCGCGTTCGACCAGAAGCTGCGAATGCCGCGTTTGGTCAACGCAATCAGTCCGGCAAAACCGGCGGCGAGCAACGAGAAAATCAGCAACCACGCATCCAAGGAAGACTTTTCGATAGCCTCGCCGAGCAGCGCCGAGATCAATGTGAACTTGGCTAGGAAGCCCACCAGCGGCGGCAGGCCGGTGGTCAAAATCACGCAACTCACAAACGCCATGCCGAGGAACGCCAGCGCCGCGGGAATGGCGACACCCACTTCATCGAGCTCGTTGTCGGACGCCTCGGCCTCTTGCGGCTCGCCGGCCATGAACGCAGTGTAAGTGGTCGGCTGCGGCGCCATGGTTTCGTTGACGGCGTTGATGCGCAATCGCTCACTCATGCCGGCGATCAAAAAGAACGCCGTGCCCGCCGGAACAGACGCGATTAGATACAACAGCACCGGCGCGGTCGCAGCTTCGATACGAAGCGCCACCACCGCCAGCAACGTGCCGGAAGAAACGATCACCGAGAACGCCACCAACCGCGTCAGCTGTTTGGCCGCGAGCATGCCGCCGATGCCGAACCACATGGTCGCCACCGTGCCGTAGAACAACCAAGGGCCAGCGAATGGCGCCGGTGCATCCGGCTGCGCCAGCAGCGAGCCCATGCGCAGCAGTGCATAAACGCCGACCTTGGTCATGATGGCAAACATCGCCGCCACTGGTGGACTGGCGGCGGTGTACGCCGTCGGCAACCAGAAATTGAGCGGCCAGATACCGGCCTTGATCAAGAACGCGATGCCGAGAATGCCGACGCCGGCTTCGAAGAGGCTGCGATCCTCGGCCGCCATACCGGCCCATTGCACGCCCAAGTCGGCCATGTTCAACGTACCAGCGACGCCGTAAATCAAGGCCGCGCCGATCAGGAAGATCAACGAGCCGGTGAGATTCACCGCAACGTAGTGCAAGCCTGCCTTCACGCGCACCGAGTTCGAACCGTGCAACAGCAAGCCATACGAGGCCGCCAGCAGGATCTCGAAAAACACGAACAGGTTGAACAGATCGCCGGTAAGGAATGCGCCGTTCAAGCCCATCAACAAGAATTGCAACAGCGAGTGGTAGTGCACGCCAACGCGATCCCAACGCGCCAGCGAATAGATGTGCACCGGCAACGCGATGGCCGCATTCAGCGCCAACATCAATGCCGACAATCGATCCACCACCAGCACGATGCCGTACGGCGCAACCCAGCCGCCGAGCACATACACCTCGACGCCATGCTCGAGCAGACCAGGCTGCGGCACGATCAATCGATACAAGAGATACGCAGCAATCGCTACCTGCGACAGCGTCGTGAACAGCGAGATCGATGCTTTGAGCGCCGCGCGCGAGGGCGGCAGAAACAGCAGCACCGCGCCGCAGACAAGCGGCAGCACGATGGTCAGCACCGGCAGGTGTTGCAGTAGAGCGTTCATTCGCCCTTCTCCACACCGTCGACGTGGTCGGTGCCGGTGAAGCCGCGCGAAGCGATCAACATCACCAGGAACAACGCCGTGGTCGCAAAGCCGATCACGATGGCCGTCAGCACCAGCGCCTGCGGAATGGGATCGTCATAGAGCGACGGATCCGGGATCACGCTCGGATCGATCAGCGGCGGCCGATCCAGCGTCAGGCGACCCATGGCGAAAATAAACAAATTGGTCGCATACGACAGCAGCGCCAAGCCCAGGATCACTTGGAAAGTACGCGGCCGTAACATCAACCACACGCCACACGCGCAGAACACTCCGACTGCGAGCGAATAAATCAGCTCCATCAGCGCACCATCCGAATACTGGTCATTTCCTCTGCATCCCCGGCGCGGCGATGGCTGCGCAACGACTGGTGCGCCAGCGCGATCAACATCAGCGTGGTCGTGCCCACCACCAGGAAATAAACCCCGAGGTCGAACACCAGCACACTCGACAAATGCAACTTACCGAGCAACGGCACCTCCGGCTCCCAGACCAGCGCCGACAAAAACGGTTTCGACGCGAACCACGCCAGCGCACCGGCACCGGCGGCGAACAACAGACCGGCACCGATCCAATACTGCGGATGAATGCGCAGCCGCGACTCGACCCACAACGTGCCATTGACCAGGTACTGAGCGATGAAGCCGGTGGCCATCACCAGACCGCCGACGAAACCTCCGCCCGGCGCGTTGTGACCGCGCAGCAGGAAGAAGATCGAAACCACGCCGGCCATCGGCAACAACATTCGTCCCAACACCGCCGGCACGCCCAACACGCCTGCGGGCACCGGCGCCAGCGGATCGGGAAGATCGCGAGCCGGGTCACGCTGTTTCGACGAGTTGGTCGACTCCATACTTTCCGGCGCGGGCCGAAACCGTCGCAACAGTTTGTAGATCGTCAGCGCCACGATGCCGAGCACGGTGATTTCGCCGAAAGTATCGAAGCCGCGGAAATCCACCAGAATCACGTTGACGATGTTTTGTCCGCCACCGCCGGGCAGCGCGTTGGCCACGATGAAATCTCTGATGCCAGGCCCGGCCGGTTTGGTGAGCACCGCGTAGGCCAAGATCGCGAGCCCCGTTCCTGCCATGATGGCCAGCGTGGCATCGCGCAGGCGACGCGCTCGAGCTCGCGGCCCATTCCGGTTCTGCAGTTCCATCGGCAGACGCTTGGGCATCCAGCGCAGTCCGAGCAGCAGCAACACCGTGGTAACGACTTCCACGCTCACTTGAGTCAGCGCCAGATCCGGCGCGGAGAACCAAGCGAAGGTGAGCGATGTAACCAAGCCCGTGCAGCCCACCATGATGAGCGCCGCGAGCCGGTGGAACTTCGCTTGCAGCGCTGCGCCGATGGCACAAGCACCGCCAACCAGCCACATCAACGCGAACGCCGGATCCACGCGCGTCAGGCTGGTGGTGAGATCGAACTGCAAGCGACCGACCGTAGCGACTGTGGCCGCCGCGATGACGGCGAGCACGATCAAGCCCAACTGAGTCTGCAAGCGAGTCGAAGAGATGGCCCGCACCAAACCGGTTGCCCCGCGGACCATTCGGACCTGCCAGACAGCGAACGCGCGCTTACCATCGAAGCGACGGAACATCGGTGTCAGCACGCCCTCCGG
>NZ_JAEUPY010000070.1 GCF_016790065.1 Steroidobacter sp.
GCAGACCGGGGAGCTCGGCAGCTGGTTCGCGCTGATATTCGGAGGAGGTGGCCTGATTGGCACCTATCTGGGCGGCGCGCTCGCGTCACGTGGTGACGCGACCAACGAGCGCGTGCAGCTCGGCGCTATGGCCATCGTACTGTCGAGCTTCGGAATAATTTCGGCGGCCACCTATCTCGCGCCGAATCTTTACGTCGCATTCACCTTGATGGCGCTCGCCGCAGTCGCTGGCGCGGCCATCAATGGTCCGTTGTTTGCCACGATTCAGACGGTGGTGCCGTCGCGGATGCGTGCCGTATCGGTCGCGATCATTTATCTGTTTGCCAACCTGATCGGCATGGGCCTGGGCCCGTTCGCCGCCGGCGCACTAAGCGATGCGCTGCGGCCGCATTTCGAGGAAGAGTCGCTGCGCTACGCATTGCTCGCACTGTGTCCGGGCTATTGCTGGGCGGCGTGGCATCTGTGGCAGGCAGCGAAGACGGTTGCTTGCGATCTTGCCGCCACGCGTGCAGATGAGAGCGAGCAACTCGCCGTATGACTGATGCAACGAGCACGAATGCGCGCATGTGCTGGGGGCAGAGAATTCCTTTGCGCGATGGAGTGCATCTCAACGCCATTCTGTATCTACCAAAAGAGCTGCCGACACCCGCGCCGGCCATAGTCACACTCACTCCATACATTGCACAGAGCTACCATGATCGCGGTCTGGCCTTTGCCGCGCGCGGCTTTCCGTTTCTGATCGTGGATGTGCGAGGCCGCGGCGATTCGGAAGGTCAGTTCCGTCCGAACCTTCAGGAGGCGAACGACGGCTACGACGTGGTCGAGTGGCTGGCGCGACGTTCCTATTGCAACGGCAAGGTGGCGATGTGGGGCGGTTCGTACGCCGGCTACGCGCAATGGGCCACAGCCAAGGAGTTGCCACCGCATCTGGCAGCCATTGCTCCGGTCGCGGCACCGTTCATGGGCGTCGATTTTCCAATGCGAAATAACATTCCCGAGACGTATGCGATGCAGTGGTTGACGCAGGTGGAGGGTCGAGCATCGCAGTCGAAGGTGTTCGGCGAGGAGCCTGCGTACTGGCGTGCCAGTTTCCGGGATGCGCAAGCAGCGGGAGTTCCGTTCGAGCAACTGGACCGCTTCCTCGGCATGCCTTCGCCGACCTTTCAGGAGTGGGTGGCGCATCCGAGCCGCGATGCTTATTGGGATGCCTACAACCCCACTGTCGCGCAGTACGGGCGCATAGAGATTCCGGTGCTATCGATCACCGGCGTTTACGACGGCGATCAACTCGGCACGCTGGCTCATTACCGGCAGCACATGAGCAATGCATCCGAGCCGGCTCGCGCCGAGCACTGTCTGGTCATTGGTCCTGGGGATCATGCCGGCACTCGGACTCCCGCCGCGAAGTTTGCGGGTATCACGGTTGGATCGGAAAGCCTGGTCGACTTGCAGCAGTTGCACGTGGATTGGTACGACTGGGTGCTCCGCGGCGGCGTGAAGCCTGCGTTTCTGCAGAAGCGCGTCGCGTACTACGTCATGGTTGCGGATCGATGGCAGTACGCGGATTCACTCGAAGAAATCACGGAGCGCGTGCAGCCGCTGTACCTGCAAGCACGCGATCGATCGCCGCCAGGATTCAATCCGACGGATGTGTTTTGCTCCGGTGAGCTCGGCCGCGAACATCGTTCGGGCAGCACGCCGCACGAATATCGATATGACCCGGCGGATCTGAGTTACGCCGGCGTCGAAGCGACCGTGGACCCGGAGAGCCTGGTCGATCAGCGCATGATCCACGCGTTGCGCGGCAAGCTGCTCGTGTATCACAGCGCTCCGTTCGAGCAGGAGCTGGAGATCGGCGGCTGCTTCCGACTGTCGCTGTGGCTCGCGATCGATCAGCCAGACACGGATTTCCGTGCCTCGATCTTCGAGATCGACAGCGGCGGGCGCGGCGTGCTGCTCAGCGAAGACTGGATCCGGGCGCGTTACCGAACCAGCCTGCGTGAGCAGCGGCCGGTGAGCACCGGCGAACCGTTGCAGTACGAGTTCAAGCATTTCCCGTTCGTCTCGCGCCTGATCGCGAGGGGTTGTCGTTTGCGCCTCGTCATCCGAGCCATGAGTTCGATCCACAGCCAGAAGAACTACAACAGTGGCGGTGTCGTTGCGAGCGAGTCGTTTGCCGATGCACGGCCGGTGACCGTCAGGCTGTTCCACGATGAGTCACACCCGAGCGTGCTGCACGTTCCCGTTGGCCGATCCGCGCTGAGCGAAACATGAACGACCGGTTGCACCTCGACTTGCACGTCGACTCTCACGTCGACTTTCAGTGGGGAGTGAAGATTGTCTTGCGAGATGGCATTCATCTCAATGCCACTCTGTATCTGCCGCGCCCGGCATGCGCGCCATCGCCATGTGTTTTCACGATGACGCCATACATCGCGGACGGATTGCACGACCGCGCAGTGTACTTTGCCACTCACGGCGTACCATTCCTCATCGTTGATGTGCGCGGTCGCGGCAACTCCGAGGGCGAATTCCGACCTGCGATCCAGGAAGCGCACGATGGTTACGATGTCGTGGAATGGATCGCGTGCCAGCTCTATTGCAACGGCAAAGTGGCGATGTGGGGCAGCTCGTATCTCGGTTACAGCCAGTGGGCAACGGCGAAAGAATTCCCGCCGCACCTGGCTTCAATCGTGCCGACCGCTGCGCCGTACTTCGGGGTCGACTTCCCGATGCGCAACAATATTTTCGTGCCGTACGTCATGCAGTGGCTGGCCCTGACGGCCGGGCGGACTTCACAAGGCCGCATCTTCGGCGACAGCGCGTTCTGGTCGCGGATCTATCGTCGCTGGCACGAGTCGGGTAGGGCCTTTCGGGATCTGGATGCCATGATCGGCCTGCCGTCCCGCATTTTTCAGCAGTGGCTCGATCATCCAGAGCTGGATGAGTACTGGGATACACACAATCCCATTCCGGCGCAGTACGCGCGGATGGAACTGCCGATCCTGACCATCACCGGCAGCTACGATGACGATCAGCCGGGCGCGCTGGAACATTACAAACAGCACATGCGCTACGCGACGGAAGTGGCGCGCACTCGGCATTATCTCGTCATCGGGCCCTGGGACCACTGGGGTGCGGATGTGCCGCGCGCGGAGTTCGGTGGCATCAGGGTCGCGCCGCAGAGCCTGATCGACATGCCCAAGCTACAGTTGCAGTGGTATGCATGGACGATGCAAGAAGGGCCGAAGCCGGAGTTTCTGGAGAAGCGCGTGGCCTACTATGTGATGGGCGCGGAGCGTTGGAGGTATGTCGACACGCTGAGCGAGGCGACGTCGCGTCACACGACTCTTTTCCTGGATTCCTTGGGCGAGGCGAACGATGTGTTCGCATCTGGCTGCCTGCAGAAGGTTCGTGGCTCCGGCGTGCCGGACAGTTATGTGCATGATCCTCGCGATACCGGCGGCCCGGAAGTCGCAGCGGAGGCGTGCATTCGAGCAGATTCACTGGTGGATCAAAGCGTGATACTCGCGCTCCACGGCAAGCTGTTGGTGTATCACAGCGATCCTTTCGAAGCCGACACCGAAGTCACTGGCTTCTTCAAGCTGGCCGCCTGGATCGCGATCGACTGTCCTGATGCTGATTTCTACGTGTCGGTTCACGAGGTCGATCTCGCCGGCAACAGTATTCGCGTGACTACCGATGCGATGCGTGCCCGTTATCGAGAAGGGTCGCGCGCGGCCAGGCTGATCCGCACTCGCGAGCCGCTGCTCTACGAGTTCGAGAAATTCACATTCGTTTCGCGCGAGGTCAAGCGCGGCCATCGGCTGCGACTGGTGATCGCACCCATGGGACGTCTCATCGAGACGACGTTCGCGCAAAAGAACTATCACGGTGGCGGCTGCGTCTCGGAAGAGTCCGCGGCGCAGGGCAGGCCGGTCACGGTGCGTCTGTATCACGACGCCAGTCATCCCAGCGCGCTGAGTGTGCCGCTGGGGCGAAATTGATTTCATCATTGAGGACGCCAGCGTATGGGACCGTTGCAGGTGCACATGGAGATCGAGCGATGGCCGTTGCGAGTGCCGTTTCGTATCAGCGGCTACACGTTCACGACGATCGACGTCATGGTGGTGAGTGTCGAGAAGGACGGAATGATCGGCCGCGGCGAAGCGGCCGGTGTTTACTATCGGAACGAGACTGCAGCGGGTTTGCTGGAACAGATCGCGCCGCTACGTCAGCAGATCGAAGCTGGCATCACACGAGATTCTTTGCAGAAGCTGCTGCCCGCCGGTGGTGCGCGAAACGCGCTGGACTGCGCCTTGTGGGAGCTGGAGTCAAAACTGCAGCGTCGCCCTGTTTGGGAACTGGCCGGACTGCAGGAGCCGCGTTCCTTGCTGACGACGTTCACGTGCGGTGCCGAGGATCCTTCCGTCATGGCAGCCACAGCGCGAAGCTATTCCGGTGCGCGTGCGATCAAACTGAAGCTCACGGGTGATCCGATCGACGCAGACCGCGTGCGCGCCGTGCGCGAATGTTTGCCGCACGTCTGGCTCGGCGTCGATGCCAACCAGGGGCTCACTCGTGCGACGTTGGAGCAGCTCATGCCGGTGTTGCTCGATGCGGGAGTATCACTGATCGAACAGCCGCTGCCTGTCGGGCAAGAAGCGCAGCTGGATGGCTTTCGATCGCCGATACCGCTCGCGGCCGACGAGAGCGTGCAGGGCCTCGCCGATTTGCCCGGGATGGTCGGGCGCTTCGACGTGATCAACATCAAGCTCGACAAGTGCGGCGGGCTCACGGAGGGCCTGGAGATGGCGCGCCGAGCTCGCACGCTCGGCTTGGAGACGATGGTCGGCAACATGATCGGCACATCGCTCGCGATGGCTCCTGCATTCCTGGTCGGGCAGCTGTGCAGCGTGGTGGATCTCGACGGCGTGGCGCTGCTTGGGACCGACCGGCCGAATGGGGTGAGCTATGCCGATGGCTATGTGTCGTGCTCGGCGACAACCTGGGGGGCCTGACGCGCCACCGCCTTTGGCAGCGCGAGCGGAACCCTGACCGTCCTCAGTGACGCCTGCAGCCGGCTACAGCATTTCGAGCGCGAGTGGTAGCGGGGCGCTGTAGACGTTCGATTCGCGCCCTTCCTCAACAGTAGCCAGGAATTTTTTCGGAACCGGGTTCTCCGGCGATCATGCTCTGGGAAACCGCAATCTGCTGTGACATTGTCCAGCCATGGAATCGGTTTCCCTTTTAATGGCCACGCTGCGCAAGGTGCTGCGTCGGGCCGGGCGCACGGTGGATGAGACTGACGATCTCATTCAGGATGCGTTCGTGCGTCTGTACATGTATCGCCTGTCGCGCCAGGTGAATGAACCTGAGGCTTTCCTGGTCCGCACCGTCAAGAATCTGTACATCGACCGAGTGCGGCAGCGGTCCAATCGGGGCGTGCACGAGACCTTGGACCCCGATGTACTCGCGTTGATCGATCCACGGCCGCTGCCGGAGGACGTGCTGGCGGATCAGCAGAAGCTGCGTCGCCTCACCGCCGGTCTCGCTGAGCTGCACCCTCGTACCAGCGAGGTGTTGATGCTGTATCGATTCGAAGGCTGCAGTCATGCCCAGATCGGCGCCCGGCTGGGCATCAGCGTCAGTGCGGTGGAAAAGCACATCGCCAAGGGAGTGTTATTTCTAACGGAATGGATGAGCGAGGAGCGCTCATGAACGCACGAACCATACGAGCCGAGGCATCGGCATGGCTTTCGAAGCTGCACGGGCCGGAGCGCAGTGTGCGTCTCGAGGCGGACTTTCAAGCCTGGCTCGCTGCCAAGCCCGAGCACGCTCGGGCGTTTGAGCAGGTCACCGATGTATGGGAGACGCTCGGACGCGTGGAGCCGGCGAGCGCATCACGGTTTGCGAACCCCCGGCCGATTGCCGCTCAACGCCCGCGGCGCGCACTGCGTTTCGCGTGGGCGTATGTGCTCGTGGGACTCGCCGTGCTCGGGTTCTGGCAGTTGCAAGGGCCGACCTATCGCACCGACATCGGTGAACAGCTCACGATCAATCTGGAAGACGGCTCGCGCCTGTCGCTGAATTCCGGATCGCGCGTCGAGGTCGATTTCGCGCGGCATACCCGCACTGTGCGCCTGCTGCGCGGTGAGGCTTTTTTCGAGGTGGCTCACGATAAGAGTCGACCTTTCACCGTAATCGCGGGCGAGCGTGCGATTACCGCAGTGGGGACTGCCTTCGTCGTGCGTCATGACGAAGATGAAGTGAGCGTCACGCTGGTGGAAGGCCGCGTCGTGGTCACGCCAAGGGAAGGCGCTGCTGTGCCTAGTGATCCCAAAGCGCCTGTCGCGCCGGTAGCGGTGCCGTTAGTT
>NZ_JAEUPY010000079.1 GCF_016790065.1 Steroidobacter sp.
TGGCGGCTTATTGTGTGAGCAAACACGGTGTCGTCGTGCTGAGCGAAGTGTTGCATCAGGAGTTGCAGTCGCAGAATGCCGCGCTCGGCGTCACCATCCTGTGCCCGGCGTTCGTGTCGACTGGGATCATTCACAGTGATCGCGCACGCTCGACGGACTCCGCCGCGCCAACGTTGTCAGCGGCAGCTCAAGCGGCAGAAGCAAAGCTGACCAAAGCGGTTCAATCCGGTCGCTTGACTGCGGCCGATGTGGCTCGGCTGACGTTAGAAGGCGTGCGCAACCGGTCGCTGTACGTCTTCACGCATCGAAAGATCCGGAATGCGATCGAAGCGCGCATGTCCGGTGTGTATGGCGCGTTTGAAGAGAAGGCGGCAACGAGCTGACCTCGCGTCACTGCTTCGTGCGCCAACCTGGTCGGCCTTTGCCGCCGATCAGTCCGGCGCGCACGCGTTGCTTTAACAGAGGACGCGGGCGGAATCGTTCGCCGTAAGACTCATACATGATCTCTTGTGCCTGCACGCACAGGCTGGACGTTGTCGCGTCCATCAGCTCGAACGGTCCCATGGGATGGCCGAGGCCGAGTCGGCATGCAATGTCGATATCTTCGGGGGTGGCGACGCCTTCCTCCACTAGCCGCACTGCTTCGATCATAAACGCGTGCAGGACTCGATTGACCGCGAAGCCAGCGACGTCTTTGACGCGGATCGCGGTCTTGCCAGCGCCGTTACAGAGTTCAGTGACGATTGCAGTGGTGGTCTCTGCCGTATCGAAAGCCGGAATCACTTCGACCAACTTCATCCGCGATACCGGCGAGAAGTAATGTGTGCCGATGAATAGCGGCTTGCGCTCGGAGCGCAGCGCGGCGGCCAAGGTTGAAATCGGAATGGTCGAAGTGTTGGACGCTAGAATGGTGTTCGCGGGGCAGACTCGGTCGAGTTCGCTCAGCACCGCGTTCTTGACGGTCAGATCTTCGAACACGGCTTCGGTGACGAAATCGCGATCGGCGAAATCGCTGAGCGAAGTATGTGTGGTGATGCGCTGGAGCGCGGATTGAACCTGTTGCGGCTGATAGAAGCCGCGCGCGATGCCTTTCTCCGTAACAGATTGCAGCCGGCTGAGGGCGCGGGTGAGTGCGTCCTGGGTCGTATCCGCCAGCGCTACGTCGTGGCCGGCGAGCGCGAACACGAGTGCGATTTCGCTGCCCATGAGCCCGGCGCCGACGACGCCGATCTTGCGAGTGTCAATTGGCATTGATGGGTCCTAACGGCCTTGCCAGCTGGGCGGCCGCTTTTCGATGAAGGCGCGGGGGCCTTCGGCAAAGTCGGCGGTCAGCATGATGCGCTCCTGCGCTTCGAGGGATTGCGCGCTCAGCTCGGCGTCTTCCAGATCGAAGGCGCGTCGAGCCAGGCGCAGGCTTTCACGCACGGCCAGCGGAGCATTCACGCAAATCGTTTCCGCGAAGTCCAAGGCGCTCTGTAACGTTTGTTCCTTGGGAACGACGCGATTGATCAAGTTCAAGGTGAGCGCGCGAGCTGCGCCGAGACGTGCTCCAGTGGCGATGAGTTCGAACGCTAAAGCACGCGGCAGACGCCTGGGCAATCGGTAAGCGCCGCCGGCAGCTGCCAGCAAGCCACGCAAGACTTCGGGCAGGGCGAACTGCGCGTCTTCGGATGCGATGATGAAATCGCAGGCCAACGCGACCTCGAAGCCGCCCGCCACTGCGAGCCCATCGACAGCGGCGATCCAAACTTTGTCTCGCTTGGCATTGACGAAGCCGGCGAAACCACCCGCATCCGTCCACAGCGCCGGCATGCCACCCGCCGAGACTTCCTTGAGATCTGCGCCGGAGCAGAACGCTTTGCCGCCGGCACCGGTAATTACCGCGGCCCAGATGTTCGGATCTGCTTCGATGGCCGCGACGATACGATCCATCTCTTTGGCAACGACAGCATTGATGGCATTGCGTGCTTCGGGACGACGCAGGGTCACGAGCGCGATGTGCTCGCGCGCGATTTCCATAGTGACCGGCGCATTGGCCGCGACAGGTGCATTCATGATTGACGATGGATTTCCAATGCGACGGTGGATTTGCCGGGGATGACTTCCACCACAGCCACGCTGATCGCCGGCAACACGATCTTAGCGTTCGAGGCAGCGGCCATTCTTGCGCTCAGCGGCTGCAGTTCGCGCTGTACAACGCTTGGCGACGGGTCGTAGGCTGCGCAATGAACGCGCCCGGCGTTATCACGTGCTGAGACAACGATCATGGAGTTCACCTACTCGCAGACCGTCGCGTCGTACCGCGAACGTTTGGAAGAGTTCATGGCTCGGCACATCTATCCGAACGAGCGGATCTTCTATCAGCAGTCCGATCGCATCGGACCGTGGGGCGTGCAGCCCATCGTCGAGGAGTTGAAGGAGGTCGCTCGCGAGCAGGGGTTGTGGAATCTGTTTCTGCCGGACTCGGAGCATGGTGCGGGCCTGAGCAACCTGGACTATGCGCCGCTGTGCGAGATCATGGGCCGCTCGCATCTCGCGCCCGAAGTATTCAACTGTTCCGCGCCGGATACCGGCAACATGGAAGTGCTGGCGCGCTTCGGTACAGAGGAACATAAGAAGCGTTGGCTCGAACCGCTGCTGGCCGGTGAGATCCGTTCATCGTTCGCGATGACCGAGCCGCTGGTGGCTTCCTCGGATGCAACGAATGTCGAAAGTCATATTCGCCGTGATGGCGATGACTACGTGATCAACGGTCGCAAGTGGTACACCACCGGCGCCACCGACCCGCGCTGTCAAATCATCATTTTCATGGGCAAGACCGCACCCGATCATCCGGATCGGCATCGCCAGCAATCCATGATTCTGGTGCCCAAGCACACTCCTGGCGTGCGAGTGCTGCGCTCGCTGCCGGTGTTCGGGTTTTATGGCGTGCCGGATCGTGCCGCCGAAGTGGTGTTCGAGAATGTGCGCGTGCCGGCTACCAACATTCTGTTGGGAGAAGGGCGTGGGTTCGAAATTGCTCAGGCGCGCCTCGGGCCGGGGCGAATTCATCATTGCATGCGGCTCATCGGTTTGAGCGAACGAGTGCTCGAGCGTATGTGTCGTCGCGCAGAGATGCGCACCACTTTCGGCAAGCCGGTGGCTGATCGAACGGTGACGCTCGAACGTGTGTCGAAGTCGCGCATCCTGATCGAACAAGCGCGGCTGCTCACGTTGAAGGCAGCCTGGATGATGGACACCGTGGGCAACAAGGAAGCGCGCTCGGAGATCGCGATGATCAAGGTAGTCGCGCCCGAGGCGGCGTGTCAGATCATCGACTGGGCCATTCAGATGTTTGGCGGCGGCGGGACCAACAACGATCATTTCCTGACCGCGGCTTACGCGACGGCGCGCTTGCTGCGTCTTGCGGACGGACCGGATGAAGTTCATCGCAACCAGATCGGCAAGTTGGAAATCCGTCGTCACCGCGAGACCGATCCTCGCGTTACTGGCGGCGGTGCTGATGTGCTTACGCTCGCTGAGGTAGAGCAAATCGCAGAGGCAGAGGCATGGCGGCGGCCACCACAGTGAACAGCGACACCTTGCCGGTCCGCGAAGGTTTCGAACTCGACGTGCCACGGCTGCACGCCTGGATGCAGGATCATGTCGCGGACTATCACGGCCCGTTGAGCATCGAACAGTTCGCAGGCGGGCAATCCAACCCGACCTACCGATTGATCACTGCGGATCGCTGTTACGTCCTGCGACGCAAGCCACCGGGTCAGTTGCTCAAAGGTGCTCACGCTGTCGAGCGTGAAGCACGCGTGCTGACAGCGCTCGCGAACGTCGGCTTTCCCGCTGCGAAGGTTTATGGACTGTGCACCGACGATTCGGTGCTGGGCACTTGGTTCTACGTGATGGAGATGGTCGAGGGGCGCATCTTCTGGGATACGGCACTCCCGCAACTCGAACGTAGTGAGCGAGCCGCCTACTTCGATGCCATGAATGAGACCATCGCTCGCTTGCATGGCCTCGACTACGAATCTTTGGGACTGAGCGACTACGGCCGGCCCGGCAACTACTTCTCGCGGCAGATCGATCGATGGAGTCGTCAGTATCTGGGCGATACCGCTGCCGGCCGCGATCCGAACTTGGACAAGCTCGTCGAATGGTTACCTGCAAACATTCCCGCTGGAGAACAGACTTGCCTGGTGCATGGTGACTTTCGCGTCGACAACCTCATCTTCCATCCCACCGAACCCCGCGTGCTTGCGGTGCTCGATTGGGAGCTGTCGACGCTGGGGCATCCGTTGGCCGACTTCACTTATCACTCGATGATGTATCGCATGCCGCCTCACATCGTCACGGGACTCGCGGGCAAAGATCTCAGCGCACTGGGGCTTCCCAGCGAGTCCGACTATGTCGCCGCGTACTGTCGGCGGACTGGACGAGATGGCATCGCCGACTACCGGTTCTATGTCGCGTTCAATTTCTTCCGCCTGGCGGCGATCATCCACGGCATCAAAGGCCGGATGATTCGCGGGACTGCGTCCTCTGCGCAGGCGAAGCGGCGAGTCGAAGTGCTGCCAGAGCTTGCCGCGCTGGCGTGGCAGCAGGCCGGCGGTTCGGCCGTCGGCCCAACCTCGTAACGACGATCCGGGCAGAAAATCCCCCCATACGATTTTGGCGCCTTGTGGAGCTGTGGTTTTCCGGCGTACTGTGGGTCGCCCGGGCCCGTATGCGATCCTGAAAATCCCTAGCCTGTCTGCCGTCTTGAACTCGAAGACCGACACCGCGAATGAGCTGTTCACCCGACTCTTCAATGAGAGCCGGTTGGCGTTGCGTCGCTACATCCGCCGCTTGGTCCGTTCGGAGGCGACCGCGGATGAGATCGTGCAGGAGGCGTTCCTGCGCACCTATGAACGAGGCAACGCGGTTCAGATCCCGCGCGCCTTTCTGTTTTCGACGGCGCGAAATCTCGCTGCCGATCGGCGTCGTCATGAGCGCGTAGCTGCCACCGATTCGCTGGCGGACTATGACGACTCCAGGATCGGGGCGCCCGGGGTGCCATTGGACGATGCGCTCATTGCCGACGAAGCATCGCGCATGTTGAAGAAGGCCATTGATCGCCTGCCTCCGCAAAGTCAGGCGGCGCTCAGCTTGAAGCTGTTCCACGGCTACTCGTACAAGGAGATCGCGGCGGCCTTGGGCTTGTCTGAGAAAACCGTCGAGAAGCACATCGCGCGCGGACTGGAGCGAACGCACGAATATTTGCAGGCGCGATACCATGAGATGCAAAGGGAAGGAGGGCCATGATGGCTGAGATTCACCCATTGCGCAGTGCTGCGCAGATCCGCCGCGAGGCCAGCGAATGGATTGCGCGATTGAACGCGGATCGAGTCTCGGACGACGATCGTTCGAACTTCGAGAAGTGGCGTGCCGAGACAGCGAGTCATGCGCGCGCCTATGAGGAAGTTTCCGCCACCTGGTTGCAGATGCAACGCACCGGCGAGCTGGTGAGCTCGGTCGCCTTGGGGCAGGCATTCAGCGCATCGACGCGCAAAGCCATTCAAAAATCCATCCGGGCTTCGAAACGCCGCGCCGTGTTCGCCACCGCTGCGGCAGTGGCCATGGCGACGCTGGTCGGGTGGTGGTGGGTTGCTACGCTTGCTCCCCGCACGTTGTTTCAGACTGCCATCGGTCAGCATGCGAACGTGGTGTTGCCCGATGGGTCGTCGCTGGAACTGAACAGCAATACCAGTGCGCGCGTCGACTATACCGAGAAGATGCGTGTCATCAGGCTGGAGCGCGGCGAGGCATTCTTCAACGTCGGGCACGATGCGCAGCGGCCATTCTGGGTTCTTGCGGGGGGCACCTGGGTGCGTGCCGTCGGTACCGCGTTCAATGTTCATATGCTGCCGAGCGGTGTGAGCGTCACAGTCAGCGAAGGCGTGGTGAAGGTTGTCGGCAATGCTCCCGCCGGGAGCGCGACACCTTCGGATGAGCAGCTGTCGCTTGCGTCGGTTTCAGTGCTGCGTGCCGGCCAGCAGGCCAGTGTGCAGAAAGCGGCAACGCAGGTTCGTGCCATTGCAGCCGAGGAAATCACACGCCTGGTGTCTTGGCGGCAAGGGTTGATCTATATCAAGCAAGAGCGCTTGGATCATGTGGTCGATGAGCTCAGTCGTTACACCACGGTGCGAGTCGTGATCGAGAACGATGCGTTACGCGCACTGGATGTCGGCGGCACGTTCGAGACCAGCTCACAAGGCACCGAGGCGCTGTTGACCATGCTGGAGGAAGGTTTCGGCTTGCAAGTGCGCCGTGACGGCGACACCGCTTACGTCTCAGGTTCCGAATAGACGCTCGAACTGAAAACAGGCTGGGGGATTCTGTCTCGCGAGTCGTCGTTGCTTCCAATGTCAGCGTACCTGGCGCTGACCGACCGAAAACAAAGTTGGGGAGCTACGAATGAAATCTTTTATTGCTGCCGTCGCGGCGGCTACCGGCTCGGAGACTACGACCAAGAAACGTGGCAAGCACTCGCGTGCCACTCAGCTGCTGGCGCTGTCGCTGCTTTCTCCCATCTGCGTGGTCGCGGCAGCTGAAACGCAGCGCTTCGACATTCCTGCTCAAGCGTTGCCCGATGCGCTCAAGGTCTTTGCTGACCAGTCGAGAATGCAACTGCTCTACAAGCCTGAGGCATTGAGCGGCGGCGTGTCGACCACTGTGGTCGGCGATCTCGAGAAGCGAGCTGCTCTGGAGTTGCTGCTCAAGGGCACGGGCTTCGAAGTCGTGTTCAGCAAAGGCAATGCGGCGACGATTCGGCCGGCCGGCTTTGGGAAGTCGAGTGCGAACGCAGCGGGCCACGCGGGCGACAGCAGCGCGGTCAGCGATGGCGATGTTTCCGATGTGGAAACAGTGATGGTGTTCGGCACGCTGGAAAATCGCTTGAGCGTTGCCTCGAAGTCCGGTCAGTCGCTGCGTGAGACACCGAAGTCGGTCACCATCATGACCGGCGAACGCATCGAAGCCCAGAATCTGACTTCGTTGCAGGAAGCCTTGATTCAGACCACTGGTGTCTCGGTCAGCGCATTCAATCCGCTGGAGACCTTCTACTACTCGCGCGGCATCAAGCTCGAAACGTTGCAGTTCGATGGCGGTGCGCCGGCCTACACCGGCGGGCTGGGCATTTCCTATACCCCCGATACGGCGACGATCGAGCAAATTCAAGTCCTGCGGGGTGTGGATGGCATGTACTCCGGTGCCGGCGAGCCGGGCGGCGTGGTCAATCTGGTGCGTAAGCGCCCCGAGCGGACCGCAGCGATGCGAGTGAACTTATCCGCGGGCACCTGGGACAACTATCGAGCGATCCTCGATGCGACCGGCCCGTTGGCACTCGATGGGCGGCTGCGCGGCCGTG
This sequence comes from Steroidobacter sp., assembly GCF_016790065.1. Classification (GTDB taxonomy): domain Bacteria; phylum Pseudomonadota; class Gammaproteobacteria; order Steroidobacterales; family Steroidobacteraceae; genus Steroidobacter. The sequence continues at coordinate 7,400 of NZ_JAEUPY010000079.1, forward strand.
CCGTTGCGTCGTACATGGATCGTGGCTATCACCTGGATCGCTACACGACCGAGAAGCAGATTCTGTACGGAGTGTTGGAATTCGATGCTACCGATAGCACGCTGCTGGCGGCGGGGCTGAGCTACGAGAAACGCGATGACAAGGGTTACCCCGGTTGGGGAACGCCGCGCTACACGAACGGTACGACGCTCGATGTGCCGCGTGAATACAGCATCGCGCCGCCCTGGACCTACTGGAACTCAGACACTCTGGACGCATTCGCCCGAGTGGAGCAGAAGTACGGCGAGACTGGTGTGATTCGTCTGAATCTGAATCAGATCGAGCAGGACAGCGATCTGAACTATGTGACGTTCAGTACGGCCGTGAATCCGGTGACATACGCCGGCGCCAGAATGTTTCGCCGCCGCGCCGACATCTCCACCACTCAGCGTCTGGCCGATCTGTCGGCCAGCGGCAAATGGCAATTGTTCGGCCGCGAGCACAGCTACACGGTGGGCATGGACTACACCAAACTGAGCGGCACTGAGCTCAGCTACACGGTCATCCCCACCAACATCATTCCCATCACCAATTTCTACGCCTACAACCCAGCGACCTTCGCGGAGCCTGCAACGGTCCCCAGTTCTTACTATCCGTTCCGGGAGCGGCAGCAACAAGGCTACTACGCCACCATTGGGTTGCAGTTGGCCGCGCCTCTGCGGTTGACCATCGGCGGCCGTTACGGCACGTTTCACTACGATCACGCTTTGAGAACGCTCGCCACCGGCGCGACCTCTTATTTGCGTTACGACGAAGAAGAGTTCATTCCCAGCGCCGCGTTGAGTTATTCGCTGTCGGATCGATGGACCGCTTATCTCAGTTACGGCGAAACATTCAATCCGCAGGGCAATCTGTTCACCGGCCCGCCGCCGGGTAACGATCCGCTGACCCCGGTCGTGGGTAACAACCTGGAGCTGGGCATCAAGGGCGATGTGTTCGAAGGCGTCACTGCTGCGGCCTCGATCTATCGACTCAAGCGTGAAGGTCAAGGCGCAGCCGATCTGGCCTACGTGGCGGTGACCGATCCAAGCACCGGCGTGAGCTGCTGCTACGTTCAGCACGGCGACATCATCGTCGAAGGCATGGATCTGGAGATGTCCGGTCGGGTGGTCTCGGGCTGGCAAGTGTTCGGTGGCTACACGTTTACGCAGACGGACTATGTCGGCGGGCCGACCGGTGCAACCACGTTGGGCAGAACTCCCAAGCACCAACTCAAGATCTGGAGCACGTATCAGCTGCCGGGCCGATTCTCGGCGCTGACACTCAACGCCGGCGTCACTGCGCAGACCAGCACGTACTTTGGCAGCAGTCCCTTCAACGCAGCGTTGGTCGACCTTCACTACGGCGGCATCACGCTGTGGAATGCATCGGCGCAGTACGCGCTCACGGACAAATGGACGCTCGCTGTGTACAGCGAAAACCTGACCGACAAGGTGTACTGGCAGCCGACCGGCAATCTCAACGGCCAGAACGTCTACGGCAACCCGCGTAGCGTCACCGTGTCCATTCGCGGAGGCTGGTTGTACCCGTCTATCCAATGCGTCGCGCGCAGTTCTTGCGCGCGACGTCTCCTTACGCTTTCGATGAGCGAGCCCATGAAAAAGCTTCTGCTATGTGTCTTGTTGTACGCGTCGGCGAGTAACGGCGCTTCGCGGCCGGAAACGTTCACGCTGGCAGAGTCGGCCGCGGCGCATGCGTCGATGAGCGGCAGGATGATCGTCGGTGCGCACAGCCGTTACATACTGTCGAGCGATGGCAACAATTTGTTTGCTGCCACGGCGCCGACGTTTCAGCCGCGGCAGGTGACGTCCTATACCGATAAAGCCGGTCTGGGGAATATCTCCATGGCGCCGGACGGGCGCTCGGTCTTCTACATCCGAGGGCGCAAACAACGCGGCTTCGAGTCCTATCCTGCGCAGGATACGCGTGAGCTGATCAAGCTGGACATTGAGACTGGTCAGACGATGCAAGTGGCGGGCGCACAGAATATTCCTTCCGGTTCGCTGGCTTTCTCCAAGGATGCTCGCGCGTTCGCTTTCAGCGAAGGCAAGATGCTGTGGGAGTTTCGTCAGCAGGCGCAGGGCTGGGCGCGACGCCCGCTGTTGGAGAATAATCCGGAGCATTACGCGGCGGTCTACATCGAGGACCTTGCGTACTCGCCCGATGGCACGCAACTGGCTTTTAGTAGCCAGCGCAAAGCCGGCCAGCGCTATGTCGGCGTGGTCGATCTGGCAACGCTGAAGCATCGTTATCTGTCCCCCGGCATCTTCCGGGACAGCAAGCCCGTGTGGTCGCCCGATGGCAAGCAATTGCTGTTCGTACGAGTGCCAGGCAACTGGACCATGGCCTATCGCTTCTCGGAACAGTCGCGCGGTGTGCCGTGGAGCTTGGAGTTGGCTGATCCGAAAAGCGGCGACGTTCGCACGCTGTGGCGTGCGGATGTGGGCGCCGGCAGCGTTCTTGGGCCGGAATTCGAAGCGCCGATCTGGACGCGCGACGGTCAGATTCTGTTCCTGTGGGAAAAGACCGGCTGGCAGTTGTTGTATTCGATGGCAGCCAGCGGTGGCGCGCCTCGTTTGTTGACGCCGGGTGAAGGTGAAGTGAGCCATGTGACGCTGAACGCAGCGGGCACTCGCATCGCCTACGGCTCCAACATCGGCGACCTGCCTCGTCAGCATGTGTGGCAGCTCTCTTTGAACGGTGGCCAACCGCAGCGTGTGGTGCAAGGGACGGGCATGGAGGCGTGGCCTGTCTTCACTGCCGACGATGCGCTGTTCTATACGGCCAACGTGAATGGCCGGATGCCGAATCGGCGGCTCGTCGCCATGGGTAAAAACATCGTCACGTTGACGCCCACCGCTGCAGAAGAAACAAAGTTCCGCAAGATCTGGGATCAATTCGTCGATATCGAAGTGCTGCCCGTGCGTGCCGAAGACGGCATCCTCACTCATCACTTATTGATGGTGCCGAGAGGCAAGGCGCCCGCTGGCGGCTACCCGGTCATTGTCACTGCCAAAGGCGGGCCGACGGGGCGCGTGCTGCCGGGGCAAGGCTATGTCGCTTACCCATCATTCGCCCAATACGCGGTGAGTCGCGGATACATCGTTCTAGAGATCAACTATCGCGGCAGCACCAGCTTCGGCCTGGACTATCGCTTTCCCGCTGAGCGGGGTGCGACTGGCGGCAGCGAAGTGAAGGATCTCGCCGCGCTCGCGCGCTACTTGAAGTCCCGACCGGACGTCGATCCAAAACGCATTGGCATCGCGGGCCATTCCTATGGTGGACACATCGTGGGCCTTGCGCTCAGCCGGCTGTCGGAAGACTTCGCTGCTGGGATCCACATGAGCGGCGTGGGCGATTGGTTGATCGAGATGAAGAAGGATGGCGAGACGGTGCGAGAGCTCGATGGCCCGCCTGAGTTCATGCCGCTCTCCGAGCGTATGAAGATCGAGGATCTCGCACGCGCGTCCTCATCCACATCGAGCATCGCGAACTGGCGCGCGCCGACGCTGTTCATCATGGGTGAGATGGATACGGCCGGACACATGGAGTCCGTCATCGACTTGGGTTATCGGCTGATGGAACGCGGCACGCCCACGCAGTTCTATATCGTGCCCGATTCGGGACACGCGGATGCCAAGGTGTTTCCGCTGCAGAAGATGTTTGATTTCTTCGAGCGAATGTAGAGGGTTCGCAGCTTGCTTGGAATCAATAAAAAATACGGCCGGCCGGTTGTTGTGCTGACCATGCTGCTGGCTGCAACGGCCTTTGCCAGCGACGATGCTTGGGACGTCACCGACACTGGCCAGCCGTATACGGACGCCAAGTTCACCGTGACCGAAGGCACCTGGATGAATCTGGATGTGAGTCCGGACGGCAACACTCTGGTGTTCGACATGCTGGGCGATATCTATTCCATGCCCGCCAGCGGCGGCACGGCCAGATTGCTACACGGCGGCCCGGCGCTGGAGTATCAGCCGCGCTTCAGCCACGACGGCTCGAAGCTGCTGTACGTCAGCGATCGGGGTGGCAGTTACAACATCTGGAGTTCGGCCGCCGATGGCTCGCAGGCTCGACAGGTTACTCACGAAACCTTCGACGCGCTGGGTACGCCATCCTGGGCTGCCAACGGTCGCTACCTGGTCGCGACCAAGTACTCCGGCCGGTCTCTAGGCAAGCTGCCGGAGCTTTGGTTCTACCATCTCGATGGCGGTCAGGGTCGGCTGCTGGTGGAAGTGTCCAAGAACAGCAGCGTGGTTCACGAGCCGCAACTCTCCAGTGACGGCCGCTATCTGTATTACACCGAGAAGACGTCCATCGGCAGGTTCAGCAACGTTCTGCAGCCGATTTACTCCATCAAACGGCGTGCGCTGAGCGACGGCAAGGTGGAGGAGGTGTTGAACGGCTTTGGTGGTGCGACCACGGCGCAATTGTCGCCCGACAATGGGCGCATCGCCTTCGTCCGGCGCGTCAAGAACAAGAGCGTCTTGTTTGTTTACGACACGCGCAGCGGCGAGCAGTGGCCAGTCTACGACGATCTGGAGCGTGATCTGCGCGCCAATCGAAATCCTCGCGCCGGCAGTTACTATCCTCAGTTCGACTGGTTTCCGAACGGTCGCGAAGTCGCCATCTGGAGCAAAGGTAAGCTCTATCGAATCGACGTCGACACTCGAGTGCGGCAGGAAATTCCTTTTCGAGTGAACGCCGAGCATCGAATCACCAAACCTGCGCGCTTCGAAACTGCGCTGGCGCCGGAGCAGTTCACGGTCCGCGCCATCCAGCACATCGCTCCGACGCCGGACGGCAAGAGCGTGACATTCAATGCGCTCGGCCGCTTGTGGCACAAAGCGCTGCCCAACGGTGTGCCGCAGCGCCTGACCAAGAGCACTACATTCGAGTTCGAACCCAGCTATTCACGCGATGGCTCCGCGCTTGTCTATGTTTCCTGGGATGACGAGCGGGGCGCCGCGCTCGAACTCATGACCACCAAGAGTCGACGCGTCAGGACGGTGTTGAAAGGCGCCGGCATCATTCGGCAACCGACCTTCTCGCCGGATGGCAAGCAGCTGGTCTACTGGATCGAGCGTGGCAACAAGAGATTGGGCGGCTATCGAGCGCTCAACGCAGGTCTCTACTGGCTCTCTATCGCCGGTGGCGAGCCTCATTACCTGGGTATCGAGGGGCGCGATCCGCAGTTTTCCGCCGACGGCCGGCGCATCTACTACGTAGCCAAGGCTGACGGTTATCTGGGCATCAGCAAAGGAAACAATCTGCAGAGCGTCAACCTCGACGGGCTGGACCGGCGGCTGCACGTGACCAGCGAAGATGCTCAAGAATTGACGCTCAGTCCGGATGGCAGGTGGCTGGCCTACAAGAACCAGCAGCAGTACTGCGTCGTTCCGAATGACCAGACTGGAGTGTTGCTCCGACTGACCAAGACCAGCCAAGAGCTGCCGGTCACGCAGTTGACCGAAAACGGTGGCGACGAGATTGTCTGGTCGGCCGATTCGAGTCGGCTGCACTGGATGCTAGGCCAGACTTTATCCACTGCCGCGATAGACGGACGGAGTGCGGCGAAGCTGAAGCCGACGATTACTGAGTCGAGCATCGATCTGCAAGCACCGACCGATAAGCCGCAAGGCACGATCGCATTCACCAACGCTCGTCTGATTACGATGCGAGGCGAGGAAGTGATCGAGCGCGGTTCGCTCGTGGTGACAGACAACCGCATCGTCGCTGTCGGTCCCTCGGATCAGGTCGATATTCCTCGGGCTGCGAAGGTCATCGACGCGAGCGGCAAGACGTTGATGCCTGGCCTGATCGATATGCACGGTCATTTCGATGTCGATACCGATCTGCAGTTGACGCCGCAAAAACACGCCAGTCACTACGCCGCATTGGCGTTCGGCGTGACGACCAATTTCGATCCGTCGGCGCCACCGGAGTTGCAAGCGTTCGCGGAAGCCGAACTGAATCTGTCCGGCAATGCGGTTGGGCCGCGTTTGCTGACCACAGGTAAGGTCATCTTCGGTGCCGACCTGCCCAGCATGTTTCATCCAATCAATGGATTCGAAGATGCCCGCAAGGCGGTGGCTCATCGTAAGGCTCTGGGTGCGGTCGTCGTGAAGAGCTATCTGCAGCCCATGCGCAGCCAACGCCAGCAGATCGTCAAGGCGGCGCGCGAAGCTGGGTTGATGACGACCCCTGAAGGTGAAGGCGGTAATTTCCATACCAACCTGAGCATGATTCTCGATGGTCACATGAGCGTCGAGCACAACCTGCCGGTAGCCAACTATTACGACGACATGCTCCAGCTGCTGGCTCGCGGCGGAGTGTCGCTGACACCGACCATCGTCGTGACCAGCGGTGAGCCGCACGCCGAGGATTATTTCTATCAGAGCACACGGCCGTGGGATGACCCGAAAATCAAGACCTACGTGCAGACGACTTTTGCTTGGTACAACCCGATACAGGGCACTGCCGAGGATGCTCCTCCGTATGCCCGAGGCATGCTCAGTCTGTATCAGGCGGATGAGATCTGGGATGTCGGGTTCCGTTCGGTGGCGCGGACGATGAAGAAAGTGGATGACGCCGGCGGCGTGGTGACGACCGGCGCGCACGGACAAATCAAAGGAATGGATATCAACTGGGAGATGTGGAGCCTGAGCGAGGGTGGCATGAGCAATCACCGCGTGCTGCGTGCGGCGACTGTCAATGGTGCCAAGACCATCGGCTTGGACAAACAGATCGGCACGCTCGAAGCCGGCAAGCTCGCCGACCTGATCGTGCTGGATGCCAATCCGCTGGAGAACATTCGTAACACCAACACAGTGCGCTACACGATGGTGAACGGGCGGCTGTATGAATCGCTGTCCATGAACGAGATCGGCAACTACAACCGACCGCGCGGCAAGTTCTATTGGGAGTTGCCGGACTACCAGGGCATCGATTGGAACGAAGCCTGGGGCGGTCCCGGCATCAATTCCGGGCAGCCCACGTTACCTCCCGAGGAGTACTTGGATTGAATAGCCGCTTTGTCTGTGTGTTGACTGCTCTATGTCTGGCTAGTCAGCTGCTGCGACCTGCGTGTGCTGCGCAGGCAGATCGCTTCACTGAAATCCGCGAGCTCATTCGCACCACGATGCAGGAGACTGGCGCGCCCTCCGTGGCAGTGGCCATCAGTCAACGAGGCCGCATCGTGTGGGAGGAAGGCTTTGGTTGGGCCAACAAGGAAGCACGAGTGCCGGCCACCGAGCACACGATGTATTCGCTGGCTTCGATCTCCAAGCCGATCACCGCCACCGGCTTGATGACTCTGGTGCAAGCCAAACGCGTCGATCTGAACGCACCGATCAACGACTATCTCGGCCCGGCCAAGCTGGTGAATCGCGTCGATCCGGCGCAGAGCGCTTCCGTACGGCAGGTCGCGAATCATTCGTCCGGTCTGCCCACTTACTATCAATTCTTTTTCGCCGATGAGCCGAACGCGGTGCCGAGCATGGATACGACCATTGCGCGTCACGGGCAAGCGATGTGGTTACCTGGCGAGCGTTTTAAATACTCCAATCTGGGTTATGGCGTGCTCGGTGAGGTCGTCGCCCGAGTTTCCGGCCAGAGCTTTGCCGGCTTCATGCGTCAGCAGGTGTTTCTGCCGTTGGGCCTGACTCATATGTCGGTAGGTCTGGAGCCGACGCAACGTGCGTTCGAGGCGATTCGCTACGATGACAGCGGCGCGCCGCTGCCTGACTATGCGACCGATCACCCGGGTGCATCGGATGTGTACGCCAGTGCGCACGATCTGGTGCGCTTCGGCATGTTTCATCTGAAGACACATCTGCGCGATCAAAAGCAGATTCTGTCCGATGCAACCATCGATGATATGCAGCGGCTGAGTTTCCCGAACGCAGACCAACGTGCGTATGGCATCGGCTGGAATGTCAGAGAGTCGCTGAACGGTCAGCGCATGGTGGAACACGGCGGCAACATGCCTGGCGTCAAGACTGTGCTCATCATCATTCCAGCCGAGCAGATTGCCGTCGTCGTGCTCACCAATGGTGAGCTGGGAACGCCGCGCCCGATAGCGCATGCCATGCTCCAAGTGCTGCTACCGAAATGGGCGCCGCCGGAGGATGAGACCGAGCGCAAAGAACGTCCGCCGTTCAGTCCCACGCCGGCGTTGTTGGGCAAATGGCAGGGGCGTTTGCAAACCTACGATTTGGATCTGCCTGTGTCCATGGACGTGCTCGCCGACGGCAACATCCATGTGCAGTTGGGCAACCAATTACAGACGCTGGTGAACCAGCCGAGATTTTCCGACGGGTTCCTTAGAGGCCGAATGCTCGGTACCGGTCGAACTGGAGAGACGGGCCGCGCGGTGGACGATGTGACTCTTCTGTTGAAGCTGCGTGGCGCAGTGCTCAATGGCGAGGTCACGTTCAGTGCTACCGGCAAGCGCTCTGGCGCGACGGCTGCTTGGATGGAACTTAAGAAGGATGGAGCCAAGTAGTGAAGAGCTTGCGACAGGTGGCGGCGCTCTGTGCCGTGACCGCAGCGATCTGCGGTCCGACGACTTGCCGTGCGGACGCGATCGATGACTATGTGAATGCTGCCATCGAAGCCAATCACACTCCGGGTCTGGCGTTGGCCGTGGTCCAGGATGGTGTGTTGGTGCGTGCCCAGGGATATGGCTACGCGAATCTGGAGCACCGTGTGCCGGTGCATCCGGACACCATTTTTCAAACCGGCTCGCTGGGCAAGATGTTTACTGCCGTGGCGGTCATGCTGATGGTGGAAGACGGCAAGCTGTCGTTGGATGAATCGATCCGCAAGTACCTGCCCGACGCCCCGGCGTCGTGGCAAAAGATCACGATCCGGCAGCTGTTGACCCACACATCCGGCATGGGCGCGGCCTTCTACAGTCACGGCACTGTGAGCGAAGGAGCGTTCGATCTGCGCCAGGACTACAGCGACGAGCAGTTACTGCAGTTCTTCTATCGTGCCGAGTTGGTTGCTCCGGCCGGCCACAAGTTCAGCTACAGCAACACCGGCTATGCGTTATTGGGCGTGCTGGTGAAACGTGTCGGCGGCCGGTCTTATGCCGAGGTGCTGAAACAGCGCGTGTTCGGGCCGTTGGCAATGCACACCGCTGGCCAGATCGACGACCGGGGCATCGTGCCCAACCGTGCTGCCGGTTATCAGGTTCGCGAAGATGGCACGGTGTTGAATCAGCAATGGGTGGCGCCCACCAGTAACTCGACCGGCGATGGCACGTTGTATCTGACAGTGCTCGACTGGGCCAAGTGGGATGCGGGTGTGCGGGCAAGAAAAATTCTCAAGCCCGAATCCTGGGCGCAGATGTTATCTCCGGTGCGCTTGAACAGCGGCAAGACCTACCCGTATGGATTCGGCTGGTATCTGTTCAAGGTCGCGGGCCAGAAGACTTACCAGCATAGCGGCCAGTGGCAGGGGTTCGTGGCCAATTACGTTCGCTATGAGGACGCGGGTTTATCGGTGATCGTGCTCACCAACAGCGCTAGCGGCAATGCCAGCGCCATTGGGCGGCGAGTGGCGCAGATGATCGAGCCAGCGTTGGTGCCACCGCCCGCGGCAGCGATCGAAGATCGAGATCCTCGAGTCACGCAGCGGTTGCGGCAGATTCTGCTCGAAACAGAAATTCCGGCCAAGGAGCGCGCGGCATTCCCTTCCGCTTTTCTACTCGACCGAGCTGTCGTCCCGTATCAAAAGCATCGCAGCCAGTTGGGTCGCTTGCAGGAGTTGCGCCTGTTTGGGTTCGAGGAGTTGGGGGATGAGGCCGCTTACACCTATCGCGCCAGCTTCGATAAGGGACTGCTGGAAGTGGTCTTCGAGTTATCGCCTTCAGGCGCAATCCCTCGGCTTGCGGTACGCCCCTTGTCGGGGTGGGACGAGCCCTTGAAGTAGTGGCCGCTTTGGACAGAACGAAGGAAACAACAATGTCGGCCATGTTGCGCTTGGTATCGATGGGCCTGCTGTGCATGGCATGCGTCACCGCGGAGCCGGCAGATCTCGTTGCCGATGACCGGAGTCGCGAATTGGCGGTGGACGCCGTTTTCGCCGAGATGCAGCGGCCCGACGTTCCAGGAGCAGCAGTCGGAATCTATCGAGGCGGGCGGCTGATCTATTCGCGTGGCTACGGCATCGCGGACATCGATCACAAGGTGCCGGTGACGACGCAGACAGTTTTCAACCTGGCCAGTGTTTCCAAACAATTTACGGCGTTCTCGGTGGCGCTGCTGGCGCGCGAGGGCAAGCTGGATCTGCAAGCGGACATCCGCAAATACCTGCCTGACATCCCAGATTTCGGTGAGCGCATCACCGTTGCGGACCTGGTGCATCATCGTTCCGGACTGCGTAACTATCGCGTCCTCGGCAAGCTCAGTGGGCACGACAATGACAGCGTGTTGCGTCAACAGCATGTGCTCAATCTGGTGCGCAGTCAGCGGGCTCTGAGCTTTCCGCCTGGAACACGCTATGAGTACTCCAACACCGGCTACGTGCTGCTGGCGGAAATCGTCAAAGCGGTCTCCGGCAAGAGTCTGGGCGAGTTCATGCGCGAGCGCATCTTCGCACCGCTCGGCATGAAAGATACCCGGCTGCGGGACGATTTGAAGAGCATAGAAGCGGATTTCGCGGTGGGTTATGAGCTGACCGAGAACGGCAGCTCGTGGCGGCGGGCACTTTATAATCGCGAAACTTCTGGGCCGGGAAACATGCTGTCCACGGTCGGCGATCTGGCCAAGTGGGCCGGCCATTTCATGAATCCCGTGCTGGTCGATCGGGCGTTCATCCAACAGCTGTCGGCACCGAACACACTTCGGGACGGCACGTCCATCAACTACGGTTTCGGTTTACAACCGATGTCGGTCATCGGGCACCGGGTGGTCATGCATGGTGGCGGAGTCTCTGGGTACCGCTCGATATTCATGATGTTCCCCGACGACGATTTCGCGATCGTGTTGCTGGCCAATCATCTGATTCAGGTGAGTGCCAAAGCCGAACAATTGGCGCGGATCTATCTTGAGCCGCGTCCCAATCAGAAAGTGCCGCCGCCCGACATGCTCGGTCGCCATGTCACAGCCTGCGATCGTGATGCGCAACGTTCTAATCCAGCGGCACCGAGCAAGCCATCCTCTCAGGTGTTGGCAGCGATGGCAGGCACTTACCGAAGCGAGGAGATCGATACCACTTATACGCTGTCGTCTGAGTCAGGCCGTCTCACCTTGCATTCGTTATATCTCACCGAGCCGCAGCTGTTGACCCCGACGGTGCCCGATCGATTCAAGGCTCAGTCCGGACCACTCCAAGGACTGTGCGTGACCGTCGAGCGGGATGCTGTCGGCCGCGCGACGGCGTTGCTGTTTGACGTGGAGGATTTGGTCTTGCGGCTGCCTAGAAACTAGCAGCGATTCAGCAGCACCTGTACGCTTGGTAACCAGCGTCGCTGCAATCTGCGAAGGGTTTTTAGCAAATGAGTCATCGCGTCGGTGAGCTGATCGAGAAGCGGTCGTGTCGTTGGGTGGTGGGAAGCGTATTGACGGCGGCGTTAGCTGCCGGCTCGCTAGGCATTCCGGCTTCCCAAGCTGTTGCCGGCGTGACGCCGGGACATCGGCTGCCAGGCGCGCAAGATCGGCCGGTGCGGGCGAGGCAGGTCGATATATTGCGAGTCCGAGCGGACTTGCGATTCGACATGGAGCGCGAGCAGATAAAGGGCACGGCGCAGATTCGCTTCGCGCCGCTGCAGACGGGGCTGCGTTCGCTGGAGCTCGATGCATTCGGTCTGAACATCGAGAGTGTCAAAGCGGTGGGCAGCGGTGCGGCGCTCAAATGGAAGGCTGACGGCCCGAAGTTGTTGTTGGATCTGCCGGCAGTGCTGGCGCCGGGCGAAGCGACCGAAGTGCTGATCGCATACTCGGCACAACCGCGCTCCGGTCTGTACTTCCACCCGGCATCCGCCAGCAAAGCAGCGCAAGCATGGAATTTCGGCGAGGGCGGGCTGCACTACGGCTGGCTGCCCATGTACAACGACACCAACGATCGTTTCGCGGTCGAGTTTCGGATCACCGTCGCGGCGCCGCTGATCGCGCTTTCCAATGGTGTGTTGAAGGAAACAACCACGAATCGCGATGGCACTCGCACCTATCGTTGGGTGCAGGATGAGCCCATCCCCAACTATCTGATCGCGCTCAAGGTGGGCGACTTCAAGCAAGTGAAGTTGCCCTCGGCGCGCCTCGGTGCCAAGAACGTTCCGCTCAGCGTGTGGACTGCGCCGGGGGCCGAACGCAAGGTTGCTGAGAATTTCGGCAACACGCCGCGCATGATGGAGTACTTCTCGAAGCTGCTCGACTATCCCTATCCGTGGGTCAAGTACGATCAAGTCACGTTGCGAGAGTTTGGTGGCGCCATGGAAACCACCTCGATGGTCGGGTTCCCCGATATCTACGAGCGCGGCCACGGCGATCCGATCGATTCCAGTCCCGCGTTCGATCTGCCCTGGCCGATCTGGCAGACCGACGACACTATCTCCCACGAGCTGGCGCACCACTGGTTCGGCGACTTGGTGACTTGCCGTTCGCTCGGCTCGATCTGGCTCAACGAATCGTTTGCCACGTACATGCACACGGTCTGGAACGGGCACTCCAAGGGCGAGGACGATCTGACCTACCAGCGCTGGCGCTATCTGCACTTCTATCTGGACGACGTGCAAGCCACCGGCGAGGTGTTGCCGCTCGAGCGCCTCTATTACGACGCGCCCGAAGATATGTATCGGGAGTCCCTGACTTACATCAAAGGCTCGCTGGTCATCCACATGCTCCGACGCATCGTCGGCGATGAGGATTTCTATCGTGCGCTCAACCAATACTTGAAGACCCACGCTTTAGGTAATGTCGAAGCGCGCGATCTGCAAGCGGCGTTCGAGAGCACCACCGGGCGCGATCTGAATTGGTTCTTCAACGATTGGATCATCGGCGGCGGCGGGCATCCCGCCATCAAAGCGCAGACCCGCTGGTCTGCCGAGCGCCGTCAGCTGGATCTGACCTTGAATCAGGTGCAGAGCGATCTGCCGTTCGAGAATAAGTTTCGCTTGCCGGTCGAGGTCACTGTGTTCACCGAGCAGGGCAGCGCTACTCACACCGTCTGGATGGAAGACTGGCAAACACGCGTGACCTTGCCTGCTGGCACGGCGCCGATTGCGGTGAGCGTCGACGCGGGCAATTGGCTGGTCGCCGACATTCATCTCGAACAATCGTTGTCGGCGCTGACCTATTTGCTGAAGAACGGTGACGTGGCTGCCGGGTTGCGTGCCGCGCGTCAGTTGGCGGCGGACTATCCTCGCCGCGAAGAAAGCCTGACTGCGTTGGCGGATGTGCTCGCCGACACGAAGCGTCATTGGGGCTTGCGTCAAGAAGCAGCGATCAGCCTTGGAAGCATCGGTCAGACGGCGGCGATTGACGCATTGGCTAAGGCCTCCACTGATCCCGATCGCAGAGTCCGGCGCGGCGTTGCTGTGGCTCTCGGCAAGACGAACGGCGCACAGAGCTCGTTGACGTTGCGAGCGATGGTCGAGAAGGACACCGCCGAAGATGTCATCGCTGCCGCGGCGTTTTCGCTGGGCCGCACTCATGCGAAAGAGGCACGCTCATTCCTGGTTCAACAGTTGGAGCGCGATTCGCAATGGTGGAACGCCATCCGCACCGGCGCCATGTTGGGTCTGGCGGAATTGGAAGATCCGACGTTGGTGCCGACCTTCCAGAAATATCTAGCGCCGCAGCTGCAACGGCATTTGCGTTTGGCAGCGCTCGACGGCTGGTTCCG
>NZ_JAEUPY010000098.1 GCF_016790065.1 Steroidobacter sp.
AGGCCGCTACAAGTTCATCGAAAAGATTGGCAAGGGCGCCTTCGGTACCGTGCTGCTGATGGAAGACACGGTGGTCGAGGAACGGCTGATCCTGAAGTTCCTGAACCCGAACGTGGCGCAGGACGAAGAGATGATGAAACGTTTCGTGCACGAGCTGCGCTACTCGCGCAAGATCACGCACAAGAACGTCATCCGCATTTATGACTTTCTATACATGCGCGGCAACTACGCCATTTCCATGGAGTACTTCCCGTCGCACACCTTGGGCAGCGAGATCGTCAACGAGAAGCCCCTGCCGTTGCCGCGCGCCATCAAATACGGCATCGACCTGTGCACCGGCATGACGGTCGCGCACCACGCCGGCATCGTGCATCGTGATTTGAAGCCTGCAAACATCCTGATCAACAACGAAGGGCTGTTGAAGATCGTGGACTTCGGCGTGGCCGCCGCGCAGAAAGAAGGCGACACCCAACTCACCAAGACCGGCTACGTGATCGGCTCGCCCAAATACATGGCGCCCGAGCAGATTCTGGGCAAGAAGGTCGATGAGCGCGCCGACATCTACAGCGTCGGCGTGATCCTGTATGAAATGATCACCGGCGTGCCGCCGTACAGCCGCGGCGATCATATGTCGGTCATGTATCAGCACGTGCAGGGCAAGGCCAAGACCGCCATCGAGGTCAATCCGTCGCTGCCCCGCCCGCTCTCGGACCTGGTCACCAAAGCCATGTCCGTGGACAAAATGAAGCGCTACCAAAGCATGGACGAGCTGCGCGAGGCCCTCGAAAAGGCGCTCTAAAGCGGCCAGCCCGCCCGGGCTTGTCCGTACTGGAACTTTCGACGCCGGCCGGGGCTTAATGCCGATTATTCCTATAACGGCTGAAGCCCCGCATGAGCTGCCAGACCGCGCTGTTACCGGCACTTGCCCTGACCTTGCTGACTTCGGCCGCGCACGCGGCGGAAACCGCCAAGCTGCCGCCCCCTCCAGCGCCGCCCAAGAACTATTTCGTTCCTGATCAAGGCAAGCTGTTACTCACAGCCGGCTTCAACGACGCCGACGGCGCAGGCGGCGGTGGCTTGGCGCCGTTCGCGCTGATCACCGGCTACGGCACCGACGCCAGCTACGGCGCGAACGTTCATTACACCTACGCTCCGCTGCGTGACTTCGAACTCAAGACTTACGGCATCGGCGTCGGTCTGCTCGATCGCATCGAACTTACCGTCGCGCGCCAGGATTTCAAAGCCACCGACACCGCACTCGATGGCGTCAGCGTGTCGCAGGATATTTTCGGCATCAAGGTGAAGCTGTACGGCGATGCCATCTATATGCAAGACAGCTGGATGCCACAGCTCGCCATCGGTGCGCAGTTCAAGCGCAATCGCGGGCTCGACAATGCCGGCGCGCTCGTCAGTCCCAAACAACTCGGCGCCAAGGACGAAGACGGCACCGACTATTACCTCGCCGCCACCAAAGTCTTGTTACAGCAAAGCCTGCTGTTGAATCTGCAGCTGCGCTACACCAAGGCCAATCAGTTCGGCTTGCTGGGGTTCGGCGGCGACCGGGACGACGGTTACTCGACCGAGATTGGCGGCTCGATCGGTTATCTGGTCACGCGCAAGATCGCGATCGGTGCTGAGTACCGCGGCAAACCGCACAACCTGGGCGCCGACGATGAGAGCGCCGCGTGGGACATCTTCGCCGCCTGGGCGCCGACGCGGAATGTTTCTTTGGTCGCGGCTTACTTGAACATCGGTAGCGTGCTCGCACCGGTGACTGGCGTCACGCACGATCAGACCGGGCCCTACTTGTCGCTGCAAGCGGGCTTTTAGAGGACGAGCGCCATGTCGAAATCAATCATTCTCGCGACACTGCTCTCGACCACGCTGTTGGCCGCCAGCTTCGCGCCCGTGGCACACGCTGAAAAGACGCTCTACGAACAGATCGGCGGCGAGCCGGTCCTGCGCAAGACCGTGGAAGAGTTCGTGGTCATCATGGAAGACGACGACCGCATCAACTTTGCCTTCGGCAACACCGACATCACCAAGTTCAAGCAACTGTTGTTCGAACAGCTGTGCAACGTGACCGGCGGGCCTTGTGAATATACCGGGCGCAGCATGGAAGAGTCGCATCGCGAACTGGCCATCGACAACGCCATGTTCAATGCGCTGGCCGAAGACGTGTATCTGGCTTTCGATCGGGTCGGTGTGCCCTATCGATTACAGAATAAAGTCATGGCCATTTTCGCGCCCATGCAAAAAGACATGGTGAAGTAACCGAGTCAGTTACTCCGGGTGACCGGTGCCGCATTCGAATAGCTGCGCGCCGGCTTGACGATTTCCGCTTTGACTTCCGGCGCGGCACTCCGCATCTCGGCCTGCGCCACACGCTCAGCTCGCGCCACCTTGCTGGCTTCTTGTTGAGCGAGCCGTTCCGCTTGCGCCAGTTGCGCTTTGGCTTCCGGCAAATCGGGTGAGAGCGCCAGCGCCTGCTTCAATGGCGTGAGGGCTTCCAACGCACGCCCCAGCGTCAGCAAGGCAGAACCGCGCGACGCAAGCGCCAACACGTCT
>NZ_JAEUPY010000481.1 GCF_016790065.1 Steroidobacter sp.
AAGCTGCCGGGCCTGGAGATTCCAGCCAACATCGGCTCAGCACATCGGCAACGTTGTTTGACCGCATTAGCGTTGTTCGAGCCATGAGCACGATCGCCCTCGAAACCCGCCTGCAACAACTGACACCGCTCGGTCAGCGCATGACTTGGGTGGTGGCGGGCTTGGTGCTGTCAGTGCTACCGCACGCGGCCCACATCGCAATCTGGACCTTGCTGATCGCCGCAGTGGTCACGGCGTTTCGGATGACCATCGAGGTCAAGCGCTGGTCGCTGCCGCCCAAGTGGCTACGTACGTCGGTCGCCATCGCGGCGCTCATCGGCGTGCTCGTGAACTACCGCACGCTCAACGGCATCGACGCGGGCACCTCGCTATTGATCGTCATGGCCGGCATGAAATTGCTGGAGACCACCAGCGTCCGCGACCTCACCGTGGTGGTGTTCCTGTCTTACTTCGCACTGTTCGCCGCGTTTCTATACAACCAGAACATGCTGCTGTTGCCTTACATGCTGCTCACAGCCTGGTTGTTGACGGCGACGCTACTGCGTCTGCATCAGACCGAGGCCATGCCGATTCGCGAAGCAGCCGGCACCACAGCCAAGATGTTTCTACAAGCGTTGCCGCTGGCGGTGCTGTTGTTTCTATTCTTCCCGCGCCTGCCCGGTCAATTCTGGGCAGTGCCGCCGCGAGAGAAAGCGTCGACCGGCTTGAGCGAGGAGATGACGCCCGGCGATGTGTCCGAACTGAGTTTGTCGAGCGCCATCGCGTTTCGAGTCAAATTTGAAGGCGCCCCGCCGCCACCGCGTGAGCGCTATTGGCGTGGCCCGGTGCTACATCATTTCGACGGACGCACCTGGCGACGCGTCGGCACGCCGTTCACGCAACAGGAAATTGTTTCGTCCGGGCCGACTTACCGCTACCGCATCTCGCTGGAGCCGCAGGAGCGCAACTGGGTGTTCCCGCTCGACATGGTGACCGGCTGGGACCGCGAGCGCGCATTCCGGACGGGTGATTACCAGCTGTTCGCGCGCCAGGCGCAGATTGCCGTGCTCACTTCGTTCGACTTGGAATCGGCACCGGCCTACGCCACCACGTCCGAGTTGCGCAACGACTTACGCCATTTCGACACGGCCATTCCGCGCAATCGCAACACCCGCACCATCGAGCTCGCCCAAGAGATGCGCGAACGCGCCGGCAGCGATGAGGCATTCATCCAGTCGGTGCTGACCAAGTTCGGCAGCGAAGAGTTTTATTACACGCTACAGCCGCCGGCGTTGGATATGAACGCGGTCGACGACTTTCTATTCAATACCAGGCGCGGCTTTTGCGAACACTTTGCCTCGGCATTCACGGTCATGGCACGCAGCGTCGGCATTCCAGCGCGCATCGTGACCGGTTATCAAGGCGGCGAATTCAACACCCTGGGCGGTTACTTCATCGTGCGCCAGTCGGACGCGCACGCTTGGTCCGAGGTGTGGCTGGAAGGCCGCGGCTGGCAACGAATCGATCCGACGGCAGCCATTGCCCCCGAGCGTATCGAGCGCGGCCTGGATGCTGCGATTTCCGAGCAAGAGGACGTGCCCGGTAGAGCGTTTCGCAATAATGCGCTGCTGTCCAAGATCCGCTTGGCTTGGGACGCGGCGAACACCGTTTGGAACGATCAGGTGGTGCAATTCGGCGAGGTGCAACAACGCTGGCTGCTGGAAAAATTCAACATCAAGGATCCGCGCTGGGAATATTTGGGCGTGGCGCTGATTCTGACGTTGCTCGGCTTCTTCGGCGTGCTGTCAGGCTACCTGGCGTGGAAGTTCAGACCGCGACCGAGCGATCCGGCGTCGCATGTGTACGAGCAACTGTGCCGTAAGCTCGCCAAGCTCGGCGTGCCTCGACTGCCGCACGAAGGACCCAACGACTATGTCGCGCGGGCCGCTGAAGCACGGCCTGAGTTGGCCGCGCAGCTCTCTGAAGTTCGCTCGGTTTATGTAGGCTTGCGCTACGGCCCGACGCCGCTGCCGACCCAGCTCAGCCGGCTGAAGTTTCTGGTAAACCAGCTCCAGGCGTAGCGCCACGCGCGGCTCGCGCGGCGATCACCAGCACGATGGCGCCGCCCGCGAACAGCAATGCCACGGACAGAATCGCCATTCGCGAGTTGCCGGTCGCAAGCGCAGTGAAGGCCATCAGCAACGGGCCCAGCACCGCGGCGAATTTGCCCATCATGTTATAGAAGCCGTAGAACTCACCGGCACGATCCGGCGGAATCAGCCGGCCGTAATAAGAACGACTCATGGCTTGAGTCGCGCCTTGCACGCAACCGATGGCCGCAGCCATCAAATAAAACTCCGACACGCTGGTCATGAACACGGCATAGAACGTGACCGCGCAGTACACACCGATGCCGACGAAGATACCCACCAGCGGACTGATCCGATCGCCGATCGCACCGAACAGCAGCGTCGCCGGGAAGCCGATGAATTGGATCATCAGAAT
>NZ_JAEUPY010000116.1 GCF_016790065.1 Steroidobacter sp.
CTGCTCGGCGTCGGTTACATCGTCGGGCTCAACATCGGCATCGTGGTCATGGTCGGCGGCATCTTGTCGTGGAACATTGCCATTCCGACTTACAGCGCGTTCTTTCTCGACGGCAATCCCGCGCTCGCCGCGAAGATAGCCGGCCTCAGCGCCGAAGACGCGGCCGGCGCGATCTGGAGTTCGCAGATTCGTTATCTCGGCGTCGGCGCGATGTTGGTGGGCGGCATCTGGACGCTGATCTCGCTGCGTAAGTCGTTGCTCTCCGGCGTTCGCAGCGGCTTGGAAGCAGCGCGTGCCGGCGCCTCGAAAGTGGTCGCCGAGACCGAGCGCGATTTGCCAATGAAGGCCGTGCTGGTCGGCTTGGTCGCCTTCACGTTGCCACTCGCCGGTCTGTATTACGCCATCGTGCAGGACCTGAGCGTGTCCATCACGATGACCATCATCATGATCGTCGCCGGCTTCTTGTTCAGCTCGGTGTCGGCCTACATGGCCGGCTTGGTGGGCTCCTCCAACAATCCGGTGTCGGGCATCACTATTGGCACGATTTTGTTTGCCTCGCTGGTGTTGGCTGGGCTCATGGGCAGCAACGCACCGCTCGGTCCGGTCGCTGCCATCGTCATCGGCGCGGTCGTCTGTTGTGCGGCGGCCGTCGCCGGCGACAACCTGCAAGATTTGAAATGCGGCTACATGATCGGCGCTACGCCGTGGCGACAGCAGTTGATGTTGGCCATCGGTGCGGCATCGTGTGCGCTCGTCATGGCGCCCGTGTTGAATTTGCTAGCCAAGGCTTATGGCATTGGCGTGCCCACGGCGGATCATCCCAATCCGCTGCTGGCACCGCAGGCCACCTTGATGGCCTCGGTGGCGAAAGGTTTGTTCGGCGGCGAACTGCCTTGGGATTTGATCTGGATCGGCGTCGGCATCGGTGCCGCCATCATTGTTTGTGACGAGCTGCTGAAAAAGAGCGGCTCGAATTTCCGCACACCGGTGCTGGCCGCGGCGGTGGGCATTTATTTGCCGTTGGATCTGACTGTGCCGATCTTCATCGGCGGCCTGCTGGCGCACTTGGTTGAGCGCGCCGCCGGAGTTCATAACGATCCCGACGCGGCCGAACGCGTGCATCGCAAAGGTGTGTTGTTCTCGGCCGGCTTGATCACCGGCGAGGCGCTAATGGGCATCCTGATCGCCGTGCCGATCGTTTCCACCGGACGCTCGGATGTGCTGGCACTGCCCGGGATGTTGCAGTTCGGCGAGCTGGTCGGCCTGGCGATCTTCGCGCTGATCGGCTGGATCCTGTATCGCGTCGCCAAGCGCGGCGCGCGGGAGCCGGCCAGCTGATTACTTTTTCATCGTGATCACTTGCACGCGGCCGTTGTTGGCGATCATGCCGGAAGCCAGCCACGAGGTCAGGCTGACGATCAACGAGCCGCCGAGCGCGGTCCAGAAGCTGCTGATGTGGAAGCCGCTCAGCAGCAGCGCCACCAGGCTGAGCATGCCGGCGTTGATGACCAGCAGGAACAGGCCCAGCGACAGCAAGGTCAGCGGCAGGGTGAGGATCACGGCAATGGGCCGGACGATGGCGTTGACGATGCCGAGCAGCAGCGCGGCGGCCAGCAACGTCCCGGGACTGTCGAACACCAGCCCATCGAAAATTTGAGTGGCCAGCCACAAGCCCAGGGCGACAATGGCGGCTCGCAAGAAAAATCCGGTCATGATGGGATCCTTTGATGGGCAGGATGCTCGAATGCAGCAGGGGCATGGATGTGCAGGAGCTGCACGACAATACGACCCCATATAGGGTCAACCAGGAGGGAGCGCAATGCCTTTCGTCGCCTTAGTCACCGTCGTGGCTCTGCTGCAGTTCTTATACCTCGGCCTGCAAGTAGCCCGCGCCCGTGGGCGCTACGGAGTGGCGGCGCCGGCCACCACCGGTCACGAGGTGTTCGAGCGCCATTTCCGGGTGCAAATGAACACTCTGGAACAGCTGGTGATGTTCCTGCCGGCGCTGTGGATCTTCGCCGCTTACATCAGTCCGTTGTGGGCCGCTGCGCTGGGCGTGGTGTTCATCCTGGGCCGATCAATCTATGCGATGTCCTACGTGCGCGATCCCAGGACTCGTTCGCTGGGCTTCGGGCTCACCGCCTTTCCAACGCTGGCGCTGTTGATGGGCATCGTGATCTGGGCGATCCGAGCGATTCTGCTCGGCGCCGCCTGGTAGATAGCTACTGGGGCTGACGCCGCAGGGCGCGATCCTGCTGCATGTTCTGATCGGCCAGGATCATCAGCTCCTTGGGATACAGATGATCCTCGGGGAAGTTGGCCGTGCCCACATTGACGTTGGCACGGACCATTCGATTCGCCACCGACACCGTGCCGGCATAAACATTGTTACGAATGCGCGTGGCGATGGCGCCGCCCATGGCTGAATCGGCTTCGGTCAACAACACCACGAATTCATCGCCGCCCAGCCGGGCCGCGACATCCGAATTACGAATCGAACGAGTGATGGCTGCAGCCACTGCGCCCAACACCTGACTGCCGGCGTCATGCCCCATGGTCTCGTTGATGTTGGCCAGGTTGTCGACGTCGACCACCACCACGGTGTAAGGCCGGCCGAAGCGCTCGGCTTTGCGATGTTCCTGTTGCAGGATTTCTTCGAAGGAGCGCAGGTTCAGCAAGCCGGTGAGCGCGTCGGTCGAGGCCAGGTCGCTGATCCGTTGCACGGCGCTGTGCATCTGTTCGATCAACGCCGCGATGATCAAAGCAACCGCGGCGCCCGGCGCCAACACGCTCAACAACTGCACACCGAATTCCGGACCGGCGACATCGACCTGCGGCGTCAGCGCGCCCAGCAAGAAACCCACCGCGGCAATCACCGTCGCCAGGATCAGCACCACCCACCAGCGCCCGAACGCCAATGCTGCGCCGACCAGCGGAATCAAATACAGCGGCACGATGAAGCTGTGTGCCGAACCGGTCGCCACAGCAAACAAAGTGATACACACAACCAGTGCCGCGAGATCGACGCAGTGCTGACGCGCGATCGGCCGTTGCAAGGCCGGCACGGTGCGCGCGAACAGAATGCTGACGGTCAGTAGACCCAGAGCGGCGGCGGCCAAGATGGGCCGCTCCACCGAATAGGGAACGAATGCGAATTGCAGCGCGCCGATGGCCAGCGTCAGCAGCTCCAGACACAACAGCGCCCTAGTCGCAAATCCCTGCGTTTGGGCCGCTGCTGGCTGAGCCGAGCGCATGCAACGTTACGGCGCGCGACTCTGGCGGATGGCGCCCGACGACTTCTGTTGCAAGGTGCTGAGCGCCAACTGCAACTCGTAGTCGTCTTTCAGCACGCCGTAGGACTCGGTCACGTCCGCGCCTTCCTTGGGCTTCGGCAAGTCCTTCTCATTCACGACCACGTCGGGCTTGATGCCCTTCTCATGAATGGACGCGCCCGAGGGGGTGAAATATTTGGAGGTGGTGAGCTTGATCGCATGCCCGTCGGACAGCGGCACCACCGTCTGCACCGAACCCTTGCCATAGGTCTGACGGCCGACCAGCGTGGCACGGTGATGATCCTGCAAGGCGCCCGCGACGATTTCCGACGCCGAGGCCGAGCCGCCGTTCACCAGCACCACCATGGGAGCGCCATC
Organism: Steroidobacter sp.; assembly: GCF_016790065.1. GTDB lineage: Bacteria > Pseudomonadota > Gammaproteobacteria > Steroidobacterales > Steroidobacteraceae > Steroidobacter. The sequence goes on from NZ_JAEUPY010000116.1 coordinate 3,651, forward strand.
GAGCGCATCGCCAGGCCGTGCATCCATTTCGAAGCGAGCATCGGCGGCACGACCGTTGGCAGTCACGATCACACCGTCGTCCAGAAACACGTCCGAGACGCCGACCGCCGCTTCCAGCACGCCGCCGGGATTGTTACGCAGGTCGAGCACCAGGCCGTTCAAGCTGCCGCCGTGTTTCTTCTTCAAATTGTTGATGGAGCGTTCCAGGTCCGGCGTGGTGGTCTCGCTGAAGTGCGAGATGCGCACATAACCGATGCCGTCGTCGAACAACTGTTCACGCACGCTGTGAACTTGCACGGCGGCGCGCGACAAGGTGAATTCCAGCGGATCTTTCTGATTGGCGCGAGCGATGCTGATCTTGACCGCGGTGCCGGCCTTGCCACGCATGCGATCGATAGTGTCGTTGAGGTTCTCGACGCTGACCGGCACATCGTCGACGGCGAGGATGGTGTCGCCAGCCATGACTCCGGCCTTCTGCGCCGGCGTGCCCTCGATCGGGTTCACGACTTTGACCACGCCGTTGTCGAGCGCGACCTCGATGCCGACGCCGGAATATTCACCGGTGGTGCTGATACGGATCTCATCGAACTCCTGCGGGTCCAGGAACGCCGAGTGCGCATCCAGGTCCGCGATCATGCCGCGGATGGCGGCTTCGATCAGTTCCTCGTCGGAGATCTTTTCGACATATTCCTTACGGACGTGCTCGAGCACTTCGGCCAGCAGCCGCGCGTCCTGCCAAGGCACGGAGCGTTCGCTGTCGCCCTTGGCAGCCGTCACCGGCGGCTCGATGTCCCGCTGGGCCTGCACCGGGCGCCCCACCGACAGGCCAAAGCCCATGACCACGCCGATCCCTAAGATCAGCGCGAAGCGAACCGGCATAACTACTCGTGACATGACCTTGCGGGAATGAGACTTCAAGTGCGGCGGCCTTTAAACATAGTACACGTCCAGGTGCCGCGACAATGCGGCTCGCGCCGCCATCAATCCTGGACGCGGTTCAAGAAATGTTCATTGAATACTAGGACCGCTCGAGCCCGTTCATCGAACTGTGACCGGCGTCAAAGCACGCCGTTGCAGACTGTCAGTCCGATACCCGCAGCGACAATGAGATGGCTGCTGAATCAGCTGACCAAACGGTTCGGACGCGCTGTGGCCGGCTGGCGCACCACGCCCGCCGAACCACGCAGCAAATCCTGCAGAACCTGTTCGACCGGTCGCGGCCGCCCGATGGCAAAGCCTTGGCCGAAGTCCACGCCGAGCTGTCCGACCGCGGCCAGGATGGCCTCGCTCTCGATACATTCGGCAGTGGTCTTTAGGTTCATGGCGCGCGCCAGCTGAACGATGGCGGTCACCATGGACTGCGCCGGTTGCTTGCCGACCAGCTCGCGTATCAAGCCGCCGTCGATTTTCAAATGCGACACCGGCAATGATTTCAGATACGTGAGCGACGACAAACCGCGCCCGAAATCGTCCAGGGCGATAGCGTAGCCCAGATCGCGTACGCGACGAATCAACTGTTCGGCTTGCACGATGTTGGCCACCGCCGCGGTCTCGGCGATTTCGAACGACAACAACTGTGGCGGCAACGCAAATTCACGCAGGCGCTGCTCCAGGAAGCGGCTGAACTCCGGGTCACCCAGCGACTGGCCGGCAATGTTGATGGAGAAGTGGGCATCCAGCCGCAACAGCGCTGGCGACGCGGAAGAAAGCACTTCCAACGCGTAGTTCACAACCCACCGATCGATATCGGTGGCCAGCTGGTAGCGCTCCGCTGCGGACAGAAATTTATCCGGTGTGATGCGTTCGCCGGAACTGTCGATCATCCGCAACAACAGCTCGAAACGATGCGGCTGAGCGCCGCTGTCGTGCAGCCGAACGATGGGTTGAGCATCCATCCGAAATCGATCGTTGACGATGGCTTCGCGCAAACTGCCGAGCAGCGCCGCGTCTTCCGCCGGACGCGAAACGTTGCGGTCAGCCTCGCGATACGCCTCGACCCGGCCTCGGCCGCGATCTTTCGCCGCCTTGCAGGCCACTTCGGCGGCGGCCAGGGCATGCGACAACGGATAGCGAACGTTGGGCACGGCCGCGACCCCGAAGCTGATCGACAGCGGGATGACTTGCTGTTCCCGGCGGAATTCCGTGCAGCGCACGGCGTCGCGTAACTTCTCGGCCAGCGGCAACACCGTGTCGCTGTGCTCGTTGGGAAAGAACAGGGCGAAGCGGTCGCCGGCGAGCCGGGACGCGCTGACATTCGCCGGCAGATTGTCGCGAATAGTCTCGGCGACGCGCACGATGACTTCGTCGCCTACATGCATGCCGTGGTTTTCGTTGACCAGGTGCAGGCGATCCACGTCGGCATAGACCACGCAGTGTTGGTCATTCGCTTCGGCGCCGGCCAACGACGCCAGCACTCGCTGTTCGAAGGCGGTACGAGTCAGCAACCCGGTCGCCGGGTCGTAAACGCTTTGTACGACGTGCGCGATGCGCCGGCTGAGCAACTCGACGATGCGCACTTGGCGCGCGTCGAACTCGGCCTGACCGACCCGTTTGAATAGAATGAGTACGCCGGCAACTTGCTCCACGCCATGCCGGATCGGACAAGCCAGGATCTTGTACGGTAACGAACCGAGCGGACTGTTCGGCGGCGTCTTGTTCAACACCAGCGCCCGGCGCTGAACCTGCACCCACGCCAGCAAATGTTTCTTGGTTTTTTCCAAGACCTCGGCGTCGGCGCTACGCACCGTGCCATCAGCGGCACAGCACAGTGCAATCTTGCGATCAGGAATCAACAGTGCGCCGACCGCGCAGTCCAGATTGCTCACACATTGCTTGAGCAGTCGTTCCAGATCGTCGTCATCGCGTTCCTGAGCCGCACCGCTGGCTTCCAGCAACAACGCGAGATCGCCGTCGCGCGATGAAAGATTCCGGCGCAGATCGCCAACGCTCTGTTGATGAGCCAGCTCACGCGCCAACACTTGCAGCGCAGGTCGTAACAAACCGTGCACGAACGCTGAGCTGCGCGCACCGTTGCTACCGTCCTGACAGGAGACCGCGAGACCGCCGAGCAGATTGGCGCCATCGCGCAGAATGAAAACGTACGCAGTGTCGCCGTCCCAGCTGCGTGAGAAGCCATGCCGATGTGCTTCGTCTTTACTCGCGCCTTCCTGGCGAGCAGCGCTCAACGACTCCTCGACCAGATGTAACAAGTCAGTGCCATCGTAGCCGTCGGACAGCCACAGCGGCGTGCTCAAACGATCGAAAATGGCGATGTACGAGGCCCGCGGCATCAACACGCGAACCAACTGGCCGTAGGGATCGAGGCTGGTCGAAAATGCGGTCGTTTCTACGGTTTCGTCATCGGCGCTGCTGCTCATGGCGACGATGATCCGGGCAGCACCGCGGCGCTTCTTTGAAGTCCGCCGCATTTTTTCCGTGCTGTGACGCCCTTAGGCTCGATTCAGGCGTTCCTGAGTGACAAGCGTCAAACGGCTCGACAGGCCGCGGACGGGCGACAGTGAGCCACGTCACAACGGCTAAGTACTAGCACTAGCGTTTGACCAGCCAACCGCCCGGATCGAGTGCTTCGCGACCTTTGCGAATTTCAAAGTACAGGCCCGGTTTGCCCAGGCCGGCCGCATCGCCGACCGCGGCCAATGGATCGCCCGGCGCGACCCGGTCGCCAACGCGGCGATACACCTGCTCATTATGACCATACAAACTCATATAGCCGCCGCCGTGATCCAGCACCACCAGCAGGCCCATGCCGGGCAGCCAATCGGCATACACCACACGACCATGGAATGGCGCTCGCACTTGAGTGCCCCGCTCGGCGCCGATCACCATCCCTTGCCATTTCAACGGACCGCCGGCGCGCAATTGCCCGAAGCGAGCCAACGTCGCGCCCTTCACCGGCCAAGGCAATTTGCCTTTCACGCGTTGGAACGGCTGATCCGACAGTTCGGGAAATTCTTCGATGGCTCGACGCAACTGTTCGACCAGTTTTTCCAGCGCCTGCGCTTCGCGCTGTAATTTGGCGAGTTCGTCGTTACGATTTTTTATTTTCGACTGCACTTGAGCCAGCGTGCGTGCGCGTTGATCGCGAGCGCCGGCCAGCGTTTTCACATCGCGCGACTGATCGTCCTCGAGCGCGCGCAGTTGTTCCGTTTCAGTGGCGATGCTTTCCGAAAGCAATTCCAGATGCGCCAGGTGCTCGCTGATTGCAGTGATGCGCTCGGCGCGTGCGCGACCGAAATATCCGTAGTAGGCCACCATGCGCCCGAGCTGCGCCGGGTCCTGCTGATTGAGCAGCAGCTTGAGCTGCTCCTGATGACCGTTCATGTACGCGACCCGCACTTCGGCGCCGAGCGCGCCGCGCTCTTCGTCGATGCGCTGATTGGTGGCCTGCTGTTCGGCTTTCAGATCGGCCAGCCGGTTCTCAGAGGCGATGCGCCGGGCGCGCACGTCGGACAGGCGCTCACGGGCGGTCTGAATCTTCAGCTCGGCTTCTTTGACCTGCCCGGCCAGGCTGTCGCGCCGCTCGGCGTCGGCCTGAATGCTCCGGCGGATGGAGTCGATCCGATTACGCACCTGCTTGAGTTCGGCTTCCTTGGCGGCAGGCGTGGCCGCGCCGGCGGCCTGGGCTTGAAAAGCCCCGGTCCCCAACCCAACTGTGCACAGCAAGGCCGCCACGGCGGCCAGTAGGACCGAGCGCGGCTGACTAGGAACTTGGCGAGCCGGCCCGACTGCTATACTTCGCGCCCTTTTGCCAGCCCCGTCCCGGGTTACTGCCCGACCTGCTGCAATGAATCGATTCTTCGAATACACCACCAACCATCCGTTCCTGGTCACCGCAGCGGCGATTCTCGCTGTTATTGCGATTGTGATCGAGCTGCGTCAACGAGCTCGTGGCAGTAATAGCATCGGCACCGCCGATGCCGTACGGCTGCAAAACACCGGCGCGCTGCTGGTGGACGTTCGTGAAGGCAAGGATTACGAGGCTGGCCACATCATCGAGGCGCGCCACATTCCTGCGGCTGAAATTGCCAGCCGCGCGGAATCCTTGAAGAAATTCAAGGAGAAGCCTGTCATCGTCTACTGCGATGGCGGCTTTACCTCAGCCGCCGCCGCACGTCAGTTGCGTGCCGCCGGCTTCAATAAGGTGGTGACCTTGAGCGGCGGCTTGAACAGCTGGCGGCAGGAAAATCTGCCGTTGGTGAAGGGCGCCGCCAAGAAGGACGGTAAGGGTTGATGAGCGCAACCGATAAAACAGCTGACGAAATCGTTATGTATTCCACTGCGTGGTGCGGCTACTGTCAGCGCGCGCGCAATCTGTTCGAGCGCAAAGGCGCGGCTTTTCGTGAGATCAAGGTCGACGAAGTGCCCGGCGAGCGCGAAGTGATGCTGCAGAAGAGCGGCGGCCGTCGTACCGTGCCGCAGATCTTCATCGGCGAACGCCACGTCGGCGGCTACGACGATCTCGCGGCTCTCGATAGAGCCGGGGAATTAGATAAACTGCTCGCCCAATTGCCCCAAGTAAGCAAGTAAACAAGGTTTCGACATCATGGTTGACGAAGTACCCGCGGCCAACGGCCAGTCCACAGATCCCAATGCGCCGCAGTTCGCGCCGCAGGCCGTGTATCTGAAGGACGTGTCTTTCGAGGCGCCGGTCGGCCCGCGCGTCAATCCGAGCACCAATCCCACCATCAACCTGAACCTCAACACCGCGGTCAATGACATCGGTGGCGACATGAAGGAAGTGGTGTTGACGGTGCGCGTCGAAGCGCAGGCCGGCGACAAGACTCTGTGGCTGGTCGAGCTGCAGCAGGCGGGCGCATTCGGCATTCGCAACGTGCCGGCCGAAGACATGCAGCGGCTGTTGGGCATCTTCTGCCCGAACTACTTGCTGCCGTATGCGCGTCAGGTGATTTCGGATCTGTTGATGAAGGGCGGCTTCCCGCCGTTCCTGTTGCCGCCGGTCAACTTCGACGCGCTGTTCGCGCAGGCTGCGGCCCGTGCTCAGGGACAGCAGCCGGACGCTCCGGGCGCCAACTCGGTCAACTGATCTAGCCATGTCTGTGCCAGAGGCTGCCAACGCGGCACCCGACGGCTCGACATGCGTGGTGCTGGGCGCCGGCTCTTGGGGCACGGCGCTCGCGATCCAATTGGCTCGCGTCGCGTTACCTACTTTGCTGTGGGGTCGCGACGCGACGCATCTCGCCGAATTGGCTCGTGATCGGCGTAACGCTCGTTACTTGCCCGATGCTCCGTTTCCCGAGCAGCTGCGCATCGAGCCCGAGCTGAAGTCGGCACTCCAGGTCAGCCGCGATGTCATCGTGGCTGTGCCTAGTCATGCCTTGCGCGGAATGCTTCAGGAGATTGCTCCTCATCTGCGTGCCGAAGCTCGCGTTGCTTGGGCGACCAAGGGATTCGAGCTGTCTACTGGCTTGCTGCCACACCAAGTCGCACGCGAAGTGCTCGGTGAAAGCGTTCCAACCGCAGTGATTTCCGGGCCGACGTTTGCCAAGGAAGTGGGCGCGGGCTTACCGACTGCGATGACCATCGCTGCGTCGGATCCAGAATACGCCGCCGAGCTGGCACAGCGTTTTTCTGGCCAGAACTTCCGCGCTTACACCTCGACCGATATCACTGGCGTCGAAGTCGGTGGCGCGATTAAAAACGTCATGGCCATCGGCGCAGGTATTTCCGATGGGCTGGGCTTTGGCGCCAACACCCGAATCGCTTTGATTGCGCGCGGCTTGGTCGAGATGACTCGACTCGGCGTGGCGCTCGGTGCGAGAAAAGAAACATTTATGGGATTAGCTGGGCTTGGCGATTTGGTGCTGACGTGCACCGACAATCAATCGCGCAATCGGCGGTTCGGTTTGGCGCTGGCCTCAGGCGAAAATGTCGCTGCCGCGCAAAAGACGATCGGGCAGGTCGTTGAAGGTGTGTTGGCTGCCAATGCGGTTCGCAGCGTCGCGCAACGCGCCGGTGTCGAGATGCCGATTTGCGAGCAGGTTTATCGCGTGGTGCACGAGGGCGTCGCGCCCAAAGACGCCGTGAAAGAATTGATGAGCCGCGCGCTCAAGCCGGAATAACGAAATCCAACTGGCGCCAGGCTTCGTAAACGATCACGGCGGCGGCGTTCGATAGATTCAAACTGCGGTTGCCGGGGCGCATGGGGATGGTCAGGCGCTGTTCGGCCGGGCAGGTTTCCAATAGCTCCTGCGGTAGACCGCGCGTTTCCGGGCCGAATAGGAATGCGTCGCCGGGCGCGTATTTCACCTGGTCGTAACGCGACTTGCCGCGCGTCGAGATGGCGAACCATCGGTTCGGCTGGATGGCGCTGAAACATTCCTCGAGCGAATCCCAGGCTCGAACATTCGCCATATCGGCGTAGTCCATGCCAGCGCGACGCACGGCTTTTTCGCTGATGTCGAAGCCCAGCGGCCGGATCAAATGCAGCGCTGAGCCGGAGTTGGCACACAGCCGAATGATGTTGCCCGTGTTCGGAGGAATCTCGGGCTGGAAAAGAACGACGTGGAACACTGCGAAACTCTGCCACCGGTGGCGGCGGCAGAGTAGCAGAGCGAAGCTTATTCGTCGTCCATCGCCAACTCTTTGAGCTTGCGGGTCAGCGTGTTGCGGCCCCAGCCGAGCAGCTTGGCGGCTTCCTGGCGCCCGCCTTCGGCTTTGCGAAGCGCGGCGCGAATCAGCGTGCGCTCGAATTCAGGCATGGCGTCGTCGAGCAGCGGCGTTTCGCCGGCAGCCAGACGCTTCTCGGCCCAGTTGGTGAGCTGACGAGTCCACTCATCCTGCAACTTGGCCGGCCCCGGCACGCCGCCCAGATCGCTCGGAATATCTTCCGCCTTGATCTCGCGACCCGGCGCAGTCACCGTCAATCGACGGCAGGCATTGACCACCTGACGCACATTGCCCGGCCAATCGAAATTGGACAGCGCCGCCGCCGCTTCCGGCGTGAGCACCTTGGGCTCGACGCCGAGCTCCACCGCAGCCTCGGTCAAATAGTGCATCAGCAACTCAGGAATATCTTCGCGACGCTGCCGCACCGGCGGCACTTCGATACGAATCACATTCAAGCGATGTAACAAGTCTTCGCGGAACAGGTTCTGTTTCACGCGACCTTCCAGATCCTGGTGAGTCGCAGCGATCACGCGCACATCGACACGCACCGGCACCTGACCACCGACGCGATAGAACTCGCCTTCCGCCAACACACGCAACAGTCGCGTCTGCAGCTGCGGCGACATATCGCCGATTTCGTCGAGGAACAACGTGCCACCGTCGGCTTGCTCGAACCGACCGCGACGCTGCGCGTCGGCACCGGTGAACGAACCTTTCTCGTGACCGAACAACTCGGACTCGAGCAAGTCGGCCGTGAACGCCGAGGTGTTCAACGCGATGAACGCCTTATTGGCGCGCGGGCTATGACGATGCAGAGCACGAGCGACCAGCTCCTTGCCGGTACCGGACTCGCCCGTGATCAACACCGTCATGCTCGAACGCGACAACCGACCGATGGCGCGAAACACTTCCTGCATGGCCGGCGCCTGGCCCAGCATTTCAGGAATGCGCCGCGCTTCGGTCGATGTTTCTTCGACACGGGTTTTCTGTTGAGCCGCACGCCGCACCAGATCGACTGCTTGATCGATATCGAACGGTTTGGGCAAATATTCGAACGCGCCGCCTTGATAAGCAGCGACCGCGCTATCGAGATCCGAGTGAGCGGTCATGACGATGACCGGCAAGTCGGGCTGATTGTCCCGAATCTCGGTGAGCAGCTCGAGGCCGCTGCGCCCGGGCATCCGAATGTCCGTGATCAACACATCGGGGCGATCCCGACGCAGCGCTGCGAGCGCCGTGTCCGCGTGATCGAAGGCCGTGGGTGCCATGCCGCCTTGGCGAAGAGCACGCTCCAAGACCCAGCGGATGGAGGCATCGTCATCGACGAGCCAGACGTTAAGAGGCTTCACCGGTGTGGTCTGTAACATGGAATGGCAACAAAATAGTAAAAGTGGTTAGACCCGGCCTGCTCTCGAATTCGATCAGGCCGTCATGACGACTCACCAGGTCTTGCGCCACTGCCAGACCCAATCCAGTACCGTCGGCTCGCCCCGTCACGAGTGGATAAAACAAAGTGTCCCGTAAATGTTCGGGGACGCCGGGGCCGTTGTCCTCGAACTGCACGCTGGCAACCAGTCGATGACGACGGGCGCCGATGTTTACATTGGTGAGCGCGCGCGTGCGCAACACCAAGCGGCCACCGCGACCGCCGTTTGAAGCAATGTTTTGAGCAATGGCCTGCATGGCGTTCTTGCCCAGATTCAACATCGCCTGAATGATCAGATTACGATCCAGATGCAGCGGCGGCAGGCTCGGATCGTAGTCGCGATCGACCACGACGCCGGCGGGCGCATCGGCCGCGAGCAAATGGCCCACGTGTTGTAACAACTCGTGAATGTTGATCGATTCCTTGCGCGGCAAATGTCCTGGACCGAGCAACGTATCGACCAAGGTCACCAAGCGATCCGCTTCGCTGATGATGACGGTCGTGTATTCACGCATCGATGCGTCATCGAGCTGACGCGCGAGCAGCTGAGCCGCGCCACGCAAACCACCGAGCGGGTTTTTAATTTCGTGCGCCAGCTGACGAATCATCAATCGACTGCCGCCGATCTGGGTCAGCAGCGCGGTTTCGCGTGTGATGCGTTGATGCTGAGTGGCGTCGACGATTTCGATCAGCACCGCACCGGGGGCCCCGCTCTCTTCATAAGGAGCGACGGTGCAATCGACGATGAGCTCGCCGTCGCCATTGCTAGGAGTCAGCGCCAACTCACGTCGTGAAAACGGTCGCGAGGTGCTGGCCGCTCGATCAATTACTGCATCGAGTACCGCCGAATCTTCCAACAACTCAGCGAGCGGCCGGCCGCGCACTTGATTGCGACTCACGCCGAACAACGTTTCGGCGGACACATTCAAATACAACAACGAACGATCGCGATCGACGATCAACACGCTGGTGCTGAGACTATCGAGAATGCGGCCCGAGTCAGCCATGACGCTTGCCATTAAGTACGAGGGCTGTGCAGCCATTGGCGTCCTTCACCGCGCCAGTGGTGGACACAGAGGAAAGGACGACGGCGCCGCTCCTCGGAGCAGCGGACTAACGCGAGCGGTTGTTAGTTTTTCGGGCCGACGGCCGCGGGCTTGGTGACGACCGGCCGATTGGTGGTCGGGTCGATGACGGCCTTGCTGCCGTTCAATGCCGAGTAACTGGGCTGAGAAGTGCGCAGCTTGTTGCCAGCCGAACGCTTCGGCTGATTGTTGCGCATGGCCGGGCCGACCGGCGGTTTGGCCGCGGATTCCTGCCGCACGTGGAACGTGACTTCGGGGGTTTCTTGAATCACACGACCCCGACTGGTGCTCACCGTTGCTTTCACGGTGTGCGTGCCACGAGTCATGTTGGTGAGTTCGTGACTCAGCGAGGTCGAATTGAAGTCTGCTACCGGCGCGCCATCCAGAAATAGCGCGACCATGTGTTCGGCATCGATCGCCGGCGAAGCTGCCAGCTGCACGCGAACCACGCCAGCGGTATTGATGAAAGCTTGATCCTGCTGCGGACTCTCGACCACGAAGCGCGAATACGCCGGGCCCTTGGAAGTCGGCTGCTGCGGTGGTGGCGCGGGAGGCGTCGGAGCCGGGGCCGGGTTGGCGGAGCGGTTCGAACTGCTCAACTCCACCTTTTTCGCACCGGGCACGGGCTGATCCGACCAGTGAGTGACGCCTTTGTCGTCCTTCCACGTGTAAACGGTCTGGCCGGCCAGGGCCGGCGCCGCCAGTACGAGGAGAACATAAAGCGCCGTACGCATATGTAATGAGCATAGCCGCTCCGCCCCGACCTGACAAAAGCGGCGACGGCGCATTTGTGATGGCCGTCACCATTAGGAAAAACTCGTCAGCGGCGTGCATCCGAAATGCAGCCGCTGACGGCGCGGAGTTACACGCTGTAATACAGCTCGAACTCCAGCGGGTGCGTGGACATACGCACCTTGGTCACTTCCTGCATCTTCAAGGCGATGTAGGCATCGATCACGTCGTCAGTGAACACCCCACCGGCCTTCAAGAAGGTGCGGTCGGCATCCAGAGCCTGCAGCGCCTGTTCCAGCGAGTAGCAGACTTCCGGAATGTTCTTGGCTTCTTCCGGCGGCAGGTCGTACAGATCCTTGTCCGCGGCTTCGCCCGGGTGGATCTTGTTCAGAATGCCGTCGAGGCCGGCCATCATCATGGCCGCGAACGCCAGGTACGGATTGGCGGTCGAGTCCGGGAAGCGCACTTCGATGCGACGACCCTTCGGGTTGGCAACCCAGGGAATACGAATGGACGCAGAGCGATTACGCGCCGAGTACGCCAGCATCACCGGCGCTTCGAAGTGCGGCACCAGGCGCTTGTAGCTGTTGGTGCTGGCATTCGTGAACGCGTTAATGGCCTTGGCGTGCTTGATGATGCCGCCGATGTAGTACAGCGCCATGTCCGACAGACCCGCGTACTTGTCGCCCGCGAAAGCCGGCTTGCCGTCTTTCTGGATCGACTGGTGCACGTGCATGCCGCTGCCGTTGTCGCCGACGATGGGTTTCGGCATGAAGGTGACGGTCTTGCCGTAAGCGTGCGCGACGTTGTGAATCGCGTACTTCAGCAACTGCACTTCGTCAGCCTTTTTCACCAGCGTATTGGCATTCACGCCGATTTCGCACTGGCCGGCGGTCGCCACTTCGTGGTGGTGCACTTCGACCTTCATGCCCAGCTCTTCCAGCGCATTACACATGGCCGAGCGGATGTCCTGGAACGAGTCGACCGGCGGCACGGGGAAGTAGCCGCCCTTGACGCCCGGACGGTGCGCCATGTTGCCGCCTTCGAACGCCTTGCCCGAGGACCAGGCGGCTTCGACCGAATTGATCTCGAAGAACGACCCCTGCATGGTGGTGCCGTACTTCACGTCGTCGAAAATGAAGAATTCGTTTTCCGGGCCGAACAGGGCCGAGTCACCGACGCCGGTGGACTTCAGGTAGGCCTCGGCGCGCTTGGCGATCGAGCGCGGATCACGCTCGTAACCCTGCATGGTCGCGGGCTCGAGCACGTCGCAGCGGATGATCAGCGTGGTCTCTTCGAAGAACGGATCGAGCACGGCGGTGCTGGGATCCGGCATGAGCACCATGTCGGACTCGTTGATGCCCTTCCAGCCGGCGATCGAGGAGCCGTCGAACATCTTGCCGTCGTCGAAGAAGCTTTGATCGACGGTGTGCGCCGGGACGGTCACGTGCTGCTCTTTGCCGCGGGTGTCCGTGAAGCGCAGATCAACGTATCTGACCTCCTTCTCTTTCAGGATGCTGAGGACTTCAGCGGGGGTCGTCATGAGTTCTCCTCCGGTAGACAGCGAGATTGAGAAGTCCCGGGTCGCTCGCCGCTACGACGCCAGGAGGTTCTAGTGGGGTTGTGGGCCATGGCTAAAGTTTTCTTCGAGCTCGGGTCCACAAATCGCAGTGGAAAATTGCAGGAACCATGCCAGCGCACCGTCATGGCGCAAACGCTTGGATTTGATGGCGCGGAGCAGAAAACCTTACAAAAGCCCGCCCTGGATTGGAGCATAGACCGCGCCGCCCGCACCATAGGGGTGCATATCCAGGCCCCAACCTGTGGCAGCCAGGCCAGCAAGGCTGTCGCCGGCCGGCCGCAACGAGACCTGTGCCGCATCGGGCCCAGTTTTGGATCAAACCCCTCACGGTATACTCGCGCGCTTTTCTCCCACGAACCGGATCTCCCAGATGGCCGCATCGAAAGCCGTGGTCCCGCCGCGGACCTTTCAGGAATTGATCTTCGCCCTGCAGTCGTACTGGTCGAAGCAGGGTTGCGTCATCCTGCAGCCCTACGACATGGAAATGGGCGCCGGCACCTTCCATACCGGCACCCTGCTCCGGGCCGTTGGCCCGGAACCGTGGAGCGCAGCCTATGTTCAGCCCTCGCGCCGTCCCACGGACGGCCGCTATGGCGAGAACCCGTTCCGCCTGCAGCACTACTACCAATTTCAAGTAGTGCTGAAGCCGTCGCCGCCGAACATCGTCGATCTGTATCTGGGCTCGCTGGCCTCCCTGGGCTTCGACCCGCTGACCCATGACATCCGCCTGGTCGAAGACAACTGGGAATCGCCGACCCTCGGTGCCTGGGGCCTGGGTTGGGAAATCTGGCTGAACGGCATGGAAGTCACCCAGTTCACTTACTTCCAGCAAGTGGGCGGCCTGGACTGCAAACCGGTGATGGGCGAGATCACTTACGGTCTGGAACGCCTCGCCATGTATCTGCAGGGCGTGCAGAGCGTTTATGACTTGTTGTGGGCCGACGGCCCGCTCGGCCGCGTGACCTACGGCGACGTTTATCACCAAAACGAAGTAGAGCAGTCGAAGTACAACTTCGAGCACGCCGATACTGCGGTGCTGTTCCGTCACTTCGACGATCACGAAGCGGCCTGCAAAAAGCTGCTCGAAAGCGGCCTGGCGCTGCCGGCCTATGAGCAAATGCTCAAGACCTCGCACACTTTCAATTTGCTCGATGCGCGCAAGGCCATCTCGGTAACTGAACGTCAGCGCTTCATCCTGCGCGTACGCGCACTCGCCAAGGAAGTCGCCGAAACTTATTACAAGAGTCGCGAGGCGTTGGGCTTCCCAATGCTGAACCGCGCGCCTGTGGAAGCTTGAGCTCATGAGCAAACGTGACTTTCTGGTCGAGATCGGCACCGAAGAATTGCCGCCGGCATCGTTGTTTACTCTGGCCGCTGCCTTCGCCGACGGTGTCATCAAAGGCATCGACACCGCCGCCATCAAACATGGCGAGGTGAAATGGTTTGCCACGCCGCGCCGGTTGGCCGTGTTCGTGGCGGGCGTCGGCGATCAACAGCCGGATCAGCAACTCAAACGTCAGGGCCCGGCCGTTGCCAATGCCTTCGGTCCCGATGGTCAGCCGACCAAGGCCGCGCTCGGTTTCGCGGCTTCGTGCGGCGTCACTGTCGATCAGCTGCTGCAGGTCGATGGACCCAAGGGCAAGGTGCTGCAATTCGAAGGCTCCAAGAAAGGTGAGGCCACTACCTCACTGTTGCCGGGCATCGTGACTGCCGCGCTCGATTCGCTGCCGATCGCACGACGCATGCGTTGGGGTGCCGGCTCGCAGGAATTCGTTCGCCCGGTTCATTGGGTGGTGATGTTATTTGGCTCGAGCGTGGTCGAGGCCGAGATCCTCGGCATTCGCGCCGGCAAGCACACGCAAGGTCATCGGTTCCACGGGCCGAAGTTGTTGGCCATCAGCAATCCAGCCAAGTACGCGGAACTGCTGTTAGAGAAAGCTCACGTCGTCGCCGATGTCGGCTCCCGTCGTGAACGCATTCGTGCCGAAGTGAATGCCATCGCTGACACCCTCGGCGGACAGGCCGTCATCGAAGACGCGTTGCTCGACGAAGTCACTGCGCTGGTGGAATGGCCGGTGCCGTTGTCCGGTCGGTTCGATGAAGCCTTCCTGCGCCTGCCGCAGGAAGTGCCCATCGCCACCATGCAAGATCATCAACGTTACTTTCCGGTGCGCTCGGCCGACGGCAAGCTGATGAACTATTTCATCACCGTGGCCAACATCGCCAGCCGCGAGCCGGAGCGGGTGCGCGACGGTAATGAACGCGTCATTCGCCCTCGCCTGGCCGACGCCGCATTCTTTTGGGATACGGATCGTAAGGAACGACTCGATGCGCGCTTTGCCGCGCTCAAGAGCGTCACCTTCCAAGCCAAGCTGGGTTCGCTGGCCGATAAGAGCAATCGCGTGGCCTCGCTGGCTCAGCGCATTGCCGAGAGCATCGGCGGCAATGCTGAACTGGCCGGTCGCGCCGCCAAGCTCAGCAAATGTGACTTGTTGTCGGCCATGGTCGGCGAGTTCCCCGAGCTGCAAGGCTTGATGGGCAAGTACTACGCCGAGCACGACGGCGAAGACGCCGAAGTCGCCACTGCTTTGGAAGAACAATATTGGCCGCGCTTCGCTGGAGACAAATTGCCGGCGACCAAGACCGGCATCTCGTTGTCGATCGCGGACAAGCTGGACACCATCGCCGGCATTTTCTGTATCGGTCAGAAACCGTCGGGCACCAAAGATCCGTACGGCTTGCGTCGCGCCGCCCTCGGCATCCTGCGCACGATCATCGAGCACAAGCTCGATCTGGATTTGCGCCGCCTGGTGGATGGTGCCGTTTCGTTGCAGCCGGCCGCGGCTCCAGAGAATATTGGCGAGGACATCTGGAATTATCTGATGGAGCGTTTGCGCTCTACTTATTTAGAAGAAGGTGGCGGCCGCACCGTGACCACGGAAATGTTCGATGCCGTGCTCGCCAGCAAAGCGCACTCCCCGGTGGACATCGACATTCGGCTGCAAGCCTTGGAAGGATTTCTGGCGTTGCCTGAAGCCGCCAGTCTGGCCGCTGCGAACAAGCGCATCGCTAACATTTTGCGTAAAGCCACTGGCGATCTGTCGGGCGCGGTGGAAACCGGCCGATTGCAGGAGCCGGCGGAACGCCAGCTATTCGATCACGTCGTTTCCATGGAACGAGCGGTCAACCCGCTGTTCTCGCGACGTGAGTACACCGGCGCACTGACTCAGCTCGCCACGCTGAAGGACGATGTGGATCGCTTTTTCGATTCGGTGATGGTCATGGCGGACGATCCGGACGTACGCGCCAATCGGTTAGGGTTGCTGGTGCGCCTGCGCGGGCTGTTCCTGCAGGTGGCCGATTTGTCGCGGTTGCCTGGCTAAGGGACGAGGCACTCAATGCAGCTGTTGAGGTCGGTTCTATTCACCACCGTGCTGTTCATCGGAACGCTGCTGTATGCGGTAGTGGTGTTGTCGTTCGGTTGGCTACCCAGCCAACGGCTATATGCCATCGCGCGCAGTTGGGGCCGGCTGAACATGTGGCTGCTGGCCAAGCTGTGCAAGCTGACATACACCGTCGAAGGCAAAGAAAACATTCCGCCCGGCGCGCACGTGTCGATGTGGAAACATTCCTCGGCCTGGGAAACCATCGCTCAGGCTGCTGTATTCCCGCCGCAGGCCTGGGTACTAAAGCGCGAGCTGATGTGGATTCCGCTGGTCGGCTGGGCCGTGAAATGTCTCAAGCCCATCGCGATCAATCGAAGCGCGGGTGCCGCGGCTGTCACTCAAGTCATCGATCAAGGTAAACAGCGCTTGCAGGAAGGGCTGTGGATTCTGATCTTCCCTGAAGGCACGCGCGTCGCAGTCGGCGAGAGCCGGAAGTATGGCGTCAGCGGCTCGCTGCTGGCCTCCAAGGCCGGCTGCAAAGTCATCCCCGTCGCTCACAACGCGGGTTACTACTGGCCCCGCCGTGGCTGGGTGAAAAAGCCGGGCAACATTCGGGTCGTCATCGGCCCGCCCATCGATGCAGCCGGTCGCGATGCTCGTGAACTCAACGAAGAGGTCAGGGCGTGGATTGAATCGACACTGACGACGCTAGTCCCGCCCACACACGCTGAAGCTGCAGACCGGTCGGCCCCTGCAACAACCAGCTAATCGTTAGATTATATTTTTCAATACGGCGACCAATCCTAATGGATTGGCCGCCTATCGTTAGATTTTATTAAATATCCAGGTTGGCCACTGACAGCGCGTTCTTCTCAATGAACTCGCGCCGCGGCTCCACTTGGTCGCCCATCAGCGTGGCGAAGATGTCATTGGCCGCCAAAGCATCCTCGATCCGCACCTGGATCAGGCGACGGGTCTGCGGATTGATGGTGGTGTCCCACAACTGCTCGGGGTTCATCTCGCCCAGCCCTTTGTAGCGCTGGATGGACTGCCCTTTGCGGCCGGACTCCATCAGCCAATTGATCGCTTCCTTGAAGCTGCCGACGTCCTGCTTGTTGTCGTTCTTGGCGATGTACGCGCCAGGCTGCAACAGACCGCGCAGCGTCGCGCCCAAATCGGCAATGCTCCGGTATTCGGCCGACTCGAAGAACTCGCGATGGATGTGCTTCTCCTGAGTCACACCATGCTCGGTCCGAGCCACCAGCAAGCGCGGCGTTCCGCCGTCGACCGCAGCCATCACCCGCACTCGATACTTGCGAGCTGCATCGTCATGGGAGTTCAGCTGGCCTTCGAAAGTACGGCCCCACTGAGTCAGCCAGTCGAGCTGATCATGGTTCGACGGAGTGACTTCGGGCATGTACAGCAACTGCTCGAGCACGCGCTGGTCATAGCGACGCGATGAGCGCCGGATGATCGCGGCCACTTCAGTCCAGCGACGAGCCATGGTTTCCAACGCCGAGCCCGTGACAGGCTGCTGTGCCGGGTCGGCGAACAGCTGCGCGTCTTCGAGAGCATGGGTCAACAGCATGGAATCGAGTTCGGCCTGGTCCTTCACATAGTGCTCGGACTTGCCCTTCTTCAATTTGAACAGCGGCGGCTGAGCGATATAGATGTGTCCGCGCTCGATCAGCTGCGGCATCTGGCGATAGAAGAAGGTCAGCAGCAGAGTGCGGATGTGCGAGCCGTCGACGTCCGCGTCGGTCATGACGATGATGCGGTGATAGCGGAGCTTGGCGACATCGAAGTCGTCCGCGCCGATGCCACAGCCGAGCGCCGTGATCAGCGTGCCGACTTCGGCCGACGACAGCATCTTGTCGAAGCGCGCCTTCTCCACGTTCAAGATCTTGCCCTTGAGCGGCAGGATGGCTTGAGTGCGCCGATCTCTACCCTGCTTCGCCGAGCCACCTGCCGAGTCACCCTCGACCAGGAACATCTCGGACAGCGCCGGATCCTTTTCTTGGCAGTCGGCCAACTTGCCGGGCAGGCCGGCCAGATCCAGAGCGCCCTTGCGGCGAGTCATTTCACGGGCCTTGCGAGCAGCTTCGCGGGCCCGAGCAGCTTCCAGCACCTTGTTGGCGACAGCCTTGGCCTGCGGCGGGTGTTCCATCAGGAACTCTTCCAGCTTGGCAGCCACGGCGGATTCGACGATGCCTTTGATCTCGGACGAAACCAGCTTGTCCTTGGTCTGCGAGGAGAACTTCGGATCCGGCATCTTCACGGACAGGATGGCGGTCAGGCCTTCGCGGGCGTCGTCGCCGCTCATGGCCACCTTGTCCTTGGCTGAGAACTCTTTATCGATGTAGGCATTGAGCGTGCGGGTCAGCGCGCTACGGAAGCCGGCCAGATGAGTGCCGCCGTCCCGCTGGGGAATGTTGTTGGTGTAGCAGGACATGGTTTCCTGGTACGAGTCATTCCACTGCAGGCCCAACTCCACCGTGATCGCATCCTGTTGGGTGCGAAACCAGATGATGGTGTCGTGGATGGACTGGGCATTGCGGTTCAAGTAGCGAACGAACTCCTTGATGCCACCTTCGTGATGGAAGGTCTCACGCCGGTCGTCGCGCTCATCGATCAGCTCGATCCGAACGCCCGAGTTCAGGAACGACAGCTCGCGAAGCCGCTTGGCCAGTACGCTGTAGTCGAACTCGATGTTGGTAAAGGTCTGGGCGCTGGGCTTGAAGCGAATCGTGGTGCCGCGCTTCTGAGTCGTCCCGATGACCGCCAAAGGCGCCTGGGGTTCGCCGAGCCGGTATTCCTGCTGATGGAGCTTGCCGTTCTGGTGGATGGTCAGCAGCAGGTATTCGGAAAGGGCATTCACTACCGACACGCCGACGCCGTGCAGACCTCCCGAAACCTTGTAGGAAGAGTCATCGAATTTGCCGCCGGCGTGCAGGACGGTCATCACGACTTCGGCCGCCGATCGACCCTCCTCCGGATGGATATCCACAGGTATTCCACGGCCGTCATCGGACACAGTGACCGACTGATCGGCATGGATAGTGACGGTCACTTGTGAGCAATGTCCCGCCAGTGCTTCGTCGACAGAGTTGTCGACCACCTCGAACACCATGTGATGCAGACCGGTGCCGTCATCGGTGTCACCAATGTACATTCCGGGGCGCTTGCGGACCGCGTCGAGGCCCTTCAAGACTTTGATTTTGCTGGAATCGTAGACGTCTTTATCTGTCATGGTCCGGCCTGAAATTAGAGCTGCGGAATTATACCATTGACCCGAAATTGCCTTGTTTCACGTGAAACCTACGGCCAATTTCGATGCCCTTCAGACCCCGCTCGTGGACTGAAGTAACGATCAACTGACTGGGGATCTCGGCGATCGCCAGAAGAAGTTTCCCCAAGTTATCCACATCCAGCTCGGCTGCCGGATCGTCCAACATCAGGGTGGTCGGCGTGGCTCCCAACGCGGTGTGACACTGCAGTTGGGACAGGATGAAAGCGGCGGCCAACATCTTCTGCTGACCTCGGGACACTCGATCCCTTGCCGGCGTGCCATCGACCAAAAAACTCAGATCTGCCCGGTGAGGACCCACATGAGTGGTCTTCAACCGCAGGTCCCTAGATATGGAGTCGTGCAAGGCTTGTCGCAAGTCGGCCTCCGCCGGCCAACCTCGCCGATACACCACTGTCGTGCCCGGCCCAACCAGCCGAGCCGCCAAAGCCTCGAAGTGCGGCCGGAGCTGATCGACATAAAAGGTCCGCAGCCGATCCACTTCCAAACCCGCCGAACAGAAATCTTGATCCCAGGCATGCAGCAGCTCTTCAGCCTGAGCCGTCCTGAGCGCGGCATTCCTTTGAGACAGAGCTCGCTGGTAGCGCCGCCAGTAACCGAGGAACTCACGTTTCACGTGAAACACTCCCCAGTCCATGAGTCGACGACGCCGGGCCGAACCCTCCTCCACTAACCGGTGCACGCCCGGATCGATGATTTGCAGCGGCAACACCTCAGCGATGTCCGCAATGCCCGAGATGCCCTGACCAGCGAGTTGACCCTGAGTACGGCCTTGAGTGTGCTCAAGCCCGGCAGTCAGGAGTCCGCGATGGGTTGCCAGTCGGCCAACCACTCGAAAGTAATTGGTGCCTTCGCGCTTCAGCTTTTCCGCCTGGGCGCTGCGAAACGATCGTCCGTGACCTAGAAAGTAAATCGCCTCCAGCAAGGAAGTCTTGCCGGAGGCGTTGTCACCAATGATGCCGGTCGAGCGCGAGTCGAAGTCCAGGCTGGCGTGTTCGATGCAACGGAAGTTATCGACCGTGATCGCAGTCAGCACCGTTGCCAGCCTGTCATCGCTTACAGCCGCATCGGCATGACGACGTATTTGGCTTGCGGAGAGGCGTCCGAGCTCAGCAGGCAGCTGTTGTTCGCGTCCGTGAGACCAAGCACGACGTCGCCGGTATCCACGGCGGCCAGCGCATCCAACAGGTAATTCACGTTGAAGCCGATTTCCAGCTCTTCACCGGCGTAATCGATCTCCAACTCCTCTTCGGCCTCTTCCTGCTCAGGGTTATGGGATTGCAGAACCAGTAGGCCAGGGCGCACCGCGAGCCGAATACCTCGGTACTTTTCGTTCGACAAAATGGCCGCACGCTGGAGCGCCGAGCGCAGCACATCGCGATTGGCATTGATCCGTTTGGTCGGATTGCTCGGGATCACGCGGCTATATTCGGGGAAACGGCCGTCAATGAGCTTCGAAGTGAAGCGAATGTCGCCGATCTGGGCGCGAACGTGGTTGGTTCCGATCGCCAGTTCGACATTGCCTTCGCCAGCCAACAGGCGCTGCAGCTCCAGCACGCCTTTACGCGGCACGATGACCTGCTGGGTCGCGCCCGCTTCATGTTCGAGCGTGGTTTCGCAATATGACAGACGATGACCGTCAGTCGCGACCGTTCGCAGTATTTTCCCGTCCGCTTCCAGCAACATGCCGTTGAGGTAGTAACGCACATCCTGCTGCGCCATCGAAAAATGGGTCTTGTCGAGCAGGCGGCGCAGGGCGGACTGCGAAATCAGCAGAGCCTTCTGAGCTCGGATGTCTTCGACGGTGGGGAAGTCGCTGGCCGGCAAAGTTGCCAGCGTGAAGCGGCTCTTTCCGGAGCGAACCGTGGCGCGCTCGCCTTCCACCGCAATGGTGACCTGAGCTTTGTCAGGCAGCGCCTTGATGATGTCGAGCAGCTTGCGACCAGGCAGCGTGATTTCGCCAGCCTGCTGGAGATTCACGGTGGCCTTGGCCACCAGCTCGACTTCCAGATCCGTAGCGGTGATGGAGAGCTGATCGTCACGACCCGTGATCAGGACGTTCGCCAGGATCGGCATGGTCTGCCGACGCTCCACAACGCCGATTACCGCCTGCAGTGGTGCGAGGATGCTTTCCCGCTCAGCACTGAACTTCATCGTGGTCACCTTACCAATCTTAATTAGGTATTAATGTTTAGATAAGAATTATGATGATTATGAAGGCACGGCTTCGCTGTGTATAACCCATTTTTTCTGTGCGTCATCAGCAGCTTGCCATCATCAAAACTCATCCGAAAAGTGCGCCCGAACTTGTCTCGAAACTGTTGGCTAGTTGTGGATAAATAAAGCCCACGCTTAGCTCACAAATTATCCACAGTCATCCAGCCAGGGTTCTCAACAGGTTTGAGTAATCCTCGCTGGTGCGAGTGTTCGACTCCCGCAACTCCTTGATTACCCTGCATGCGTGCAACACCGTCGTGTGGTCACGACCGCCAAAAGCATCGCCGATCTCCGGCAAGCTATGACTGGTCAGCTCCTTCGACAATGCCATCGCCACCTGGCGAGGTCGGGCAATCGAGCGGCTACGGCGCTTCGACAGTAAATCAGCTACGCGGATTTTGAAGTATTCCGCGACAGTCTTCTGAATGTTCTCGATGGTCACCAGGCGATCCTGCAGAGCCAGCAGGTCGCGGAGCGCTTCTTTGGCGAACTCCATGGTGATGGCGCGACCGGTGAACTGCGAGTTGGCGACCACGCGACGCAGGGCGCCCTCGAGCTCGCGAACGTTGGACCGAATGCGCTTGGCGATGAAGAACGCCACTTCATCGGGCAAATCGACGCGCGTTGCCGCGGCCTTGCTCATCAAGATGGCCACGCAGGTTTCCAGCTCCGGCGGCTCGATGGCCACCGTCAGGCCCCAGCCGAAGCGCGATTTCAGCCGCTCCTCCAGCCCGTCGACTTCCTTGGGATAACGATCGCAAGTCAGGATGATTTGCTGCTGGCCTTCGAACAATGCGTTGAAGGTGTGGAAGAACTCTTCCTGCGAACGATCCTTACCGGCGAAAAACTGAATGTCGTCGATCAGCAGCGCATCGAGCGAGCGGTACGCCGTTTTGAAATCGTTGATGGTGTTGTGCTGAAGCGCCTTCACCATGTCGCCGACGAAACGCTCCGAGTGCACATAGGCAACCCGGGCGCGGTCATTGCGAGCTTTGATCATGTTGCCGACGGCATGCATCAGGTGGGTCTTGCCCAGACCGACGCCGCCATAGATGAACAGCGGGTTGTAGGCACGGCCGGGATTCTCGGCAACCTGGAAGGCGGCCGCACGACCGAGCTGATTGCTCTTACCTTCGACGAAATTCGCAAAGGTGAAATCGGGATTGAGCCGGCTGCCCAGCACCGTCGGAATGTCGCGGATCGGGGCGGGAGCAGGCATCGCGGTACGAGCGGCGACCGGCTGATGAGTGTTGATGGTCATGGCCGGAGACATTGGCCGCGAACCCACCTCAAGTACCACCGCCGGCGTGGGCTCCTCGCCCACCGCATCGACCAGCTCGGTAATCCGGCCAGCCACGTTCTCGTTCACCCAGTCGACCACGAAACGGTTCGGTGCCAACAAGCGCAACGTGCGTCCGTCCTCGACGGCCTGTAACGGCCGAATCCACGTATTGAACTGCTGCTCCGGCAATTCGACTTCCAATTGCGCGAGACAGCGGCGCCACAACGAACCCTGCACGGATTTCGTCCCCTAATCGATCGAGAAAAAAAGAATTGTTCTGCGCCAGGTCAACGCGAGAGCCGGCGAGTCTATACCGTTGCACGCCAGGTTATCCACAGGCCAGGGGTGCGAATTTTGTGCCCGGAAAAGCCCTGGCGCGCTTGACACTACGGGGGGTGGTGCGTAGTCTTGCCGCCCCTCTACGCGCGCCAGCATGTACTTGTTTTAGCGCGATTTCTGGCCCCAGCCACCGAACAGTGTTTGTTGAGACGCACGCATGAAGCGCACTTACCAACCCAGCAAAGTCAAACGTCAACGTACCCACGGTTTCCGTGCTCGCATGGCCACCCGTGCAGGTCGCCAAGTCCTCGCACGCCGCCGCGCCAAGGGCCGCAAGCGCCTCACGGTCTGAGCGTCGTTGGCAGCGGCGCTTGCACTCGTCCGATTCTAGACTTGCCAGCTCCGCTCCGAGCCTTTCAACCGGCGCAGCGTCTCCGGCATAAATCCGAATTCGATCGCGTCTACCGGGACTCGCGCCGCTCCACCGACGGTTGTTTCGCGATCCTGACTCGTAACAGCGGCGGCACGATTCCCAGACTTGGATTATCGATTGCCGCACGCATCATCGGTAACGCCGTGCGGCGTAACCGCATCAAGCGTCTGATTCGGGAATCGTTTCGTCAGCATCAGCATGAACTGCCTGCGGTGGACATCGTCGTCAATGCGCGCTCCGGAGCTCGCGATGCGGATAACGCCGCTATCGTGCGCAGCCTGGAAAAGCATTGGCGCACGATCGTAAAACAATGCGCCGCCTCTTGACCGCAGCGATTCGCGCTTATCGCTACTTGATCAGTCCCATGCTCGGGCCCACGTGCCGCTTTTACCCGAGCTGTTCCTGCTACGCCGAAGAAGCCTTGCAACAACATGGCGCGGCTCGCGGAACTTACCTCACGGTGCGCCGCCTGATGCGGTGTCACCCCTGGAACGAAGGCGGATACGACCCGGTGCCACTTCCTCACAATACCAAGCCGGTTCCTCATGGATAACCAACGCGTCTTCATCTGGGCCGCGCTTGCGCTGGTCCTGTACCTCAACTTCATGGCCTGGCAGAAGGACTACGCTCCTCCGCCTGCTCCCGTGGCGGCCGCGGCTGCTCAGTCAGCAAACGGCACTGCTACTCCAGCCAATGAAACATTGCCGGAATTGCCGTCGGCCTCGACCGAGGCTCCGTCTGTGCCGAACGCTGGGTCGGCCACGCCTGCTGCAACTAATGAAGCAGCGCCGGCGAATGCGGCGGTCATTCGCGTGCAGACCGATGTGTTGTCGCTCGATATCAGCACACGTGGCGGCGAATTGATTCGTGCCGACCTGCTGAAGTATCCGGTCGAAAAGAATCGGCCCGATCTGTCGGTGCGTCTGTTCAATCCCACGCCGCCGTTGTACGTGGCGCGTTCGGGTTTGCGAGCCGCGGATCAGCGCGCCGAACCGACGCATCAAGCGACATATCAATCGGCAGCGAGCGAATACACGCTGGCGGCTGGTGCGCAGGAATTGGTCGTGCCGCTGACCTGGACCGATGGCAACGGCATCACCGTGGTCAAGACTTATAAGTTCAAGCCCGGCAGCTACCGCATCGATCTCAGCTACGACGTGGTGAACACCTCGGACAGCGATTACAAGGCGGCTTCGTATGTGCAGCTGGTGCGCCACTACGAACACGTCGAGCGCTCCTACTTCAAGGTCGAGACTTACGCGTATCGCGGCCCCGCCATCTATGACGGCAAGGCCTATCGCAAGCTGAACATCGAGAAAGAAGAAGATCGCGCCTTCAAATCCACCATCACCACGGGTTGGATGGCTGCGCTTCAACATCACTTCGTTGCCGCCGCCGTGCCTCCGGCCGGTGCCGCTTACGACTATCAGCTGAGCCTCGATAGCGACAACGACTTCGTGTTGGGATATCGCGGTCCGCTGGAGACCGTGCCCGCCGGCGGCAAGCACACATTTAATGAAGCGCTGTTCGTCGGTCCCAAGCTGCAGGCGCAGCTGGCGCCGACTGGACCGGAGCTGCAGCTGGTCGCCGACTACGGCAAGCTGACCATCATTGCGCAGCCCTTGTTCTGGTTGCTCGAGAAAGTGCACAGCGTGGTCGGCAACTGGGGCTGGGCCATCATCCTGGTCACCTTCCTGATCAAGCTCGCCTTCTACAAGCTGACCGCCGCGAGCGGCCGCTCGATGGCCAAAATGCGTAACCTCGGGCCGCGCATCAAGGCTATTCAGGAACGCTACAAGGACGACCGCGAACAACTCGGCCGTCAGATGATGGAGATCTACAAGCGCGAGAAGATCAATCCGCTCGCCGGCTGTTTGCCCATCCTGATTCAGATTCCGTTCTTCCTCGCCTTCTACTGGGTGTTGTTGGAGAGCGTCGAGATGCGGCAGGCGCCGTTCCTCGGTTGGATCACCGATCTGTCCTCGCGCGATCCGTTCTTCATCCTGCCGTTCCTGATGGGCGGCGCGATGTTCGCGCAGTTCAAGCTGCAACCGATGCCGAGCGCGGATCCGGTGCAAGCCAAGATCTTCATGTTCATGCCCATCATCATGTCCGTGACCATGGCCTGGTTCCCGGCCGGCCTGGTGCTGTACTGGTTGACCAACACCTTGTTGTCGATCGCTCAGCAGTACCGCATCAACAAGCTGGTGGCCGCGGAAGACAAGAAAGAAAAGAACTGAGGCGGCGATGGCAGCCCGGCCCGGCGACACTGACACCATCGCGGCCATCGCGACGCCGCCGGGTCGCGGTGGCGTCGGGATGGTGCGAGTCTCAGGCAGCCTGGCTCCGACGATTGCAACAGAAGTGCTCGGCGATTTGCCCGAGCCGCGGCACGCCGTGCTGCGAATCTTTCGTGACGCCGACGGCGAGATGCTCGACGGCGGTCTGGCGCTCTATTTTCCCGGGCCCAATTCGTTCACCGGCGAAGATGTTTTAGAGCTGCACGGCCATGGCGGCCCGATCGTCATGGATATGCTGCTCGCACGCGTGCTCGGTCTCGGCGCGCGAGTTGCCCAGCCTGGTGAATTCACTCAGCGCGCCTTTCTTAACGACAAGATCGATCTGACTCAGGCCGAAGCCATTGCCGATCTGATCGACAGCGGTTCGAGTCAGGCAGCACGCGCAGCGCTGCGTTCACTGCAAGGCGAGTTTTCGGTCGCTATTCATTCATTGACCGAAGCCGTCACCGAAACGCGGATGCATGTGGAAGCCGCCATCGACTTTCCCGAAGAGGAAGTCGACTTTCTGGCCGACACGGTGCTTCACGAACGCATCTCTTCCACTATCGATCTGTGCGAGCAAATCACTGCGAAAGCTCAGCAAGGCGCGTTGCTACGAGAAGGCATGACAGTCGTCATCGCCGGTCGGCCGAACGCCGGCAAGTCGAGCTTGCTGAACCGGCTCGCCGGATATGAAGCCGCCATCGTCACCGACATTCCCGGCACGACTCGGGACGTGCTCAGAGAACGCATTCATATCGACGGCATGCCGCTGCACATTGCGGATACCGCCGGCCTTCGCGAAGACGCCGATGTTGTCGAAGCCGAAGGTATCCGCCGTGCCCGCAACGAGATGACTCGAGCCGATCGTATTCTTTATGTGATCGACGCCACTCGGGCACTCGATGACGAAAGCATGCGCGCCGAACTGGCTAGCTTGCCGGCAGAGATCCCAGTCAGCGTGGTGCTGAACAAAATCGATCTGGCCCAGGCGCAGTCCCGTTACGAACAATCGCAACCGCCTCGCCTGCACGTGTCCGCCACCACCGGCGACGGCATCGACCTGCTGCGTGAACATTTAAAAGAATGCATGGGCTTCCAAGGCGCCGGCACCAGCACCATCTCCGCTCGCCGCCGGCATCTCGACGCGCTGAATCGTGCGTCCACTCATTTAAATGAAGCCCAACGCCAGCTCACTGAAAAGCGTGCCGGCGAACTGATGGCCGAAGAGCTGCGTCAGGCTCAACAATGCCTCGGCGAAATCACCGGCGAGTTCACGCCCGATGATTTGTTGGGACGTATCTTCACCAGTTTCTGTATCGGGAAGTAGCGGACCCGGCCGCCATCATGCTCGGCCACCGCTCTGCCATCCCCACCTCTCACGCTGCCGCGCTTCGCGAAATTTTTGGTGAACCGGTCGAGCAGGTTCGAGTCATCGAACACTCGTTCTATGCACGGCTGCATTTCGGCGCGAGAGCGACCACACGTCGCGGCCGAATCTTGCTGCGAGGAGCGGCGGCCGATTTCTGGAACGATCCTGAACTGATTCTGCACGAGTACTTCCATGTGTTGCGCCAGTGGCAACCGCGTCGACTCACGATCTGGAGATATTTAAAAGAATCGGCGCGCAACGGCTATTGGTACAACAGCTACGAAATCGAAGCGCGCGCCTTTGCGGCGTCGCACTGGCGCGCACTCAACTTGCGATTGCAAACGTGGCAGGAATGAGCGGAGGATTGCGTTAGTTACCTTCGCCGGCCCCGATTCCGGACGTGGAGGTTACGATGCAATCGCTCAGAACTCTTCCTACACGCGCCCTGCTAGCAGGCGCGATAGCCGCGATCCTCGCGAGCGCAGCGCAAGCAGATGTGACTATTCAGGAGCGCATGTCCATCAGCGGCGCCGGCTTGATGAAGATGGCGAACATGAATGGCACCACCACCACCATGATCGCCGGGCAACGCGCGCGCACCGAGAGCAATCTGCAGTTCGAATCCGGGTTGATGCGAACCTTCGCGCGCGGCGTCGGCGAATCGACCGAGATCGTGCAGCTCGATCAAGACAAGATGATCTCGGTGGACAACAAGAAGAAAACCTACACCGAGACTACTTTTGCCGAGACCCGTGCGCAGCTGCAGAAGGCCTCTCAGCAGATGCAGGAAGCACAGGCCGCGCAACAGAAGGGCACATCGGGCGTCGACGATTCGCAATGCGAGTGGTCTGAGCCGAAAGCCGATGTGCAGCGAACCGGAGAGAGAGCGAGCTTCGCGGGTTTCGAAGCTGAGCGAGTGACTGTAATCGCGACTCAGTCTTGTAAGGACAAGAGCACCGGACAGGTGTGCGATTTCGGCCTAGTGCTCGATCAGTGGGTGGCGCCAAATTTCACCGCCTCGGCGGAAGCTCAGGCTTATCAACTCGCCTTCGCGCAGAAGATGGGGCTCAACGCCGCGGCGTCCCGCGATTTCGCCGAGCGTGCGCAAACCATGTTCGGTCGCTATCAAGGGCTGTGGCAAGAAGTCGGGACCAAGATGCGCGACGTGAAGGGGTATCCCATCAAGCTCAGCTTCAATCTGGGCGTCGGCGGTCCGCAATGCCAGAGCACGCAACAGACTCAAGCGGCTGGCGGCCCGGCCTCGCCGCCTAGCATCGGCGAAGCTTTGGGCGGCGCGTTGGGTGGCATGTTCGGTAAGAAAAAAGCCGCGGCCACGCATGAACCCACTGCGATGCCGGCGCAGCTGCCCGGCGGACTGATGTCGTTGATGGGGATGAGTAGCGAGCTGGTGTCGGTGACCAACCAAGCGCTGGCTCCGCAAACCTTCGAGCCGCCGGCGGGCTACAAAAAAGTAGCCGCCGACTGAAGCCAATGAATCAACGCGTGCCGGACGCTTTGGGCTGCAGGGTCTTCAAGAATCCAAACAGCGCATCGAGTTCGGTATCGCTCATGGCGCGCAGGCCTTCGAAGGGCATCACTGCGATGGCGCTGCCGTCCGCTCGCTTGCCTGTGCGCATCATCTGACGAAACTCTTCAACCGAGGCGTAACGAGACATCGCGCCGTCCGCAGCTGAAGTCAGATTCGCCGAGGCTGGCCAAGCCGGCGGTGCGCCCGGGATTTTGCCACCGGCCAAGCCTTGACCATGGCAACCGACACAAGACTTGGAAATGTACTCGCCTTGCTGATGCGTATCGTTGGGAACGCGAACCGGCGCGGATATTGTGTGATCGATTTTCTCGGCTGCGTCCTGAGCCATGCCGAAGGCATAGAGCGCCTTCACCATCAGCGGCATGCGCAGCTCGGCCTTGCGCTCGGCCGACGGCGGCATGGAACGAATGTAAGCAACCAGCGATGCGATATCTTCATCGGCCATCTGCGCATAGTCTTCGCTGGGCATGACAAAGGCCGGCTTACGGGTCGGCTTCAAGCCGTGTCTGAGCAACGCAATCCAGTCGGTATCGCTATAGGTTGCGGCCGCTCCGCCGCCACCGCGAGTGACGTTCGGCGAGTGCACGTAGAATCCAGAGTTTGGATCCTCAAACACCACCTTGCCTTCGCCTCGCGCGCCATGACATTCCGAACAGCCCCGCGTAACGAACAAATATTCGCCCCGCTGCAGATTCGGAGTGAAGGATCCGAAATTGGCCGCTGCGACCTTCACGTCGACCACGCGATTGAGCTTTTGGTCGCTGAGCAATACAGCCGCGCCAGCGATGACACCCACGCCCGCGGCTAGCACCACCAGCGAGCCTCCAACGATTTTGATGAGCTTGTTCATGGCCGCGTATTCTGCATACCGATGCAGCCATTACAGCGTACCAATGGGCAGTCAGCACTGGCCCTGAAGAGCCATGCCCAGGACTCACTTTCGCCAGGGTCAGGCTAGACTGGGACGACCTGCCTGGCGGATTACACAGCAAGAGGCGGGAATCTTCCCCGCCGGCGGCACGCGACACTGCAACCTCGGCAATGAGGAGAGTCGCCATGTCGAAGCACGAATTGAACGACGAACAGCGGTGGGATGCAGTCCAGCGGCGCGATGCCAGTCGCGACGGCGAGTTTTTCTACGGGGTTATGACCACCGGCGTTTACTGTCGGCCGTCATGCAAATCACGGCTCGCGTTACGCAAGAATGTTCGCTTCTTCGGCACCCCCGAAGACGCCGAACGCGCCGGCCTGCGCCCCTGCAAACGCTGCCGGCCGACCAGCGGTGCGACCAATGTGCTGAATCAAGTAGTGCATGAGTTGGCGCGGCAGATCGATGCCGAGCCAGAGCGCAAGTTCAGCCTCGAACAATTGGCCAAGCGTGCGGGCTACAGCCCGTTCCATCTTCAGCGTAGTTTCAAAGCCATCATCGGCAGCAGCCCGAAGGAATATCAAACTGCTGCTCGCGTGCGCACGTTGAAAAAAGAGCTGCGCAACGAAGCGCCGGTTGCCGACGCGATTTATCAAGCAGGCTTCGGTTCGGGCAGCCGCGTCTATGAAAAAGCCGACGGCCAGCTCGGCATGACGCCCAGCGAATATCGCAGCGGTGGTAAAGGACTCACCCTTTCTTACGCCAGCGGCCAAACCCCGCTGGGACTGATGATGATCGGCGCCACCGATCGCGGCATTTGTTTTCTGCAGTTCGGCGATTCCGAACGTGCGTTGCTGGCGGAACTGAAACAGCAATTCGCCTCGGCAGCGGTGCAGGCCATGCCGGATAGCTCACGCGGCGAGTTCGAATCCTGGATAGCGGCACTCAATCGGCATCTGCGCGGTCTCGAACCGCGGCTGGATTTGCCAATGGACGTGCGAGGCACGGCCTTTCAGCTGATCGTGTGGCGCTATCTGCAACAGGTGCCGTATGGCGAAGTGCGCTCGTACTCAGAAGTCGCGGAGGCCATCGGCAAGCCGAGCGCTGCTCGAGCGGTGGCTAGAGCCTGCGCGACCAACTCGGTGGCGTTGCTGATCCCGTGTCATCGCGTGGTCCGCGGCACGGGCGAACTTGGCGGTTATCGCTGGGGCATGCAACGCAAGCGGGTGTTGCTCGATACCGAGCGCGCCGCCAGTAAACGATGAATGGGTCACACCTTCGCCGCTTGCACGCTGCGCGCTCGTGCTGATAATGAGCGCGCATGCGCTGAGCATGCTGCGGGAGGCGGTATGTGCCTGGGTTGTATCGACGAAGAGAGTGAGTCACCGCCGACGCGACGGGATTTCATTGCCACTGCTTTGCAATTGACCGCCGTGTCCGCGCTCGGCACCACTGCGGTGGCCGATGCCGCGGCCCGAGTGTGGGACATCGAAGGCCGCGGCCTCACTATAGATAATGCCGGAACCTTGTTGCCGGCCTACACCGCGGTGCCGATGGGCACAGACAACCGCACCACGGTGGTCATCATTCACGACCGGCCCGGCATTCCCAAGGAATTGCAGGAGTTGGCGCGTGACGTGGCTCGAACCGGCTACGTCTCGCTAGTCGTCGATTGCGCTCGGCGTGGCGCGGCCAAAATTTCCACCCATCCGGATGCGTTGCTCAGCGAAGCGCTCACCCGTGACGTGCAAAGCGACGTTCGCGCCGGCATCGAGAACTTGAACGGCACGCTGCCGAACGCCAATCCGGTGCTCATCATCGGCATCGGCAACGCGGGCTACACAGCGCTGCGTATGGCTTTGAACGATCCGCTCGGCATCGTCGGCGTAGTTACCGTGTCGACGCCCATCGAAGCAGCGGTCAAGTCGAGAACCGATCCGCGACCCGATTTGATTACCTTGCTGGCGCGGCTGAACGTGCCCGTGCAGTTCCACGCCGGCTCAGCGGATCCAGCCATTTCCAGGGAACAGTTGAATTGGTTGGGCCGCTTCGTCGCGGTCGAGCCCGATCGCCGCGAACTCTATATTTATGGCAGCGCCGGCCCGGGCTTTTATCTGGCCTCGGCGCCGGACTACGACAAGGGCTACCAGATGCTGGCGCGTCGGCGGTGGCAGGAATTCCTGGCCAGACGTTATAGCTGACCCGGCTCGTACCCTTTAGCCCAACCCTCCGGCGCCCGCCGGAGGGTTCACTTCTGAGTTACGGCTGTACGACCACGTGACCGTGCTTCATTACGAACACGGGCTTCTCGGTCGAGGCGATGTTGGCCAGCACGTTGCCTTTCACGGCGACGATATCCGCGAGCTTGCCTGCCTCCAGCGTCCCCACTTCGTTGCCGATGCCCAGCAACTTCGCTGACTCACGTGTGCCCGAGATCAGCGCGGCCGCCGGCTGCATGCCGATGTCCACGAGCAGCGCGAATTCCTTCGCGTTCATGCCGTGCGGAGACACACCTGAGTCGGTGCCCAACGCAATCGGCACACCCAGCTGCAACGCCTTGCGGAACACCTTCTCGTGTTCGGTCAACGTGGCGCGCGCTTTGGCGGCGATGGCCGGCGGGTACTTGTCCGCCATCTGATTCACCCAATACACAGCCAACCGCGTCGGCACCAGGTAGGTGCCTTTGGCTTTCATCAGCTTGAGCGTCTCGTCGGTCAGGAAGCTGCCGTGCTCGATGGAATCCACGCCGGCTTCGACCGCCTGCCGAGCAGCGAGATCGCCATGACTATGCGCCGCGACCTTTCTTTTCCAGGCATGGGTTTCCGAAACGATGGCGGTCAGTTCAGCCGGCGTGAGCTGCGGGACATCCACCGGATCGGCTTCCGACAGCACGCCGCCGGATGAGCAAATCTTGATCACGTCCGCGCCCCACTTCAGCTGGTAACGCACGGCCGTACGGCATTCATCCGCGCCATTGCATACACCGTCCATCACGCCGAGCGGCGCGACTCGATCCGGTGGGAACGGCCCTTGGTCGCAATGACCGCCGGTCGAACCAATCGCGTGAACCGCTGTAAGAATAGTGGGGCCGGGGGTGACGTCGACGTTCACGGCGTTACGCAAACCCACGTCCACGAACTCACCGGCACCGAGATTACGAATGGTGGTGAAGCCCGCTTCGAGCGTGCGCTTTGCATACACTGCGGCGTAGTGCGACTGCTCGGGCGCGAACCGATACATATCGGTGTGGAAGCCCTTGTAGTAGTCCGCTTGGATCTCGCTGGTGATATGAGTGTGCGCGTCGATGAAGCCGGGCAGCAGCGTCGCATCGCCGAGATCGATCACCTTCGCATTCGCCGGCACTGAGCCCGCGCCGATGGCTTTGATCTTATTGCCCTCCACCACGACCGTGCCGCCGTTGCTCAACGTGCCGGACTTGCTGTCGAACAGATAGGCCGCTTTCAACACGACCGGCTGCGAAGTCTCTGCGGCATGCACTGAACCTGCGGCCGCGATCATTGCCAACGCCAACTGCACTGCTAAACGCATTGTGTCCCTCCCGGGTGGTGGTGCGGCACCCTAGCCCAATCACACTACAAAGGAAAACTGTTCAGGCATATCTAGCAAAAAACGCATTTATTGGCCGCTTTGGGGCCGCCACGCGCCATTAACGTGTTCGCCCATCGACCCACAAGGAGAGTGCGATGAGCTTTAGAAAGATCCAACGCGGCCAAGGCATGAGCGAGTACATCATCATCACCGCATTGGTGGCGGTGGCCGGCATCGGTTTATTCGCTGCCTTCGGCGATGTGTTGCAAAACCAGATGGCCGGCATGAGTCGCGAAATGGCAGGTCAGTCCGCGACCCAAGACATCAGCGATGCCCAAGCGTCCGCCACCACGGCACAGAACCGCGCGGCGCAGGCAGACAGCCTTTCCAACTACAACCAGCAAACCAATGCTGCCCAGTAACCGTCACCGGGGGCAAATTGCTCCGGTCGCTTTATTCGGAGTCCTCATGAGCAGTGCTGTGTTAGTGGCGATGTTCAACATCGGCCAGAAAGTGACGGAGCGATCTCAGGTCGCGAATGCCGCGGATGCCGCTGCGTATAGCGGAGCGGTGTGGACAGCGCGGCATCTCAACTTCATCGCGTATTCCAACCGCGCGATGATCGCGAATCATCTCGCCGTCGGGCACTTCGTGTCGTACGTCAGTTGGGTGCGTTACATCAACGACTCGCTGGAGGCGATTGATCGCGTTACCCAATGGATTCCGTACGTCGGCCAGTACGTGGACATGGCGGAGCAAATCTCCGCGGAGGTGCGCGATGCAACCGAGCAAGCGGCCGATATCGCGGTGCCGGCCATCGACGCCTGGAATACAAATATTCGCGCCGCTCAGGCGGAAGCGCAGGCGTCGCTCGCTTTTCGCAATGTCCAAAACTTGATGGAACAGACCGGCCAAACCTACGACCGACACATTCTCATCAATAATCGCGCGGCTCTGTCGCGCTTGCCGGAAGAACTGCGAGCATTGTTGGAAGCGCAGCTGATGACCCAATCGGCGGCCGTGCCCACCTTCATTCAACGCTACGGCGCCGGCCGCGACGACAACTCGTTACAACAGTTGGTGAATGCCAGCCTCACCGGCAACGCCGACCTACGACGATGGATAGCTGGCGAGCGTGGCTGGCGGGACAACTTGCTCGCAGTCCAGCTTCGCAAACGAGGCGCGACCGCTATGAGCCAGACCGCGAACGGCGCTGACTGGCGTGCCGAGGATCAGCTGCAATTTCGTACTCGCGGCCTGCTCGGTTGGCACAACTGGCAGCGCATCGGCGACCGCGTGAGTAGCGCGACCGCGCGTGAGTTCGACTCGGATTACTCCGGCGTTGCCGCTTACTACAACGTGGCCGGCCAGCCGAGCGACGCTTCGCTGCGTATCGCGGCTATAGCGACGAAATCGCAGTCACGCGTTGCGACGGCAGATCTTCTCGGCTTGAGGTCGTCGGATCATCCGCTGGCAGTCGCTTCTGTCGCGCGTGTGGAATTCCGCCGACCGCGCGGCCCCGCGTTCGCAGCCATCGGTGAGCGCAGGCACGAGTACGCAAATCTGTTCAACCCATTCTGGGAAGCGAAGCTCGCGCCCATCGCGTGGAGCTTCTGAGCATGCGTATGAGAACGACAGTTCGTGGCAACGCTTTGCTGGAGACCATCATGGCTCTGTTGGTCCTGACCCCGTTCCTGGGCGGCATCGCTCTGCTCGGCAAACAACTGGATTTGAAGCACAAGAGTTTTGACGCGCTTCGTTATTCGGTGTGGGAACGGACTGTGTGGAGCGAGCGTGGTGCCAACGGCAAATCCGATGCTGATATCGCTACGGAGGCACTCGATCGCTCGTTCGGTCACCCGAAAGTCGGTGTGTCCAACTTGGATCTGTTGCATTCGGCGGGTGTCTCGCAGAACCCGCTGTGGCAACACCATCGGCACTCTTTGTTGCTGCCTTCGCCCAGCGGCGCCATCTCCTCGGTCTCGACTCTCGATGCTTCGCCCCTCGACACAGGTTACCTCTGGATGCCCGGACTCGCGCATGGCTCCGGCCCCGTGGGCACGCTCGCTCACGCGCTACAGATGGGCGACTTGGGACTGAACCGCCGCTCGTTTGCCGGTGCCACTGTCGAAGCAAGCATTCGGCCGCTGCTGGATCGACGCGAATCTGCGCAGCCACTGATTCAACGCGCAACCGGTGCGCTACTCAGCGACGCTTGGTCGGCTCGCGACGAGAACGAGTTCGGCCGCAGAGTCGATCGCATCACTGCCAACGAGTTCATCGAAGCTTTGGAATCACCCGGTCGCCCGCTCTCCTTACTCGCGCGAGGTAAAGGCGAACCCATTTATGGCGAAGGTCAGTACAGCTGGGATCCTCAGCTACGGCCGCGATCCAACGCTCTGCCCTCTGCCTATGTCGTCGAGCGGGAAAGGGAGTAAGCCATGCCCATGAACATTCTCACGATCACGGCGCTGGTCCTCACGACGTTGCTAGCCCCGGCGCAGGCAGAGCGCCTCGTTCGCACCACGCAAACGCTGCCGGATCTCGCCGCTCCGCCTCAAGGCACGGCACAGTGGATCGCGCGACGCATGCGAATGAACGGTCTGCCGATGACTCTGAAAGCGTTCGAGTCGCGGTTGTCTGCCGACGCTGTGCTTGCTCACTACGAATCGCAGCTCAGATCGTCCGGCAGCCATGAAACACGGCGATCGATGAGTTCACCGTGGCAGGTGCTCATGTTCCGGTCGCACGATCACTTCGTCACTGTGCATGCACGCACTGTGAGCGGAGGCAGTGAAGGCACGATTCTGGTCAGTCCGGCGCTCGATCCCGCGCGACTTCGTGTGCACTCTGATTTTCCGCGCCCGCCAGCGGCTCGTATCGTCAACTTGCAGCAGTACGACGATGCCGGCATGCAATCCGAGCACATCAGTTTTACGAGCGAACGTAGTCCCTTCGTGGAAGCGCAAGCGTTCTCTGAACTTCTGATTCGCGATGGCTGGACCAAGATCGACACGCGTCCTACCTATAAAGCTCATCGCGGCTTCGTGCTGGAAGCACAGCGGGACGCCGAACAGGCACTGCTTGTCGTGATTCCCGACGCTGCGCGCCCGACCAGGACCGCCGTCGTCGTCACTTGGAAGAAGTCATGAAACTGCAGCGAGGCTGGAGCTTCGCCGAATACCTAGCGGTGCTCGCCGGGCTGATGGTGCTGTGGCGAGGTGCGCAGGCGGCGTTGGCCCTGTTGATCGAATACCACGATGAGTTTTCCTGGACCCTGATGATTCCCTTCTGAACGCATCGCTCAAGGAACGAGCAATGAAAGGCCTCTGGATCACCACCCTCATGGTTGGCGGCGCACTTGCCGCTGGCAGTGGCGCTGCTTATCTAGCCAAGCGCTACATCAACACTGAGATGCGCTCGGAACGTGAGCAGCTCCACAAGCAGTATCAGCTGGTCAGTGTCGTGGTCGCGAAAGCTGACCTGGCGCCAGGAGCTGTGCTTTCCGGCCAAACCGTCGCACAGCGCGAAGTACCGAGCACGTTTCTCCATGCTGACGCTGCGCGCTCAGAGCAATGGGGCGACATCGCCGGCCGAGTCTTGGCGCGTGCCGTACGCAGCGGCGAGACCATCCTCAACTCACATCTAGCTCAAGCGATCGGTGCAGGATTCTCCGCACAGCTGCCCGAGGGCATGCGAGCGCTGACCTTTCCTGTCGATGAGGAGGCGTCGATATCGGGAATGCTCGCGCCGGGCGATCGCATCGATCTGCTATTCACGACGGCGGCGGCCAACGACAGCGTCACCATGCCATTGCTGCTGGCCGTACCCGTGATTGCAACGGGATTGCGAACTCAGAGTAACGAGCACTCCTTGCCTGAGAGGTTGCAGTCAGGCCCGTTCCGCACCATCACCGTGGCCGTGACGCCGACCGACGCGGCGAAAATCACACTCGCGCAAGAAGCGGGAAGAGTCACGGTTGCCCTTCGTCAGCCGAACGATCTCGCCGTGAGCCGCATTGCTCGCGTCACCAAAAGCAGTTTACTGAAAGGCGATGAGCCGGCGAGCTCAGCGAAGCCACGACTGCACGTTCAAATCATTCTCGGCGGAGTTTGAGCCATGAGCATCCTTGTTCATGCCGGCGCGTGGTTGGTCACAGCGCTAATGCTCAACACCTCGTTGCCCGAAGCGCTCAGTCAGGCGCCTGTCGCCGTGCTCTCGGTTCCGCAGGGACAAAGCTTGGTGATTCGCACGCCTGGGGTGAAGCGCGTGTCCGCAGGCGATGGCGCGACTATCGACATCAAAGTGCTCGATGACACGCAGGAGATCCTGGTGCTCGGTCGCAAGGCCGGCACGACGGATCTGCGAATCTGGTCTCGCGATGGATCTAGCGTCGCTTATCTCGTGCAAGTGTTGGGCGTCGTCGATCCTCTCGCTGCGCCGCCGGCTTCGTTGCAGGCCGAGTCGACCATTCTGATCAAAGCTCGGCTGATTGAAGTGCGGAAGTCGGCTCTGCGCGATATCGGCATCGATTGGGCGGACGTCGCTGCGGGCCCCGTTTTCAGCAGTGCCGATGGCGTGGATTTGGCCACGACGCTCGATTCAATGATTCATTTACTGATGAATCGTGGCGATGCGCGTTTGCTCGCCGAGCCGACGCTGACTTGTATCAACGGCGGTCAGGCGGACTTCGTGGTGGGCGGCGAAGTGCCGATTCCGGTGCAGAACCAGGACGGCGCGTTGAACGTGGTGTTCAAGCAGTTCGGCATCCTGCTCAACGTCGCGCCTCGCGCCAACGATGCTGGCCTGATTCGCACCAAGGTCGGCGTCGAAGTCAGCAGCGTCGACAAAGCCAATGCTGTGATGGGCATTCCCGGCTTTGCCACACGCAAGACCAACACCGAAATGAATGTGCAGTCCGGTGAGCCCATGGTGGTGGCCGGATTGTTCAGTGCCGACGATGCCAAGACCGTGACCAAGCTGCCTGCGCTCGGCTCGCTGCCGATTCTAGGTGAGCTGTTCAAGTCGCGTCAGTTTCGTCGTGGCGAGACCGAGCTGGTCGTGCTCGTCACACCTCAAATCATCGATGCAAGTTCCAATGCGGTGA
>NZ_JAEUPY010000143.1 GCF_016790065.1 Steroidobacter sp.
CGATTTCGACCACCATCATCATGACGATGGTGCCGTTCATGGCGCCGACACAACCGATGGCCCTATAGTGGCCTTGCAGAGCGCGCTCGGCTCTCAGACCAGTTTCCTGTTCTCAGCGGCTTGGCTCCCGTTGGCCTGCGCTGTGGTCGTTTCGCTGCTGATGGCACAACTCTATGTTGCCGTCGTATTCCCACCTTCGTCCGCTCCCAAGCCGTCTTCTCGACACGGCTATTGGCGACCGCCACTACGCGGTCCGCCAGCACTTTCCCTCGGCTGAATTCCAACGCTCAGTTTGATCGTGCGTGGCCGCCGCGCACGGGTTGAGCTATTCAAGTTTTCTCGTTAGCCAGCAGGGCGCACGCGACGTGTGTCTACGCCCGCTCATTTCATTCGTAGTGATTGCAACCAGCAGGAGTTCCTCATGAACAAGATTCGAATCGTTTCCATTGCCGCGCTCACGTTGTTCGTCGGTACGGCGTTGGCGCATAAAGGGATGCACGGCCCGGGTGCCAAGTACGATGTCGACGGCAGCGAAGACCTGTCGCTCGCCGAGTATGAAGCGTACTTGAAGGCGACCAATCAAGACGTGAGTCAGGCCGCCGCCAAGTTTGCGCAGCTCGACAAGGACAAGAACAACGCGTTGTCCAGCGCCGAGTTCATTGCGGGCTTGCCCAAGGACTCGGCCGCGAAGAGTCAGTAAGCGCGACCATCTCTGGAGGCGCTGCCAACGGCGCCTCCGCACTTCTTCTTCACAGGTACTCATCCGTGTCTCAGCCAATCTCTCCTTTCGAAAGCAATCCGCCATCGGCGAAAAAAATCCTGATCAGTGTCGGCGCCGCGCTGCTCGGTGCAGCGGCCGTGTTGGTGACTATCATTCTTCCCGCCGAATACAACATCGATCCCACGCGGATCGGCGGCGCTCTCGGGCTCACCGCCTTGAACGCGCCCGCCAAGACGGTGCAGTTCACTGATGTGGTCGGCGGCAATGAGACATACCGCGAAGTGGCCATTCCAGATTTCGGCGAACCGGCGCCACTGCCCAATCCTGCGGTCTTTCAGAAGCAGGCACAGCTCGCCAAGGTCGAAGACCGGACGGTAACTCTGCAGCCCGGACAGCAGACGGAGATCAAGACACTGCTCGACGCGGCTCAGGTCATCACGTTCTCCTGGCAGGCCGAAGGGGGCTTGGTCTACGTCGACTTCCACGGTCACGAGCCCACCGGCTCAGGCAACGAAGATTTCTGGGTTCGTTATGAAGAACAACAGAGCGGCACTGCCGGCAGCGGCTCGCTGGTCGCGCCGTTCAAGGGCGAACACGGCTGGTTCTGGTTGAACCTGAGCGAACAGCCGGTGACCATCAAGCTGCACGTCAACGGCTACTTCGACAAGATCGTCGACTACGGCGTTACTACCGAAGGCAACAAAGCGGGGAGCAAGTGACATGCGCTCCAAGCTGAGCCTTCTTGGCATTGGGTCGCTGCTGCTTGCGCTGTTCGCGCCGGTGCTGTTCGCGCATGGAGTGGCGGGCGGCGATGCGGACTATCTCGAGCGCATCGAGGGCGTGCATTTCAT
Organism: Steroidobacter sp.; assembly: GCF_016790065.1. Lineage (GTDB taxonomy): Bacteria > Pseudomonadota > Gammaproteobacteria > Steroidobacterales > Steroidobacteraceae > Steroidobacter. Next base: position 1,573 of record NZ_JAEUPY010000143.1, read on the forward strand.
TCCGCTGATGTATCTGGGCGCCAAGCACATGGTGACTGGCTACGATCATTTGTTGTTCCTGGCCGGAGTGATCTTTTTCTTGTATCGGCTCAAAGATGTGGCGCTGTACGTGACGCTGTTCGCCGTGGGGCACAGTGTGACGTTGTTGTTCGGTGTGCTGGCTGGCATTCATGCCAACGCTTACATCGTCGACGCCATCATCGGTTTGTCAGTGGTGTACAAGGCGTTCGAAAACATCGGCGGCTTCGCGCGATTGGGCATGAAGTTCGACACGCGCGCAGCGGTGTTGCTGTTCGGCTTTGCTCACGGCTTTGGACTGTCGACCAAGCTACAAGACTTGTCTTTGTCAGCGGACGGGCTGGTGCCGAACATGATCGCGTTCAACATCGGCGTCGAGATGGGGCAGTTCGCGGCACTGGCGCTGATCCTGATCGCGTTCAACATCTGGCGGCGTAGCACCTCGTTCGTGCGTTCGGCGTATGCAACCAATGTAGTCATCATGGCCTTGGGCTTCGCGCTATTCGGCTATCAGATGACAGGCTACTGGCTTGCCTGAATGGACGGGATCGAGGGCACATTGCGGAATCAGGCAAGCATCATGGGGGATGCGACTACCTGAAAGAAGCGCGGCAAGGTCAGGATACCAACCTGCGCCAACGTGTTTGGCGCCCTGACCCCGGAGATTTCCAAGTGCAAGTCAAAGCCTACGCCGCGCAGTCCGCGCACACCCCTCTGCAGCCTTTTACTATCGATCGACGTGCACCGGGCGACCAGGACGTTGCCATCGAGATTCTGTTTTGCGGTGTGTGCCACTCGGACTTGCACACCGTGCGCAGCGAATGGGAGGGCATTTTGTTTCCGAGCGTCGTCGGCCACGAGATTGTCGGGCGCGTCACCTCGGTCGGTGCCAAGGTCGGTAGTTTCAAAGCCGGCGATCTGGTCGGTGTCGGTTGTATGGTGGACAGTTGTCGTACCTGCGAGTCGTGCAAGGACGATCTCGAGCAGTATTGCGAAGGTGAGCACGGCTTCACTTCTACCTACAACGGCTACGCCAAGGGCGGCACCGTCAATACTTTCGGCGGCTATTCCACGCACATCGTGGTCGACCAGCATTTCGTGCTCAAGATCTCGCACGCCGAGAAGGATCTGGCGGCAGTGGCGCCGCTGCTGTGTGCTGGCATTACCACCTATTCGCCGCTGAAGCACTGGAAGGTCGGGCCTGGGCAGCGCGTAGGAGTGGTTGGCATCGGCGGTTTGGGGCACATGGGCATCAAGCTCGCGAGCGCGATGGGTGCGCACGTCGTGGCGTTCACTACCTCAGAATCCAAGCGAGCCGCTGCGCTGGAATTGGGCGCGAATGAAGTAGTTGTTTCTAAAGATGCCGAGGCGATGGCCAAGCACGCCAATAGCCTGGACTTCATTCTCAACACCGTGGCCGCACCTCACAACCTGGATACGTTCCTGGCGTTGTTGAAGCGAGATGGCACGATGACGGTGGTGGGCGTGCCAGGCGAGCCGCATCCGTCGCCGAATGTGGCCACGTTGATTTTCGGCCGCCGCACGCTGGGCGGTTCGTTGATCGGCGGTATCAAGGAAACCCAGGAGATGCTGGATTTCTGTGCCAAGCAGGGCATCGTCGCGGACATCGAGACCATCCGCATGCAAGACATCGAGACGGCCTTCGGTCGCATGGCCAAGAGCGACGTCAAGTACCGGTTCGTGATCGATCTGGCGTCGTTGAAGTAGCTGCCAGCGCGATGGCTGCCGCGCGCGTCGGAACGCCGAGTTTGCCAAGCACGGCTGAGACATGATGATCGACGGTTCGGGTCGAAACGAACAGTCGGTTGGCGATTTCCGAGTTGCGCAGGCCTTGGGACAACAGAGCGAAGATCTGGGCTTCACGTTTGGTGAGGCCCAGCGAATGAGCCAGCACGATCGCTTGGTCTTGCCGGAGTGTTTCGAGCAGGCGGGCGCGGTCGCCGGGCTTCAGTCTCAGGGCATACTGAAGTGCAATACTAAAGTGTGGCACCACGTCGCTGTTCACCGTCTGACCCCTGGCCGTGCGCAAAGTGTTGGCCTGGAGGTCATCGGAATCGGCGGCGCAAAGCCGACAGCGGCGCTTTAAAAAAAATCAGGAGGGGTCGGGCAACTGCGCCAAGGCTCGATGCAGGAACAGTCGGGCTTTTTCCCAGTCGCGTTGAATGGTCCTTTCGGACATGCCCCACAGGGCCGCAATGTCGGTAAAGGAAAAGCCGCTGAAATATTTCAGATCCACCACCTGCGCCAGCCTCGGCTCGGCGACGGCGAGTTGTTCGATGGCATCGCTCAGGCGTTGCAGTTCTTCGACATCGGCGGCCTGCTCGGGAATGTCCGTCGGCAACGAGGTGATTTCAAAAGCGCCGCCGCGTTTGAGCGCTTGCCGGCTGCGGGCGTAGTCGATGATCAAGCCGCGCATGGCTCGCGAGGCATACGCTAGAAAGTGAGCACGATCGGGAAACAACACCCGCTGGCGTTCGCTGATGTTCAAATAAGCTTCGTGCAACAGCGTGGTGGCACCTAGCGTCAACGCGGCGCCGCCATTCCGGCGCAATTCACGTTGGGCGATCCGGCGTAAATCGTTGTAGAGACTGACGAACAGCTCTTGCCGGGCGGCAGCGTCGTGCAGACCCAGGTCGGCGGATTCCATCCGCGGTTCCGGTGCTGGCTGCTGACCCAAAGTACGCTCCTCACAACCCGGCATCCTCGCCGGCGTGGCGGTTTTATAGCATGCCGCCGACGCTGTCGGCCCTGGCCAGATGTCGGGTTACGTCGTCGGTTTACGATTCCACGGTAGGATGAGCGCCGTTGCGCGACTCCATCCCTGCCGAACGAGACCAAAAGCTGGACCGCAAATGACTGCTGAACCGCTCGATCCCGCGACCTGGCGCCGGGTGACGGCCTATCTGGACGAAGTACTGGACCTGGACGGCGGGGCGCGCGAGCGTTGGCTGGTCGAGCTCGACGGCCGCGAGCCGGAAATTGCTCGGGCAGTGCGCGAGTTGCTGGCCGATCAGGAAGTGCTGAACGCCGAAGGTTTCTTGAGTTCGTCGGCGGCACCGACGGCAGGTTTGGTCGCGGCGGCGAATGTTTCGCTGGCCGGGCAAACGGTCGGCGCTTACACCATCGAGCGAATGATAGGCCGCGGCGGCATGGGCGAAGTGTGGCTGGCCGCGCGCAGTGATGGCCGATTCGACGGCAAAGTGGCGCTGAAGTTTCTGGAGAGCAGTATCGCGCAGCCCCGGCTGGCGGATCGGTTCACTCAAGAAGGCCGGCTGCTCGGGCGACTGGCCCATCCCAACGTTGCTCGGTTGCTCGATGCCGGAGCCATGGCCGACCAGCGACAGTTCCTGGTGCTGGAGTACATCGACGGCGAACGTATCGATCGTCATTGCGATCTGCGCGGGCTGTCGGTTCGCGAGCGAGTGCGTTTGTTTATCGACGCGGTATCGGCTGTGGCCTACGCGCACAGTCAATTGGTCATTCATCGCGACTTGAAGCCTTCGAATGTTCTGGTCACGCAGGATGGCGTGGTGAAGTTGCTGGACTTCGGCATCGCCAAGTTGCTCGGCGAACAGCAAGTGGCGGGCGACGGGCTGACGCAGATCGACGAAGTCGTGATGACGCCGGAGTACGCAGCACCGGAACAAATTCTCGGAGAGTTGCCGAGCACGGGTACCGACGTCTATCAGCTCGGCATGCTGTTGTATGTCCTGCTGGCGGGCGATCATCCGCTGCCCAAAGCTTCGAGCCGGACCGAGCGTATCAAGATCGCGTTGGAAGGGCGCATTCCGCGAGCTTCGCAGTTTGCGGCTGGTGCGCGAGCCAAGGCGTTGCGCGGCGATCTCGACGCCGTGCTGGAAATGGCGTTACGACCTGATCCAAAAGAGCGTTACGCAACGGCGGCAGCGCTACGCGAAGATCTAGTCCGTTATCTCAACAATGAACCGGTCCGCGCTCGCGATGGCTCGACGCTGTATAGAGCACGTAAGTTCGTGGCACTTCATAAGTGGGCGGTGGCCGGCGTGAGTGCTGCGTTTGTGGTCTCCATCTTGTTCGGGTTCTCGATGACGCGACTGGCACAACAGGCGCAACGCGAGCGAGATCGTGCCAATGAGGAAGCGGCAGTCGCACGCCGAGTTACCAATGTCACTGCTGGATTGTTCGAGCTCGCCAATCCGCTCAGCAGTGGCACCAAAGACATCTCCGCGCGTCAGTTGCTGGACGCTGGAGTGCGTCGTCTGCAACTTCAGTTGAATCAACAGCGCGAGGATGTGCGAGCCGCGTTGTTGGAATCGGCGGGCAATGCTTATCGCGGCATAGGTGCGTATGCCGACGCGACCAAGCTGATCGAACAGTCTGTGGAGCTGCGCCGAGCTGAAGCGAAGTCGGAGCCGGGCTTGTACGCCAAGGCGCTGCTGGATCTGGCACTGGTCAAGCGAGAGGATGGTGATCTCAACCGCGCGAGTGAGTTAGCCCGCGAGGCTGTGGCAACGTTGGCAGGTACGGGGCGCGATCCCGATGTGCTGAATCAAGCCAAGATTGAATGGGCGAACATCCAGCGACGTCGCAGCGAATTCGACGCGGCTGAGGATTTGGTGCGGCAAGTGTTGGCGACTTCGGGCACGTCGGCCGAGGCGCAGGCGAATCGAGCTTACGCTTTGCTGCTCTCCGGGCGACTTGCTGTGGCCCAAGGCCATGTGGATGAAGGCCTCGAACAATTACAACAAGTGTATCGGGAACAACTACGAACCGATGGGCCGAGCGGCGAATTGACCATCGAAGCGGCCAGCGCACTGGCCGATGCCTGGGTGGTGAAAGGCGATCCGGCCGCGGCCGAACCGTTATTGCGTTCACTGGTGGAGCAGACTCGTCAGCTGTATGGCGACGAGCATGCGCAGGTGGGCATTGCCTTGAACAATCTAGGCAACGCACTTTCGGACTTGCCGCCCAAGTACCCAGAAGCGATCACGGTCTATTTGCAGGCCGCAGACGTCCTGCGCCGAACGCTGGGGCCGACGGCGATCGAAGTCGGCAACACTTATAACAACCTCGGCGTGCTCTACATAGCGATGGAGCGCTGGGCCGACGCCGAGAGTGTCTATCGTCAGGCAGTGCAGATCCGGCGGAGCAATCTGGGCGGTGCCAGTCCTGAGACAGCCAGCAGTGGCAACGGTTGGGCAGTGGCGCTGAGTCATCTCGGCCGTGATGCCGAAGCAGAGCAGTTACTACGCAATGGTGTGCAGACTCTGGCCGACGCATTGGGGCCGCAGCACTGGCGGGTCGGCAACGTTCGGCGGCAACTGGCCAGCGTGCTGGCGAAGCGCGGCAACTTGGCCGGCGCTCAACAAGAGATCGATTTGGCCCTGGAAATTCTAGGCAAACAGCTCGGCGCCAACCATCCACGCACCGTGACAGCTAGAGCGCTGGCCGAACAGATTTCGGCTCAACGGACTGCCGCTGTCGGGCGTCCGCGAGCTTGATATATTCAGCTGCAGACCAAACAAACAACAAACAATCTGGCTTTCGTAGGCGATTCGCTGGCTGAGTTTCAGGCTTTCTTGCAGTAAGTTCTGCTCTCGCATCTGGCACGAACGTGCGAGAAGAGGGGCTATGCAGAACACCTCGAGGCGGATATCGGCGCTTGGCGCGCTGATAGTAGTTTCAGTTCTGAGTATTACGGGATGTGGAGGTGGGGGCGGCGGAGGAGGCCGCACGAACTCGGCTCCGGTATTGGCATCGCTGGCTTTCTCGACCAAACAAAACACCGACCTCACCGGCCAGGTGTCTGCGACCGATCCCAACGGCGAAACACTCACATTTTCAGTCACCGCCAATCCCACCAGCGGGTCACTGGTCAGTTTCAATGCGACCGGCGCCTTTGTTTATCGACCTTCGCAGGGCTTTCTTGGCGACGACACATTCCGCGTGGAGGTCAAAGACGCTAGCGGCCACACGGCGTCAGGCGCGGTCAGTATCAATGTTCATTTGAATCGTATTCCTGTCGTCGGCAACGACGCCATGCGTGCGGACGGCGCAGCGCTTGCAAACATCGCGGTGCTGGCGAACGACTCGGACGCAGATTCCGATCCGCTGACGGTGACCATAGAGCAAGCACCCATTGCGGGTGTCGCTACCGTCAATGCCAACTCATCCATCAGCATCAGCTCACTGCCTGGGGGCTTCAAAGGAGTCACGCGTTTCAAGTATCGCGTGACCGATTCGAGCGCGGCGTCGGCCATCGGCAC
>NZ_JAEUPY010000490.1 GCF_016790065.1 Steroidobacter sp.
CAGTTCTGACCTTGAGTCGCAGGGGGCTGCGGCCCCCGCGACTGTGACTATATGGAAGGGGCCTCTGGCCCCTTCCGAGCAGAGAGAAGGTAATGGCTCAGACTTTGCGATCGACTCAGGATTATCGAGCGTTGGATGTGGCTCACCACGTCCATCCCTTCACCGACCAGAAAGCTCTGGCCGGCAAAGGCGTGCGGGTCATCACTCGTGCCGAAGGCGCGTATGTGTGGGACAGCGACGGCAACAAGATCCTGGACGGCATGGCCGGGCTGTGGTGCGTCAATGTCGGTTATGGTCGCAAGGAACTGGTGGATGCGGCGACTCAGCAGTTGCAGACGCTGCCGTACTACAACAGCTTCTTCCAAACTGCGACGCCGTCGCAGATCGAGTTGGGCAAGGTGTTGGCGGAAGTCACGCCGGCCGGCTTGAAGCATTTTTTCTATACCAACTCGGGCTCGGAGGCGAACGACACCGTCATTCGGCTCGCGCGTCACTACTGGCGTGTCAAAGGCAAACCGACCAAGCGCACTTTCATCGCACGCACGTTGGGCTATCACGGCAGCACGCTCGCTGCGGTGAGTCTCGGCGGCATGGCTCACATGCATGCGCTCGATGGCGAGTTGTTGCCAGGCTTCGTGCAGATTCCGCATCACCACTACTACACGCAGGGTGGCGGGCTGAGCTTGGAAGAGTACGGCCTGAAAGCCGCACGCTTGCTGGAAGACAAGATTCTGGAGCTGGGTGCCGACAATGTCGCGGCCTTCATCGGTGAGCCGGTGATGGGCGCGGGCGGCGTGTATGACCCGCCGCCGGGTTATTGGGCCGAGATTCAGCGCATCTGTCGCAAGTACGAGGTGCTGGTGGTGGCCGACGAAGTGATTTGCGGTTTCGGTCGCACCGGGCAATGGTTCGGGTCACAGACTTACGGTATCGATCCGGATCTGATGCCCATGGCCAAGGGCTTGTCGTCGGGCTATCTGCCGATTGCCGGCGTCGCGATTCATGATCGCATCTGGAAAGAAATCAACGAAGGCGGCGCGCTCGCCCACGGTTACACGTACTCGGGTCATCCGGCGTCGTGTGCTGTGGCAATCGCGAACATTCAGTTGCTGCGTGCTGAAGGTTTGGTCGAGCGTACGCGCGATGAGATTGCGCCGTACTTCCGCAAGTCGTTGCAGGAGTTGGCGTCGCATCCCATCGTCGGCGAGATTCGCGGCGTCGGTTTGATCGCCGCTATTCAGCTGGTGAAGGACAAGCAGAGCCGCGAGATTTTTACGGCGCAGGACGATGCGGCGAATTTCTGCCGCGACACCGCCGCGAACCATGGGCTCATCATGCGAGCCGTGTATCAAGCGATGGTGCTGAGCCCGCCGCTCATCATCACCCGAGCGCAGGTCGATGAATTGATCGAGAAGGCGCGCAAGGCGCTGGACGAGACTGCGAAAAAGTTTGGCCTGGGGTAATGCCACTGACGGGCGCGGTGCGAACTGCGCCCGTTTTTTAGTCCTTGCCGGCCTTGAGATGCGGATGCTGTTTCTTCAGGGTGGTCAGCATCCATTGCCGGAACTTGCGAATCACCGGCGAATCCCAGCGCTTCTCACGCGCGATGAAGTGATAAATACCGATGGCCTGCGGCTGGAAGGCCGGTTTGCCTTCGCCCACATCCACCAAGCGTCCGCTGAGCAGGTCGTCCGCCGCGATCACATAGTTGGTCAGTGAGATGCCGCGGCCGTGGCGGGCTGCATCCAGCGTCAAGTGGCCTTGCCACAAGCGCGTGCCGCTCAGCTCCACGTCTTCATGAATGCCATGAAAGCTCAGCCAATTGCGCCAGCGGTTGAAATTTTCTTCGTGCAACAGCTGATGGGCCAATAGATCGCGCGGTTCGTTGATCGGGCTGGAGCGGGTCAGATAGTCGCGATTGGCCACCGCCAGCACCGGCGAATGCACGATCTCGGCACTGCGTAGTTCAGCTGCCAGCTCGACGCGATCCGCATACGGTGCCACGAAGCGGATTTCCACATCGGTGTGATGGGCCAGCACGTCGGGCAGGCGGTCCAGCGGCCGTACTTCGATATCGACGCCCGGATTGGCCTGCTCGAATTCCCCCAGCCGCGATGACAGCCACAGCAACGCGAAGCCCGGCATGCAGCGAATATGTAACCTATGATCGTCGCCGCGCTTCATCAAATCCACGGTGGCGCCGGCGATCAAGTCGATGGCGGTGGCCACCTGCTTGTGATAACGAATGCCGTCCTCGGTCAGCACTGCGCCGCCTGGGGTTCGTTGAATCAGCTTGGTGCCGGTCCAATCTTCGATGGCGCGTAAATGCCGGCTGACCACGGCGTGGTCACGGCATAAATACTGCGCGGCCTTGCGAACGCCCCCGAGACGCGCCACTGCATCGAAGGCCCGTAACGCCTCAAAAGGCGGCAGCGCCTTGCGTGAGGGCAGAGTCGCGGCCGGCTGGTGTGCGATTTTTTCCTCACTCATCAGTGCATTCTGACTGGAAAGGGAACGGGATTGTGTCATGAGCGGTGCTAAAACGGCACCAAAGGGGCTGGCTTTGGCACTTCTAACCGGTTCGCCGAGGCTGACACCATCAATGTGATTCTTAGGGGATTACCGTTCCATCGCGAAGGGTAGGGGTGCCATTGAATACCATCGCCGAGACCGGCCAGCACGTCGCGCCGGTCGCCAGCAGTGCCGAATTTTTCGGCCATCCACGCGGCCTGGCCTACATCGCGTTCACCGAAGCGTGGGAGCGATTCTCCTTTTACGGCATGCAGGCGCTGCTGGTGCTGTACATGTCTGGCTATCTGCTGAATCCCGGAGTCATCGAGCAGGTGGCGGGTTTCGCCGGGTTGCGGGTCGCCATCGAGTCGGTGTTCGGCACGCTCTCCACGCAAGCGCTGGCGGCACAGATTTTCGGGCTGTACATCGGCCTGGTTTATTTCGTTCCCATTTTCGGCGGACTGCTCGGCGACCGGGTCATCGGCCGCAAGCGCGCAGTATTGATCGGCGCGGCCGCCATGGCGGTGGGACATTTCTTGATGGCCTTCGAAGCGGCGTTCCTGCCGGCGCTGGCGGCGCTGATCGTCGGTTCGGGATTGTTGAAAGGCAATCTCGCGGCTCAAGTCGGCGCGCTGTATGCGAAGGACGATCGGCGCCGTGACAGCGCTTACACGGCGTACTGCACAGCTATCAATGTCGGCGCGTTCGTGGCGCCACTGGTTTGCGGCACGCTCGGTGAGTTTTACGGTTGGCACTATGGCTTCGGCGCCGCCGGCATCGGCATGTTGGTCGGCATCGTCATTTATTTGTCAGGCACGAAATATTTGCCGGCCGACAGTCTGAATACGGTGGCGGCTGCGGATCGACCGCGCTTGCAGCCGGGCGATGTGCGCAAAGTCATCGTGATCCTGGTGTTGCTCGCCATCACTGCACTGTTCTGGACCGTGCAGACCCAAGTGTGGAATACCTATCCGGTGTGGTTGCGCGATCAGGTCGATCGTTCCTTGCCGTTCGGGTTGATGCTGCCGGTGACCTGGTTTCAGGCGCTGGATTCACTCACGGTATTGTTGTTCGCACCGTTGGTGATGTTGTTGTGGCGGCGACAGGCGCAGCGCGCCGCCGAGCCCAGCGACCTGGTCAAGATTGCGCTCGGTTGTGGTTTCTTCGCGATTGCCTGTTTGCTGTTGAGCGTGGGCCAGTGGCTATCGCCCGCGAAGGCGGTGCCGGTGTATTGGCCGGTCGCATTCCATTTCGTTTGTGCCGCGTCGTATTTGTATGTCGCGCCCATCGCGCTGGCGCTGGTGTCGCGCGCGGCGCCGGTCGCCGTGAACGCCATGATGGTGGGCTCGTACTATCTCGGCCTGTTCGTCGGTGGCATCGCCAGCGGTTGGCTGGCTCGCTTCTATGAACCGCTCGGCCCGGCGGTGTTCTGGCTGATTCACGTGGGCGTCGCGGTGCTCGGTTCCTTGAGCGTGCTCGCGCTGCGAGGAATGTTTGTCCGCGTGCTCGAGCTGGACACCAAGCCGGCCGGTTAGTCGAACGGTAGCGGCTGCAAGTCCGGGTCGACCCAGGCCCGGCGTGCTACGACTGAGAACAACACCGGTTTGGACCAATATTCCAAGAGCCAGCCGGAGCGCCCGTAGGGGCTGGCGAGCAATTCGTTCAAAATTTCGTGCAACGGCCGGTCAGGCCATTTCGCCAACCAGGCGCGCGCGGCTCGCAACGAAGCCAACGTAATCGTTTGGTGATACCCGGCCGAATCGGTGTTCTGCACCCCAGTGGCCAGGTTGTAAGCACGAATCAATGGCGGCAGGTCGCGCTCGGCATCCATGTCGGGCTGGCGCAGGATCCAGAGCGCGGCGGCGAAGTGCGCTGCGTGGGTCCATTCGGGTTTGGGCAGAGTGCGAGCGATGACGCCGGTGGCGATGCGCTCGATCTCACTGTCGGAGTGGTAATGAATCATGGGTTAACCATGATCGTACTGGTGACCGAGCTCGCTGGCGACCGCGCAGCTTAATCCAGGATGTATTAAAACTTTGTAACCAAGTGTACCGCCAACCCGGAAGAACCGGCGCCGGCGGCACAGGAAACATCGGGGCGCAAGCGCCCCGAATGTTTACAAAACCCTACTAGTCCAATTAGCGACGGGCTTTCTTCTTCGACGAGCGCAGCGACAGGCCGAGCTTGTGGATGCGCTGGCGGACGGCCGCCTCGGTGCGCTTCAGCTTGGTGGCGATGGCGCGGGCCGGGGTCTGATCCTTGATCAGAGCCTTCATTTCGCGATCGTTCTGGCTGGTCCAACGGACGCGCGAAGTGGCCTTCGAGCTCTTTTTCTTAGCAGGAGTCTTGGAGCGTTTTGCTTTAGTTGCCATGGTTAGTCCTCGGGGTAACGCCGCTTGAAATCCGCGGCCGCAGCGACAAGTTCCGCGGTAGTGAACTCATCTGGGCAATTGCTTGAAAAGATACTGACGTATCGGTTCGAGCAACTGGCGACCGCATGGTGAAAGCTAAGAATCGGTTCTGGAACGTGGGCTCGGCGGTGAGTGACTGGGCGCTTAGGCTCGGATCACGAGCGAGCTGAGTTGTAACTGCGTGGGCGGCTAGTTGCTCGCTTGCGTGTCAAATCCGGGACTCCGTTAGAACCAGGGGCGGCCTGTGCCAATGATACTTATGACGTGCGCATCGTATCAAAAGAGCGCGGCCTCGTTGCAGATACATTCAAGCTGGAGCGGCTCGGCGCATGAATGTATCGAAGGCGGCTTTACTACAGAAATATTCCCTCCAGGGCAAGCATCTAAACTGATTTATACATGGCGAGCGGTAGCAAATGACGCGTTTCGCGGGGCTCGGCTTGTGAGTGTGCTGTGATTTTTTGCGCAGGTCGCTGCCCGAGGAGCTAATTCGGGCGGTCGAACCGGTAAAAATGCAAAAGGAATGTCGCGCGCTGGGCCGGCCTATTCAGCTGCTTCAGCTTGCTGGCGCGCCGCTGTGGGGCGCTGCTCCGGCCGCGCGATGTGTCATTTGATGCAAAGCATTTGGAAAATGCGGCCGGCAATGGGCCGGGGCGACGATGAGATTGCAACGGTGCGAGCAGTGTTGGCACCGTCAGACATTTCGCACCTCCTAGCTCAAGGCGCGCTCAGTGGCAATCGTTAGCACCACGCTATTCGGCCCGAGCTGCTGGGTTTCTCTCAGCTCGCGTCGCGAGCAGATGTGCAGTAGGGCTGCGACGCCGGCGGCGCCGGACGCTGTCGTGTGCGGGCCGCCGAAGTGGCGAAGTTCGGTTACAGTTTTTAACAACTCCGCGTCGGGAACGCCGACACAGCTGACGGCATGTTTCTGCAGGATACGAAGCGCCGGCGAGGAAGCGACGCCACAAGCCAACATTTCGGCGGCCGTATGTAAATCTCCGGGCAGCAGCGTTGCTCGACCGAGCGACAGAGCGGCAGCAACGCACGCTGCCGCCTCCGGCTCGACCACAATGAACTTTTTCGGTTCACGCAGGGTCGCTTGCAGGCCATCGATCATGGCTGCGGCCAGCCCGCCGACACCGGCTTGGACCAACAGATGGGTCGGCTGTTCGCGCCACTGCTGACGCAATTGCAGGTCGAGTTCTTGCGCCAACAATCCATAGCCGGCCATCACATCATTGACCACGGGTGAGTTGGGATCGCTGGCGGTATCGGGAATCAGCAAGCCATCGCCATGTTCTGCCGCGGCTTCGGCGGCGAGCACCGCATCGTCATAGGTGCCGTCGATACGAACGATGTTTGCGCCTTGCGCTTCGATGCGAGCGACACGTACTGCGCCGACTTCTCTCGGCAGATACACGATGGCCTGGGTGCCAACCTTGTTGGCCGCTGCTGCCACAGACAAGCCATGATTGCCTTCGCTCGCGCAGATCAATCTCGGCAGGGATTTCACACGCTGGCCCGAAACGAGTTCACGAGGATCGCCAATGCCGCTGGCTCTCGCCAAAGCGCGAATGCCGGCGATCATGCCGCCGAGTGCTTTGAAGCTGCCGAGCGGTCGTTCTGCTTCGACCTTGACGAACACGCGAGCGACGCCTGCTGCGCGTGCCAGCGCTGGCAATTCAATCAGTGGCGTGGGTTGTGCCTGCGGCCAAAGGTGAGTCCACAGAGCGTGCAGATCGGCATGATTGGCTGTGTTCATGCGCTCAGTATCGCCGCCCAGCCGTGCCGTTGAACTGCAAAAATGCGCTCGCGTGTGCGGCCAAACCGCTCATTGATCGTCGAGCGGCACCGGAATGGTCAGACCTTGCTTGACCAGGCCCAACACCACATTGGTGGTGAAGCGCCGCACGTTGGGATTGTCTTCGATCAATTGCGACATCATGGCGTCGAATGATTCGGTGTCGCGGGCCGTGACGACGATGACGAAGTCGGTCTCGCCGGTGACATAGAACACTTGCTGAATCTCGGCGCGCTGGGTCAGCCATTCGCGTAGCTGCGCCAACAACTCCGGCCGCTCACGTTCTACTTCCAACGACACTACGAAGAAGGTCGGCCGGCCGACGGCACGCGGATCGAGCACGGCGGCGTCACGCACGATCACGCCTTGTTCTCGCATTCGTTTCAGGCGTCGCTGAATGGCCGACGGCGACAAGCCGACATGCTCGGCCAGCTGATCGGCCGTCTGCGAGGCGTCTTGCTGTACCAGATTGAGCAATTGGCGGTCGAAGCGATCCAGATCCATGTCGCATCTTGCCACGCCTTGTGGGACACGACGCACGATTGCAAGTTTTGGCAGGCGGGGTGTCGGTTCGAGCCGGCCCGGCGCGTCCTTGGTGCAGAAAGTTGACACAGGTTCGGCACCTGGGACGGTCTCAGGCGTTTGCTCCTGGTCCCTTCGTTTCAAGGAGACGCATATGGCCCAAGCCCAATCTTCGACGCCCTTGCTGGTGCCCGCCAAAGAGCTGGCAGCCAAGAACACCAACAGCTTTCCCAACGAAAGCGCCGAGTACCGTCGAGCGCGTAACGCGTTGCTCGCCGAAGAGATCGAGTTGCGCCGTCATCTGGAGCGAGTGGCGGAGATGCGCCGCGGGCTGCCGCCGGGTGGCGAAGTCAAAAAGCAGTATCGATTCCAGGGCGAGCAAGGCCCGGTCAATTTCGCCGACTTGTTCGGCGATAAACAGACCTTGGTGATCTACAGCTACATGTACGGCCCGCAACGGGAGCGGCCGTGCCCCATGTGTACCTCGTTGCTGAGTTCATGGGACGGCGAAGCTCAGGACATCGAGCAGAACGTCGCGCTCGCGGTGGTGGCGCAGTCGCCCATCGAGCGCTTGGTGGCGTTCAAGAAAGAACGCGGCTGGCGCAACCTCAAGCTGTACTCAGATACGAGTCGTGACTACAGCAAGGACTATTACGCGATCACGCCCGAGTTCGAGGACAGCGCGGCGTTCAACGTGTTCACCCGTCGCGACGGCACGATTCGGCACTTCTGGGCAGGAGAAATGGGCTTCGAGCAAGCCGATCCCGGTCAGGATCCGCGAGGCGCTCCAGATCTGATGCCGCTGTGGACCGTGCTCGACTGCACGCCGGAAGGTCGCAAGTCGGATTGGTATCCGAGTCTGGAATACCCGCGCTGAGCCGATTGCCATGACCTGGAGCCGGAGTTCGGGCAGCCCTGCCCGAACTCCGGTAGCGCCCAACCAAGCGCTGCTGTTACAACGCAGTCATGCCGGCGCGCGTCAAAGACCGAATCAGTTTGCTGGGTTTTGGCGGTGCCGCCATCGGCAACCTGTACCGTGCGATTCCTGAGTCCATGGCCTTCGCCAGCGTCGCAGCGGCCTTGGCCGAGGGCGTTCTCTATATGGATACCGCGCCTCACTATGGTTTCGGCCTCAGCGAACAACGGCTGGGCGCAGCGCTGGCTGAACTCGATCCGGAGCGGCGCGTGGTGGTCTCGACCAAAGTGGGCCGACGCCTCGAGCCGCGCCCCGACGCAGATCTGACTCGAGTACGGCAGGGCTTCGTCTCGCCCGAGCCGTATGAAAGCGTGTTCGATTACAGCTACGACGCGGTCATGCGTTCCTATGAAGGCAGTCGCGCTCGCCTGCGACGGGACATCGATGTGCTCTATGTGCATGACCTGGGTCGGCGCGCACATGGTGAGCGACATCCCCATTTGTTTGCCGAGTTCATGGACGGTGGTTACAAAGCATTACGTCAACTGCGTGATGGCGGCGCCGTTCAAGCCATCGGTCTGGGCGTGAACGAGTGGGAAGTGTGTGAAGACGCACTGGCTCACGGCGACTTCGACATCATGCTGCTCGCTGGTCGCTACACATTGTTGGAACAAACCGCACTCACTAGCTTCCTGCCGCTGTGCCAGCAGCGAAAAGTCGGCATCGTGGTCGGCGGTCCGTACAATTCCGGCATTCTGGCCCACGACGGACGGTATGGGATGCGGCGGCAAGCGCCTTTGATGTACGAGTATCAGCCGGCTCCGCCGGAGATCGTTGCGCGCGTCGCCGCGTTGGAAGCCGTTTGCCAGCGCCATGGAGTGCCATTGGCCTCGGCCGCGTTGCAATTCCCGTTGGCGCATCCGCAGGTCCTTTCGGTGATTCCAGGCATGGGTAATCCAGATGAGGTGCGTGGCGCGAAGGAGTGGTTGACGCTGCCCATTCCCGCGACCTTCTGGGCCGAGTTGCGCGCACAAGGTTTGGTTCACCCCGATGCTCCGCTGCCGGAGACTGCATGATTCTCGCTTCGAGCAAAGATATGTCCCGCCCCAGTTTGTTGATCACGCGTCGTTTGCCGGCTGCGGTGTTGGAGCGCTTGCGTGCCAGCTATGAAGTGACCGTGAATCCCGACGACCGTCCGCTCAGCCGCGATACGTTGCTGTCGGCATTGCGCACTTACGATGCGTTGTCGCCGACCATCACCGACAAACTCGACGCGTCACTGTTGCTGAGTGAAGGTTTGAAGGTCCGCATCCTGGCCAACTTTGGCGCTGGCTTCGAGCACATCGATCTGGCTGCGGCGAAGAGCGCGAATGTGGTGGTGACCAACACGCCGGACGCGCTCACCGATGCCACGGCGGAGCTGACGATACTGTTGATCCTGATGGCCAGTCGGCGTGCCGGCGAGGGCGAACGAGTGCTTCGTAACGGCAAGTGGACCGGCTGGGCACCGACTCAATTGCTGGGCATGGATGTGAAAGGAAAAACATTAGGCCTGGTCGGCTTCGGACGCATCGCCAAGGAAGCGGCGCGTCGAGCTCGGGCTGCACTCGGCATGCGAATCGCGTATCACTCGCGCAGTCGGGCCAGCACCGAAGAAGAAAGCGCGTTGGAGGCCGAGCATCACACGACGCTGGATAGCTTGTTGGCGGCGTCGGACGTCGTGTCGTTACATTGCCCAGGCGGCGCGGCTACGCGCCACTTGATCAACTCGCAAACACTGGCGCAAATGAAGTCGACCGCCATTCTCATCAACACTGCACGCGGCAGTGTGGTGGACGAGGACGCGTTGGCAATGGCGCTGGCGCAACGTCAGATCGCTGCGGCTGGTTTGGATGTGTACGAGCGCGAGCCGGCCGTGTCGGCGGCTCTGCAAGAGCTGGAAAACGCGGTACTATTGCCGCATCTCGGAAGTGCAACGCTGGAAGCTCGTACTGCCATGGGCATGCAAATGGCCGACAATCTGGACCACTTTTTCGCCGGTCGAACGCCGCCCAACCGTGTTGCCTGAAAACATTTCCGCTGCGGACATCATTGAACAGGCCATCCGGGCTCGACTGACAGCTCGAGCCAAGCGCCCGTTAGTCGTGGGCGTGTGTGGTAGTCAGGGCAGTGGCAAGAGCACGGTCTGCAAGACACTGGCCGAGCGCTTCACGCAGGCCGGCTGCAAAGTGGCGAATCTGTCTATCGATGATTTGTATTTGCCACTCGCGGACCGAGAGAAGCTCGCGAAGCACGTGCATCCGCTGTTAGGGACACGCGGTGTGCCGGGTACGCACGACACCAAGCTCGGCGTACACACGTTGCATGCTCTAGCGCACGGCGGCCCAGTGCCGTTGCCCCGTTTCGACAAGGCTCGCGATGACCGTCGCCCCAAGGAAGAGTGGGATGTCGTCGAAGGTCCGGTGGACCTGGTATTGCTCGAAGGCTGGTGTGTCGGCACGCGTCCGCAAACGCTCGGGGCGCTGGATCAACCGGTGAATCAACTCGAAGCCAATGAAGATGTCGGCGGCCGCTGGCGCCGCTATGTGAACGATGCGCTGGCCAGCGAGTATCAAAGCCTGTTCGCCAAATTCGATGTGCTGGTGCTGCTGGCCGCGCCGTCGTTCGATGTGGTGTTGAAGTGGCGCACTCAGCAAGAGCATGAGCTGCGCGCAAAATCGGCCGGCCGCGGTTCAAAAGTGATGAGCGATGCCGAGATCGCGCGTTTCATCCAACACTACGAACGGCTGACTCGCCACACACTGATCGAGATGCCGGGTCGCGCCGATCTGGTGATTCGTTTGTCGCCCGAGCGAACCGTGCTCGGGCACGTCGCGAACCCTGTCTAGCATGCGGTGATTTCCGGAGGCCGATTCGCGACTATTGGGAGGGACCCATGTCGAGGCTGGCGAACAAAACTGCACTGGTTACTGCTGCCGCTCAGGGCATCGGTCGCGCCACCGCTGAGCTGTTCGCTCGAGAAGGTGCGCGGGTCATTGCCACCGATATCGATGCGGGCAAGTTGGCCGAGCTGCAAGGTTGCGAGATCAAGCGCCTGGATGTGCGGGATCCGGCCGCGATCATTGCGCTGGCTGCAGAGATCGGCAAGGTCGACGTGATTTTCAACTGCGCGGGCTTCGTTCACACCGGCACCATCCTGGAATGTGACGACAACGCGTGGGCCACGTCGGTGGATCTGAACCTGACGCCCATGTATCGAATCATTCGCGCCTTCCTGCCGAAGATGCTGGATGCTGGCGGCGGTTCCATCATCAACATGTCGTCGATCGCCGGCTTCAAGGCGGTACCGAATCGGTTCGCTTACATGGCGACCAAAGCCGCCATCGTCGGTTTGACCAAGTCGGTCGCGGTGGATTTCATCAGCCGCGGCATTCGTTGTAACGCGATCTGCCCGGGCACGGTCGATACGCCGTCGCTCCATCAGCGCATGGCGGCTACCGGTGACCACGAAGCCGCGCGTAAAGCGTTCATCGCACGCCAGCCCATGGGCCGGCTCGGCACGGCGGAAGAGATCGCGTTGCTGGCGCTGTATCTGGCGAGCGATGACTCCGCCTTCGTGACCGGCCAGACGCACACCATCGACGGCGGCTGGACTGCCTAGACGGCCTGCCGGTCCCCAACTTTCAACGAGTGAGTTTATGAAACTACTTCGCTTCGGCCCGCTGGGCCAGGAAAAACCCGGGCTGCTGGACGCCAGCGGCAAGATTCGCGATCTGAGCGGCGTCGTGACCGACATCGCCGGTGACACGTTGACGCCCGCAGGTCTCGACAAACTCGCGGCGCTCGACCCATCGACGCTGCCGGTGGTGGGTGAGGGTGTGCGCCTCGGCGCCTGCGTTGGCCGCATCGGTAAGTTCATTTGTATCGGTTTGAACTTTTCCGATCATGCGGCGGAGTCGAATCTGGCCCTGCCGGCCGAGCCGGTGGTGTTCGGTAAGTGGACCAGTGCCGTGGTCGGGCCGAATGACGCCATCGAAATTCCTCGCGGCTCGCTCAAGACCGATTGGGAAGTGGAACTCGGTGTGGTCATCGGCAAAGGCGGTCGTTACATCGATGAGTCCGACGCGCTGTCGCATGTCGCCGGCTACTGCGTGATCAACGACGTGTCCGAACGTGAGTATCAACTCGAGCGCGGCGGCACTTGGGATAAAGGCAAAGGCTGCGACACCTTCGGCCCCACCGGCCCGTGGCTGGTGACTAAAGACGAAGTGCCCGATCCGCATTCGTTGGGCATGTGGCTGGAAGTGGACGGCAAGCGCTATCAGAACGGTAACAGCACCAACATGGTGTTTCGTATTCCGTTCTTGATCAGTTATCTCAGCGGCATGATGAGTTTGCAGCCCGGCGATGTGATTTCCACCGGCACGCCGGCTGGTGTCGGTTTGGGCCAGAAGCCGCCAGTGTATTTGCGTCCCGGCAATGTTGTGCGTCTGGGCATCGATAAACTCGGCGAACAGCGCCAGCAGGTCAAAGCCTACGGTGCCTGATGCGCGTCGATTCGCACATTCATTTCTGGCGCTACGATTCACAGGAATATCCGTGGATCAGCGCGGATATGCAGGGGCTGAAGCGCGACCTGCTGCCTGAGGATGTGCGCCCGCTGCTCGATGCGGCGGGCATCGATAGTTGTATCGCTGTGCAAGCCAGGGTTGCCGAGCGTGAAACTGACTTCCTGTTGGACCTCGCCGGGCAGTATCCGTGGGTGGCAGGAGTCATCGGCTGGGTGGATCTGTCCTCCGATTCGCTGGCTCAGCGGCTCGCAAGTTGGGCGAGCAATCGCAAGCTGATGGGCTTTCGCCACATTCTCCAAGGCGATCCGAATGCCGGTGAGCTGGTGGATAGCGCTGCGTTTCGACGCGGCGTCGCGTTGCTTCAAAGCCGACAGATGATTTATGAGCTACTGATTTTCGCCGATCAGCTGCCGGCAGTGACGGACTTCAGTCGGCGCAGCGACCAGCATTGGCTGGTGCTCGATCACTTGGGGAAGCCGAACATTCGCAATCGCCGGCTCGACTCGTGGCGCCGGGATCTCGCGCCGATCGCAGCGCTGCCGCATGTGGTTTGCAAACTGTCGGGGCTGGTGACGGAAGCCAACGATGCGAGTGGCAAGTTCGATGCGGCTCATCTGCGCGATTACCTCGATGTCGCACTGGAGATGTTCGGGCCGCAGCGGTTGCTGTTTGGGTCGGATTGGCCGGTGTGCTTGCTGGTGGCTTCGTACGCCGAAGCGGCCGACATCGTCGAGCGCTGGTCGGCGCAACTGTCAGCCTCGGATCGTGAGTGGATCTGGGGCAGTACGGCCGCCCGCATTTACGGCCTGACGCCGGCCGAGATTTCCAGCAGCGGCGATGCTTGAATGCATCGATTCAGCGTGCGAATCAAGGCAACTGGCGCAGGCCTTCGGCGCGTACCTTCCAGCCTTGTTTCGGGAATCCCGGCAAGTAGCCGAGTTCGCCATCCCAGCCCGCAGCCATCATTCCGACGGCGAGTAGCAGGCCACCGTTGGAGGGAAAGTAGGTTTCGGCGAGGCGGCGATAATTCGGGTCGGCGTTGGCGGCACCACCGGAGGCGGGTAGAAGATCCGCTGCATGTTCATTCAGATGAACCCGCGGTGTCATGCCGCTAACGCCGAACTGAAAATTCTTCGACTCGTGCAATAGAAAGTCTACCGCCTTCTCCGGTTCATGAAGACGCGCGGCCGTCATGGCCAGCAGCGGAAAATCCCATCCCCATGTTTGTCTCAAATCCCAGCTCGACTCCACCGCGCGCAAGGTTCGTCGCATGGTCTCCTTGTCGATACCGGTGCCGGGCAGTAGCCCGAGCGCGCCGAGAAACGAAGGATGATCCCGATTCCAGCATTCTTCCGAGGTCGCGCCGTTGGAGCACAAGGGGCTGCGTGCCTGTTCCCATTGCTGCGGAAAGGACTCAACCGCCAGATACAACCCATCTCGTTCCGGCAGCGGCGACAACTTCTCCAATACCCGATCCCACTCCGGCTTACGAGGCAGCTTCAATCGCTCGCGCCAGAGCTGCGCCGTGGCCAGGCCAAATCGAAAGTACTCCAGCTCGAACGTTGGATTGACTGTGCTCAACGGTGGAAACACTTCCTGCGCTGGAATCAGCGGCGGGCCCAGCACATAGCGGCCACGACCCTCGTCATAGTGAGCATATGAAGCGAGTAGCTCTGCCGTTTCGAATACCAGTTCTCGATACTCGGCCAAGGTCACCGGATTGGGGCGGTCGCGATAGATCAGCTCGGCGAGAAAAATGGGATGTGGCTGCTGCCACATCAAGAACGGCGTGATGGTGCTAGGACTCTCGCGACCCTCGGGTCCAACCATCTTCGGCCACCAAGCACCATTCAAACCGTGAGAGGCTGCTCGCGCCTTGGCTTGGGGCAAATGCTGGAGATACCAAGGCATGCTCCGTTCGAGCAGCTCGGTGCGACCCCACAAGGCGAAGTGCGCGGCATGCCACGGGTGCATCTCCAGATGGAACTTGCCGTTCCAACTGTTGGAGAACAGTCCCTCTTCCTGAGGCGGCAAAGTGCCCGCCGCGTTGAGTGCCATCAAGTACTGAGACAACACAACTCGACGCTCGAGTTCCTTGGCGCGTGGGTCGGTGCTGCCAGAAAAGTCGATCACACCGCCATTGTTCCAATGCGAGTCCCACGCTGCGATCACCGCCGAGCGCGACTCGGTCGCTGACGGTAGCGGCTGCGGATGACGTTCCGGAGAGAACAGCACGCTGAACTCGAACACACCGTCATCGTCTGTGGGCTGCACGCGAATAACATGCGGGCCAACCGACTCGAACGTCACGTCTTCATCGCTAGCGGCTTCAACAAAATAGTTCGCGTCATCGAGTCGTCGTTGCACAGACAGCCGGCGCGAGGTCTTGCTGAGAATCTCAGTGACGTGACGTTCTGGATGCGTCCAATCCGCCGGATCGGGGTTGAGCTGCGCGGCCACGCCCGGAAACTTGAGATCGAGACCCAGCTGAGAACGCTTGAGTACGGGGGCTTTGATCCGGACCAGCAGCATGTCCAAGCGCGGATGCACGCTGGTTTCGATCTCCACCGGCTGGCCTTCGAATTGAAAGCGGCTGTGGAGCGTGCCGCTCCACAGGTCCAACGTTTGTGTCGGTGCCTGAAGGTCGGTGAACTTGGCTGGCTGACCCGTCTTAGACAACAGATGCAGGCCGACCCGACCTAGCGAGAATCGATGTGGATTCTCACGCAGCCATTGAATCTCCGGCCGCTTGGCTTCGGACCAATCTTTGAGCCAAGGATATTGTTGCTGCTGACCTCGGACATTCACCGGGACCAGGCTGTCTTCGTACTTGTAGCCCTGCGGATTCGGAAAGCTGTGCCAGGCCCACTGCGCTTGAGTGAGCAGCGGTGTCAGCGCCGAGTACTGTTCCTGAAACGTCTGCAAGCCTGTGATGTCGGCGGTGAATGCGATGTTGCCGTTGCCGACCATCAAGGGCGACGACGGGTCGACGCGCGTCAGCACGGGATTGTGCCGCTTCACCAGCGCCTCCCGGTCGATGCGAGTGTCTTCGACGCGTAGCCAATCGAAGTCCACCACACCGCTGCCATTCTTGTCGGCTGCATAGGTGAACAACGCCGGCCGAGCGCCTTTCCACCAGCTGAACATCAGCTTGGCTCGCGTGCCGAACGGCGCGAACGTTTTGCCGTCGTCCAGGCTGTAGGAGTAGCGAGCGAACTCGTCGTCGACATTCACTCGCAGCAGCAGCGAGTCGACGGCGATGACATCGCCAAGCGCGTCATTGCCTGCATAAGAGAAGGTGAGCTGCCGCTTCCCGGCCACCTGAGTCACGCCAAGCCAACTCGGTCGCTTGCCGAACATCGCAAGCCCGGCCTTCTGCCCATCGCGCATTCCCTTCACCGAGATGCGAGTTGTGATTTGCGACGAGCGGCCGTGTAGCACCTGAGTCAGTGTGTTCCGAGCGCTGACCAAGTTCGGTGCGGGCAGAGCCTTCAAGCGCAAAAAGCCGCGACGCTCGCTCAAGCTCCAGTGGGTATTGGCAGGGTTGTGATTCCACTCCCACTGCAGTCCCAGCTTCGGAGTAGAAAACTCATCCGACGTTTGCGGATACACGGGATCGAACTTGCCAGCGACATCAGGCACTGCATGTGTCAACACCGGTTGCCCATTCGGCGCGCCGGGTAACAGTTCGCCCATCACGGGCCAGCCATCCTCCCAACTCACCGGCTGCATATGAACGATGCGGCCGTAAGCGCCCGTGCTGTTGAAGTGTAAGAACCAACCTTGTCCCGACGGCGTTTCCACATAGCCGCCTTGATGAGGTCCTTGCACGGGCGTAGTGCCTTTAGACAGCACGGTGCGAATCTCATAAGGCCCATAGACGTCGCGCGAACGAAGCACCGCTTGCGGACCTTCGCCGACGCCACCGTAAGGCGCGAAGATGTAGTAGTACCCATCGCGCTTGAGCAGCTTCGGCCCCTCGAGAGTGGGTAACCGCTCTTTGTCTTCGACAATGACCTTGCCGGCATCCAGCACCTTGGTGCCGTCAGCGCTCATCTTGCGGAGGATCAGCGGCCCGGCGCCGACGCGCGAATGAACCAGATAGGCATTGCCGTCGTCATCCCAGAGCGGGCAGGGATCTTCCAAGTTCGGTTCGTCGATGACTTTGACTGGCGCACTCCACGGGCCAGTGGCGCGTGCGGCACTCGCCATGAATACGCCTTCCGTGGGCGTGGCGAAGTACACGTAGAAGCGGCCTTGGTGAAAACGAATCGAAGGTGCCCACACGCCGGCGGCGTAGCGATGGCCTATCTGGGTGTTGAATGGAATGCGCTCGGTGCTGTCGTCGAATTCCACCGGGCCGGGTAGATCGTAGTTGGCATCGAAGTCCAGGCGCGCCAATACGTGACTCACCAAGGTCCAGTGCACCAGATCCTTGGATTCGAGCACCGGCAGCCCGGGCGAGTAGTGAAAGGTCGAGGCCACCAGGTAATACCGGTCGCCGACGCGGATCGCATCCGGATCCGAGTAATCCGAGTGCAAGATCGGGTTGCGGTACGACCGCGGGGCCTCGGCGGCGCGAGCGCTCGCAGTTGCAGATACGAGCGCCGCGACCAGAACCAACGCAAACAGCTTCATATCGAACACAAACCCTGTGGCGGCATGACGGCCTATCGACTTGGGGGTGACCGTCACACCGCCACTTCGATCATAACGTCCGGACCGTCATGCCGATGAACATCTGCCGGCCATTGTAATCGTAGGTCGCAGGCCACGTGTTGGCGCGGATCTGCGCGCTGCCGACCACCGGCGGATCGTCGTCCAGCAGGTTGTTCACGCCGCCGAAGATCTCCACGGATTTGCCGACGTCGAACGAGAACGAGAAGTCCAGATAGTTGTAAGCCCTGAGTTTGGGATTCACCAAGTCCGCGTATGTCGGCGGCGTGGCCCCCGAACGTAGCGGCAGCAGATAGCGATCTACTGTCACATCGTCGATGTATCGATGCCGCAGGCTCAGGCTCAACGGGCCGTTGATCCAGGTGAAGCGAGTCACGCCCTTGAACTCGGGAATGGGCTCGCCGCAAGTGGTGCCATAGGAACCGACGCAACGGTTCTTCACGTTCGGGAACGCTTGCACAGGTGTGAGTGTGAACTCATCGGTGCGCGTCCAAGCCGTGCTGATGTTGAGTTCGCTGCCATTACCGAACAGGCCCCAGCCGAAGTCGAAGCCGTAACGCGCGATCAGGTCGAAGCCGGACGTTGCCAAGCCGCCGGTGTTGGCCTGACGAATCTCGGCGTAGAACGGCACGCTGATTTCGCCAGTCACCGGATTGCGGTTGATGGCCTGGCAGAACTCGCTGTTGATGTCTTGGATGATGTTGTAACAGAGGTTCAGCGTGTTGTTCAGGCCGCCGCCGAGCTGCGCGATCGCACCGTCGAGAGTGATGTCGAAGTAATCCAGCGTCACGGCCAGCTTCGGCAGTATCGATGGCGTGAGTACGACACCGAACGTGCGTGTGTCCGATTCCTCTTCGCCGACATTCGGGTTACCGCCGAACAATGCCGGGATGATGGTGTTCGGTTGTACGCCGCCGCCGAACACGGACGCCGCTGGAACCCCGCTGGCAATACACAGTGCGCGCACGGCATCGGTTCGGGCCGACGCAGGTTGCTTGTCGGAGCAAGGATCGGTGGCCGGCTCGACGCTTTGTCGCAGGCCGCCGAACAGGTCGGCGACATTCGGTGCGCGAATGGCGCGTTGGAACTGGCCGCGGAATGCCACGGTCTCGTTCAAGCGCCAGTCGAGGCCGTACAAATACGTCCACACGTCGCCGACGCCTTCGAGGTCGTAGTCGGAACGGCGGAACGCGGCGTTCGCGGCCAGGTTATCGACGAACGGCAGCCCGGTGAGTATCGGGATGCGTAACTCGCCAAAGACTTCCTTGGCCGTCACGTCGCCTTCGGTGGGCAAGCCGGGATTGAAGCCGACCACGTCACCCGAGCGCAGGAACTCATCCGGCACGAACTTGGATGAGGCATAGCGCCACTCGGCGCCGAAGGAAAACGCCAGCGGGCCGGCGGGCAAGTCGAACAACTGGCCGGACAACGTCGCGGCGGCGACCTGCAGCTCCGCTTCGGTCACGTTGGTGGCGCCGATGGAGATTGCATTGACCGCTGCTGGCGACAGATTCTGGCCGAAGATATTCAGCAACGGCGCAGCGCCGCCACTCGATAGCAAGCCGGCCTGGAAACGGCTACGAGAAACGTTGCCGGATTGACGGCTCGTTTCCTCGGTTCGCGCGAACGTGTAGTAAACATCGTAGGCGAGGCCGCTCAAGAAGTTCTCCGAGACATCGCCAATGTCGCCTCGCATGCCCAACGCCATGCGCCAGACATTGCGATCCGAAACGTTTTCTCGCAGGCCCACTTCGACGAGGCGCCGACCGACGTTGATCACGGCGAAACCATCGTTCGGGTTATTCACGCGCGAACTCGTGCCGGTGGTCACGGTGGTCGGTGCGGTTTCAGCGATGTCCAGCTGTCGTAGCACTTCCTGCATCTGAGTCGTCAGATACGGATTGTTGATGTTGAACAAGAACGGGCCGCCGATGTTGGTCGGTGCCAATTGTTGATCGACGCGGTTGTTGGAGAAGTGGAACTCCAGATAGCCGGTGGCTTTGTCGGTGAAGTCGAAATGACTGAACCCGTTCACCATCCAGCGCTCCTGCGGCACTTGCAGGTAGTTGTCAGGGCCGAGGTTGAAGTCATCTTGCGGTGTGAGTGCCGGACGCACCGTGCCGCCCGCGTTGTCGAAAGTGAAGCCGCGCGAGGTCATGCCGCCGAGACCTGCGGCTGCTAGCGCTGCATTCAAGCCAGGATTCGACGTGGCCGAGCCGGGCACGGGCACGCCGGTGAAGCGACCGTTAGGAATGTCGCCGCTGCCGCCGGCGATGAGACCAGGGACGCCACCCGCTGCGCGACACGTCGAACCCGACGGCACCGACACTGGCACACCGGGCTGATCGCGACTGGCCGACGCTGGTGTCACGCAACCATCGGACAGCGAGAAGAAAGCCCATTCGCCGCGTTCACCGCGAGAGATCGAGCCGCGATTGAGATAGTTCACGGAGATGACGGCGTTGCCGCGTCCGTCCGCGAAGTTGCCGCCGGCAGTCACGTCGATGTTGTAGGTCGGTGTGCTGGTCGGGCTGTCGTAACTGGTCTGCGCGGTCGCTTCGACGCCTTCGAAGTCGTCGCGCATGATGAAGTTCACGACGCCGGTGATGGCATCGGAGCCGTACACGGCCGAGGATCCGCCGGTCACGACTTCCGTGCGTTCGATCAACGCGGTGGGAATAGTATTGAGGTCAGTGACTTGCTCTGGACCGTAGATGGCGAAGCGACGGCCGTTGACGAGCACCAAGTTGCGTGACGCGCCGAAGCCGCGAAGGTTCACATCAGCGGTGCCGCCAGGCACGGTGTTCGCGCTCGCGCCGCCGTTGGTGGAGCCTACGAACTGAGGCGCGTCGCTCAGGATCTTTTCGACGTTGGCGGCGCCCGAGAGTTTTATATCTTCTACGCTGATGACACTGACCGGCGTCGAGGTGTCGAGTCCTTCGCGCGCGATTCTTGAACCTGTCACCAACACTTCTTCCACTTCCGTGCGCTGTAACTCTTGTGCCAGAGCCTGCACACCGAAGCTGGAACCCGCGATGACCGCACAGCCGAGCACAACCGCTCGATGGCGATGTTTATATCTGCTGACCATTCATAGCCCCCTATGAAAGAAATTTGTTCATCCAGCGCTCCCGTCTCCGTGAGCGGTTTTGAATCATTTTGATAGCCACCGGCTCATACCGGCCGCACTGTTACGCTCCCTTACGTGATATCGCTACCATTTTTATGGCGTCGTGACCGACAATGAGCGAGAATTATCATAGTTGATTGAAGTTGGCTAGAGTCGAGTTTGCGATGCAGCTCTAAAGATTCGCTGTCAACGCTCGACAATAGTTAGGGAATAAAGCAGACAAATATCTTTGCCCGGGGCTCGCGAGCGGTTGGTGCAGCAACACCGCCGGTCGTGACGAAAGGCTTATTTTATAGGGGGTTTACGCATGAACGATCAGGGTCGTGGGGGCGTCGATCGGCGCACCCTGCTGCAGTCAGCAGGTGCGGTTGCCGTCGGTTTGGCTGGAACTGCGTATGCCGCAACGCCAAGGAAGCGCTTCGCGGTGGTGGGAGTGGGTTCGCGCGCAAGGATGTTTACTACCGCTATCACGGGAAGATTTCGTGACTCTAACGAGGTGGTTGGCGTTAGCGATACCAATCCTGGGCGAATAGCGCTGGCAATCAAGACCATCGCGGCCACCGGCGCGAGTCGGCCCAAGGGGTATGAAGCGGCCGACTTCGATCGGATGATTCGCGAGACCAGGCCGCACACAGTCATCGTGACGTCGCCCGATGCGACTCATGACGATTACATAGTGCGAGCTCTGGATGCGGGCTGCGACGTCATCACCGAAAAACCGATGACGACTACCGCTGAGAAGGCGCAACGCATTCTCGATGCATGCAAGCGCAACGGCCGTCACGTGCGCGTGACCTTCAACTATCGTTATTCGCCGCCACGCAGTCAGATCAAAGAAATGCTGATGAACAATGACATCGGCGAAGTGCTGTCGGTGGACTTCAATTGGTTATTGAATACGGTGCATGGCGCCGACTATTTCCGTCGCTGGCATAGCCACAAGGCGATTTCCGGCGGCTTGATGATTCACAAAGCCACGCATCATTTCGATTTGGTGAACTGGTGGTTGGGAGCGCAGCCGCAGTCGGTGGTGGCGGTGGGCGAGCGGCAGTTCTATACGCCGAGCATGGCCAAGCGCATGGGGCTGAGGAGTCATCACGAACGCTGCGTGACCTGTCCGGAACAGGACGCGTGTAATTTCTATTTCGATCTGGCGGCCGATCCCGGGTTGAAGTCGCTCTATCTGGATAACGAGGCACACGACGGCTACTTCCGCGATCAGTGCGTCTGGCGTCCGGACATCGACATCGAAGACACCATGAATGTGGTGGTCCGTTACGACACGGGCACCACGCTCAGCTATTCACTGAATGCCTTCAACTCCTGGGAGGGTTATCGGATCGCCTTCAATGGCACCAAGGGCCGGATCGAACATCAGGTGGTGGAGCAGGCCGGCGTGGCCGGTGCCGATGAGACTCAAGGCAAGATCAAAGACGACGGTGTCAGCACGCGAATCGTTCCGTTGCGAGGCGCGCCACGTGACATCGAGCCATGGACCGGCACCGGCGGACACGGCGGTGGCGACGACGTGATGCTGAATGAAATATTTGGCGAGGCGCCGCCCGACAAATTCAGGCGCGTGTCGGATGAGCGAGGCGGGGCGTATTCGATTCTGGTCGGCGTGGCCGCCAATCAATGCTTCAAGACCGGGCAGGCGGTGCGCATCGATGAGTTGGTGACTGGGCTGACGCCGCCGGAGCGCGCGCCGATGCCCAGTCGCACGGCATCGTTGCCGATGCCGCTGCGGGTGAAGATGCCTTAGTGAGACGCGCGCCGGCGTTTGACCGCAAACGCCAGGCCGGCGCCGAGCACCAACAAGCCGAGCGTGGCCGGCTCAGGAATGGAGTTGGTCGAGGACACGCCGACCAGGCGCAGATTATTGCCGCAGCTGCCGGCGCAAACCATGTTGGGGCCGAGGCCGATGTCGGCAATGAACGGAAAGTAATGACCGATGGGGGCGTCGATGATGGAGGTGCGCACCAGCTGAATGTAGTAGTCGCCGGACTCCCAGCGCACTACATCTTCATACTCGGGCTGGCTCGGATTCGCGCCCGTAAGCTGCCGGAAGCTGGTGGTCCGGTTGGGCTGCGACAGGTCGGCGTCCAGGAATTCGGTGGTCCCGTCCAGCCGCGCATGAAAGTAGTCG
This sequence comes from Steroidobacter sp., assembly GCF_016790065.1. Classification (GTDB taxonomy): domain Bacteria; phylum Pseudomonadota; class Gammaproteobacteria; order Steroidobacterales; family Steroidobacteraceae; genus Steroidobacter. The sequence goes on from NZ_JAEUPY010000490.1 coordinate 22,686, forward strand.
AGCTGGTAGCGACCGAAAAATGGATCGGCCGGATTGGTGTGCAAGCCGAGATCCGCTTGCGTGACCAGCACCCCGTCGGCGTTCAGATACGTCGGCTGAACGTCCACGTCGTATTCCATGGTGAATCTGAACGTGGCGTCGTCGCCGTTCTCGTAACTACTGCCGGCGCCGAAGTATCCGTAGGTGTAGTAGACCGGCACTGCCGATGCCGCCGCTGACCAAACCAAGCCCAGGCATGCTGCCCACAGAGTCGCTCTGCGCATTCGCTCGTCTCCTACAGTCGCGGCGATCCGTCGAAAGTCGCTGGCGATGTTAAGTGAAATGGCCGGTCTGATTCGCAGTGTACGCATCGTTTCGCGGAGCGCCACTGTCGCGATTCATGACAGTAGGAAATTTTTCGGCGTGTGTCACGTCGTCCGGAAGGGCTCGGGGAAAGCCCCGGTATCATGCTCAGCATGACCACGAATATGACGATGAGCATGACGATCCTGGGACCGCTGCTGACATTGAAGGTGCATGAGCAATTGCAGGCCGCGCGACGCGCTGGTGCTGCTGAGGTGAGTTGCTCGCTGGATCTGGATCGCACGACCACGACGGTGTCGGTCGATGACGACGGTTGGCTGTGGCGCGGCCAGCGGTACCCGCATCTCGCCAAGTGCAAAGAGCGCACGGTGTACTACTGGAGCGAAGGCGAGTTCGCGCCGGTGTCGCGTTACAGCTCGTCGCTGATCAAGCTGGTGCCGACGCAGTGGGGCACGCCGACGTTCGAGATCGACGGCATCAAGATGCTGGTGAGTGAAAAGCTGTCGCCGTTTCAGGATGCGCAGACCAAAGTCGCGTTGATTGAGCCGCGCGGCAAAGTGGTGCTGGATACTTGCGGCGGTCTCGGCTACTTCGCCGCTTGGTGTCTGGAAGGGGGCGCGGCGCAGATTGTTTCGTTCGAAAAAAATCCAGACGTGATCTGGTTGCGCAGTCTGAATCCGTGGTCGCCGCCGGTGGGTGGCGCTCTGTCGCTCACTCAGGGCGATGTCGCTGAGAAGATTGTCGAACTCGCAGACGACTCCGTCGACGCCATCCTTCACGATCCGCCGCGTTTCGGTATCGCCGGTGAGCTGTACTCGCAGTCGTTCTATGACCAGTTCGCCCGGGTGCTGAGGCGCGGTGGGCGAATGTTTCATTACACCGGCACACCCAACAAGCTGACCACCGGTCGCGACGTGCCCAACGAAGTCGCCACCCGCCTGAAGCACAGCGGCTTCAAAACCAGGCTGCACGGCGACGGCGTGCTCGCCACCAAAGCCGGCGGTCGCTGATCCCTCGGATTTTTAGGCAAGCGCCAGGATCTGCGCGTGCCGGTCCCCGGCGGTGTTGGTCGGGGCCGCGCACTGGCCCAGGGACGACAAAATCAGTCGCATTTACGCCAAAGGTGCCTATTGCTTAGGCGGGGCGGCGCGGTAGGTGGCAGTGCCGTGGTCGATTTTGCACTTCGGTGTCACAATCCCCCAGGATGAGCGGGGGAATGACGATATGAATGCAGATCGGGCTGTGCGTGAGCCATTGGACGAGCACTCGCGCGAGCAAATCGAGGCCGCGTTGGCCACCTATCGTGGTCGGCCGGGGCCGCTGTTACAGGTGTTGCACGAGGTCCAGAATCGTCTGGGTTATGTGCCGCCGGCTGCGGTGCCGGTCATTGCCGAGGCGTTGAATCTGTCACGTGCCGACGTGCACGGCGTCGTCACTTTCTATCATCACTTCCGTCAAGCGCCCGCCGGCCGGCATGTCATTCAGCTGTGTCAGGCCGAAGCCTGTCGCTCAATGAATTGTCAGCAGCTCACCGCACATGCCGAGAGCAAACTCGGGGTGAAGCTTCACCAGACGACTGCGGACGGCCGCTACACGCTCGAGCCTGTTTATTGCCTGGGCAACTGTGCCTGCAGCCCGGCAGTAATGATCGATGGCCAACTGCATGGCCGGGTCACGCCGGAATCCTTCGACGCGTTGCTCGCGCCATTGTCATGAATATCAAAGTCTATGTACCGAGGGATGCGACCGCATTGTCGCTCGGCGCCGGGCAAGTGGCCGTTGCTATCGAGCGCGAAGCCCGCAGCCGCAATCTACAGATTCAGTTGATTCGCAACGGCTCGCGCGGCCTGTTCTGGCTCGAACCGTTGGTTGAAGTGGCTACGCCGGTTGGCCGGCAAGCGTACGGCCCGGTCGGCGTTCAAGATGTCGCCAGTCTGTTCGATGCCGGTTTCCTCGAAGGTCGCGCGCATCCTTTGCATCTCGGGCTCACCGAGGACCTCAAAGAACTCAAGAGTCAGCAGCGTCTGACATTCGCACGCGTCGGCGTCATCGATCCGATCTCGGTCGAGGATTACGTTGCTCACGGTGGTTATGAAGGCCTGGCTCGTGCGCTCAAAATGTCGCCAGGAGAAATCGTCGAGGCCGTGACACTGTCCGGCCTGCGAGGTCGCGGTGGCGCGGCGTTTCCCACTGGCATCAAATGGAAAACGGTGCTGGATCAGCCGCCTCAACAAAAGTACGTGACCTGCAACGCCGACGAAGGCGATTCGGGCACGTTCGCCGACCGCATGTTGATGGAAGGCGATCCGCTGATGTTGATCGAAGGCATGACCATCGCGGGTGTCGCCGTAGGTGCGACTCAGGGATATATCTATTTGCGTGCCGAGTACCCGCATGCGTATGGTGCTTTGAACGAAGCCATCGCGGCGGCTCGGGCCGCGGGCTATCTGGGCAGCAACATTCGCGGCAGCGGCAAGCAGTTCGAGCTGGAAGTTCGTCTCGGCGCCGGCGCCTACATTTGTGGCGAAGAAACCTCGATGTTGGAAAGCCTGGAAGGCAAGCGGGGCGAGGTGCGCGTCCGCCCGCCATTGCCGGCGATCAAGGGCTTGTTCGGTCAGCCCACCATCGTCAATAACGTGATCTCGCTGGCGTCGGTGCCGGTGATTCTGGCCAAGGGCGCGGAGTTCTATAAGGACTTCGGCACCGGCCGGTCGCGAGGCACGATTCCGTTACAGCTGGCCGGCAATACCAAGCACGGTGGCTTGTTTGAGCGGGCGTTCGGCCTCACCTTACGTGAGTTGGTTTATGACTACGGCGCGGGCTCGGCTTCGGGCCGACAGATTCGCGCCGTGCAAGTGGGCGGTCCGTTGGGTGCCTACATTCCTGAAGCGCAGTTCGATACGGCAATCGACTACGAAGCCTTGGCCGCCATTGGCGCGTTACTAGGGCATGGCGGGGTCGTGGTATTCGACGACACTGTGGATATGGCCGGCATGGCGCGTTACGCAATGGAGTTTTGCGCCAAGGAATCGTGCGGCAAATGCACGCCGTGCCGGATCGGCTCGACGCGTGGCGTGGAGTTGATGGATCGGGTGATCGCCAATGTCGACCGCGAGCGTAATCTGCAGCTGGTCGAAGAGTTATGCGACACGCTGTTGCACGGATCGCTGTGCGGCCTGGGCGGGATGACACCGTTCCCGGTGCAGAGCGCACTCAAGTATTTTCCTGAAGATTTTCGCAAGACGGTGCAGTAGCCGGAGTTCAAGCCATGCACGCGCTCGATTACATCGATCCAGGGACACCCGCTGTCCCGACACCGGCGGATGCCGCCGCCAAGCCTGTCACCGTCGAGATCGACGGCTTTTCCGTCACGGTGCCGGACGGTACTTCGGTGATGCGCGCGGCGTCGCTGCTCGGGAATCAAATTCCCAAGCTGTGTGCCACCGGTTCATTGAAAGCTTTCGGTTCGTGCCGGCTGTGTCTGGTGGAAATCGACGGCCGCAAGGGTTATCCGGCGTCGTGCACCACCACTGTCGCCGACGGCATGAAGGTTCGCACGCAGAGCCAGAAACTGACGCAGCTGCGCGAGAACGTGCTGGAGCTGTACCTGTCGGATCATCCGAGCGAGTCCGAGTGCTGCTCGAGTAACAATCGCTGCGAGCTGCACGAGATCGCGGCGGCCAATGGCGTCACCGAATCGCGCTACTCATTGCCGCAGGCCAAAGAACTGCCGGCCAGCTGCGATCATCAGCATTCCGAGCGGGACGATAGCAATCCGTACTTTGTCTTCAATCAGGATGCGTGCATCGTCTGCTCGCGCTGCGTGCGAGCATGCGGCGAGATTCAAGGCACGTTTGCGTTGACCATCGAAGGTCGCGGTTTCGATTCCAAGGTGTCGGCGAGTCAGTCGGAGTCGTTCCTCGATTCCGAATGCGTGTCGTGCGGTGCCTGCGTCGAAGCCTGTCCGACCACGGCGCTCACCGAGAAGTCCGTGATCGCCATCGGCAAGGCCGAGCGTGCCGTGACTACGACCTGCGCTTACTGCGGCGTTGGCTGTTCGTTCAAGGCCGAAGCCAAAGGCGAGCAAGTCATTCGTATGGTGCCGAATCGTGACGGCGCCGCGAATCAGGGCCACGCTTGTGTGAAAGGTCGCTTCGCCTACGGTTACGCGACCCATACGGATCGCATCACCAAGCCCATGATCCGTAGCAAGATCACCGATCCCTGGCGTGAAGTGAGCTGGGACGAGGCGATCAATTATGCCGCGTCCGAGTTCAAACGCATTCAGGCGCAACACGGCCAGGATTCGGTCGGCGGTATCACGTCCTCCCGCTGCACCAACGAGGAAACGTTCCTGGTGCAGAAGTTGGTGCGTGCGGCGTTCGGTAACAACAACGTCGATACTTGCGCGCGTGTTTGCCATTCGCCGACCGGCTATGGCCTGAAAAACACGCTGGGCGAGTCGGCGGGCACGCAAGAGTTCGACTCGGTGATGCATTCCGACGTCATCATGCTGATCGGCGCGAATCCCACCGAAGGCCATCCGGTGTTCGCTTCGCAGATGAAGCGTCGCTTGCGCCAAGGTGCCAAGTTGATCGTGGTCGATCCGCGCCAGATCTCGTTGGTGCGCACGCCTCACATCGAAGCTGACTATCACTTGCAGCTGCGACCGGGCACGAACGTCGCGCTGATGAACTCGATCGCGCACGTCATCGTGACCGAAGGGTTGGCTCGCGACCAATACGTCACCGAACGTTGCGATCTGGAATCCTGGAACAAGTGGAAAACGTTCGTCAGTGATCCCAAGAATTCGCCCGAGGCCATGGAAGCCATCACCGGTGTGCCGGCGATGGCGGTGCGTGGCGCTGCCAAGTTGTACGCGTCGATGCCGAATGGCGCGATCTACTACGGCCTTGGTGTCACCGAGCATAGCCAGGGCACGACGATGGTCATGGCGATTGCCAATCTCGCCATGGTCACCGGCAATCTGGGTCGCGTCGGCGTCGGTGTGAATCCGCTGCGTGGTCAGAACAACGTGCAGGGTTCATGCGACATGGGTTCGTTCCCGCATGAGTTCAGCGGTTATCGCCATGTGTCCGACGACGCCGTGCGTGCGTTGTTCGAGGCCGCGTGGAATGTGCCGCTGCATTCGGAGCCCGGCCTGCGCATCCCGAACATGTTCGAAGCAGCGCTCGATGGCAGCTTCCGTGCGTTGTACGTGCAGGGCGAAGACATCGCGCAATCCGATCCGAACACAACCCATGTGACCGCGGCGCTGACCGCCATGGAATGTGTGGTCGTGCAGGATCTGTTCTTGAACGAAACGGCCAAGTTCGCGCATGTGTTCTTCCCGGGCTCGTCGTTCCTGGAAAAGAACGGCACCTTCACCAATGCCGAACGTCGCATTTCGCGCGTGCGCAAGGTCATGACGCCGCTCGGTGGGTTGGAAGACTGGGAGGCCACGGTGCGTTTCGCCAACGCGCTGGGCTACCCCATGAACTACACCCATCCGTCGCAGATCATGGACGAGATCGCTGCGCTCACACCGACCTTTACCGGTGTCAGCTACGACAAACTGGAAGAGCTCGGCAGCATTCAATGGCCGTGCAACGAGGCTGCGCCTACCGGCACGCCGACCATGCATATTGGCGAGTTCGTGCGCGGCAAGGGCAAGTTCTTCGTCACCGATTACGTGCCGACACGAGAGAAGACGACCAGTCGCTTCCCGCTGTTGCTCACGACCGGCCGCATCCTCACTCAATACAACGTGGGCGCGCAGACGCGTCGTACTCACAACGTCGTTTGGCACGATGAAGATCGCTTGGAGATTCATCCGCACGACGCCGATGTGCGCGGCATTCTCGATGGCGATTGGGTTGGCATTGCCAGCCGCGCCGGCGAGACGGTGTTGCGAGCTCAGGTCACGGATCGCGTGCAGCCTGGCGTCATCTACACGACCTTCCACTTCCCCGAATCCGGCGCCAATGTGGTCACCACCGACAACTCGGACTGGGCGACCAACTGTCCGGAATACAAAGTGACGGCCGTGCAAGTGGTGAAGGTGAATCAGCCCTCGGAGTGGCAGAAGCGTTATCGCGAGCTGACCGAGCGCAACACGCGGATTCGCAGAGGTGCAGGCGTGCATGCCTGACAACAGTTCTTCGCCGGCGACCAGCTGTGAGGTCACGGTACAGCGCTGGCGTGATGGCGACACCGAGCGAGTA
>NZ_JAEUPY010000218.1 GCF_016790065.1 Steroidobacter sp.
TGCTTCTGTTGTGCCAGATCTACCAACGCGGCGACTTCATTCAACGTCGCGCCCGGCGGCTTCTCCAGCATCACGTGGAGATTCTGTTCCAACGCGAACCGCGCGATCTCGTAACGAACCTGCGGCGTGCAACACAACGACACCGCTTCGATCTCCGGCTGCTCGCGCAACGCAGTTTCGAGGTCGGGATAGCTGGGCACGCCATCGAGTTTGTTGTTCGGGCTGGCGACCGCCACCAGTTTGTAGTTGGGATTGGAGGCCAACGCAGGCAGATGTTGATCGCGCGCGATCTTGCCCAGGCCGACGATGGCGAGTTTGATCGGGCTCATGAGTTACAGCGCCTGGACACCAACACTGGGCGATTCGCTGCGCGCCAGCGGATTACGCAGCGGCAGACTGAACGGCGGCGCCTGAATCTCGAATACATCGCCGTCGCGCGTTTGAATGCCTTCCGAGAACGACAGCGTGGCCGTACCGTAGAAATGCACGTGCACGTCGCCGGGGCGGCGGAACAAACGATATTTGAAATGATGCTGCTCGAGGTTGGCGAGGGTGTGGGACATGTTGGCTTCGCCGGTGAGGAACGGCTTTTCCCATAATGTTTTGCCATCGCGAATGACGCGGCTCATGCCTCGCACGTCGTTAGGCAATTCGCCGGTGAGCAACTCAGCACCGAGCGCTGCATGACGCAGCTTGGAATGCGCCAACCAAAGATAGTTGCCGCGCTCGGTGATGTGATCCGAGAACTCGTTGGCCAGACAGAAGCCGAGGCGACGTGGATTGCCGGTGGCGTCGATGAGGTAGATGCCTGCGATTTCCGGCTCTTCGCTGCCGTCCTTTGCGAAGTCAGGGGAAGGCAATGCTGCACCTGTGCCGACGACGCACGAGCCGTCGCCTTTGTAGAACCATTCAGGCTGCACGCCCACCTCACCGGCGGCGGGTTTGCCGCCTTCCAAGCCCATGTTGAACATGCGCATGGAATCGGTGAGTGTGCCGCCGGCCGCGGCCTTGTGCATCTTGTCGCGCCCTTCGGCCGAGCCGAGATGCGTGAGGCCGGTGCCGGTGAGATACAGGTGCGCCGGATCGGGATGATCGATGGGCGGCAGCAAACGATTCCACGTCTGCAGTTCCTCGAGATCCACTCGTTGATCGGACAGGCGCGCAGCCACGCAACTGGCCAAGGTGGTGCCACCGGTCAACGCCGTCTGCGCCAGCTCATACGTGCTGGTGCAGTTCTTGAGCTTACGTGCGACGCCGTCAGCATCGACGGCGACGACGAAGCGCTGCCCGTCGGCAGCGCGCACCTGGATCAAACGCAAACTCATCTGTGAGCTCCGGTCTGGTAGACGCCGTCGACTCGATGCGGCAGCGAAGATTGATTGCCGCGCCGTAGAACGTGCGGCAGTAACGCATCTGGAATGTCCTGGTAGCACACCGGGCGCAGGAAACGTTCGATGGCCAGCGTGCCCACCGAAGTGGTGCGGCCGTCGGAGGTTGCCGGGAACGGGCCGCCGTGAACCATGGCGCTCGACACTTCGACGCCGGTGGGCCAGCCGTTGGCAAGGATGCGGCCTGCTTTGCGCTCCAGCGTCGGAATCACGCTCAGCGCCAACGCGTAGTCTTCTTCAGTGACATGCAAGGTCGCAGTGAGCTGGCCTTCCAGCTTTTCCAACGCCTCGACCAACTCTGTTTCGTTGGCACAGCGAACGATGACTGACGACGCGCCGAACACTTCCTCGGCAATCTCATGTGTCAAAGCGCTGGCCGGCACGGAGAACAAAGCGCCACGGCCGCAGTTCTTGCCTTGAGTGTCGCCACCGCGCGCAATCGTCTTCACCGCTGTGTTGTTCGCGAGACGATCGACGCCTTTCTGATACGCATCGAAGATGCCGGCCGTCAGCATGACCTGAGGAGCGGCGCCGCCGAGCGCAGCGGTGGCGGACGCGATGAATGTATCGACGTGCGGGCCCTCTAGCGCGAATACCAAGCCGGGGTTGGTGCAGAACTGTCCCGAGCCCAGGGTGAGTGAGCCGACGAATTCTTTGCCGAGCGCTTCGGCACGAGCAGCGAGAGCGCCGGGCAGTAACAACACCGGATTGATGCTGCTCATCTCGGCATACACAGGAATCGGTTCAGGGCGTGCCGCTGCGATCTTCATCAGTGCCAGACCACCGGCACGCGAACCGGTGAAGCCGACAGCCTTGATGCGAGGATCGGCGACCAATGCAGCGCCGAGTTCACGCGTGTCGCCATTCAACAGTGAGAACACACCGGGATGCAGGCCGCATTGAGCGACGGCTTCAGTGATGGCCTGCGCGACCAACTCACTCGTCCCCGGATGCGCCGGATGACCTTTCACTACAACTGGACAACCGGCCGCAAGCGCGGAGGCGGTATCGCCACCGGCTACTGAGAAAGCGAGCGGGAAGTTGCTGGCACCGAACACGGCGACGGGGCCCACAGCAATTTTTCGCTGACGCAGATCGGCGCGCGGCAACGGTTTGCGCTCCGGCAACGCCGGATCGATGCGAATGCCCAACCAACCGCCTTTGCGCAGCTCATCGGCGAACAGACGCAACTGACCGATGGTGCGACCGCGCTCGCCCGTCAAACGAGCCAGTGGCAAACCCGACTCGGCATTCGCGCGTTCGAGCAACTCATCGCCCAGCGCCAGGATGCGATCGGCGATGGTCTCCAGAAATTTCGCACGAGTTTCGCTATCGAGCGCACGGTACTGATCGAAAGCCTGGCTGGCCAACTCGCAAGCGCGGCTCACTTCAGCAGGGCCGGCGGAGCTGAAATCCGTGTCGAGATGGGAGGCGGTCGTGGGGTTGGCTGCGCGAAAAGTCGCAGCGGTCGCGACGCGTTCGCGACCGATGAACAGTTGGCCGGTCAGAGGCATGGGAGAGTCTCCGCGAAAACTTGGTGTCGTTTAATACTCAGACAATATCTCACTGCGTCGTACCGAGCAATCGGCGGCGGCCACAGCGGCAGAGGCGTGGAAGGTAGCGTTACCACGCGCAGGAGGGATTAAGGCACTGGCGCCGCCGGACAACAAGGCGGAGCAGTAAAAAGGCCGGGAGCGGTGGCGAGCAAGGCCGGCAAATTGCTTGCCGGCTAGTAACTTACGAGCGCAACGCTCAGCTGCGAGCGGCGTTGGCGACTTTGGCTTTGACGGGCTTGCGCGAGTTGGTGGTGTCCAGCTGCGCGAGCTCCACCAGGTTCAACATCGCTGCGTGCGCGGCCTTGGGATCGGCGGCTTTGACAGCTTCGTAGACCTTCTGGTGATCGGGAATCGGGTCGCGCCGCAGGGGATTCTGGCGCTGCTTGTAGATGGTCGTCCAGGACACCGCGGCGCCCACGCCGCTGGTCAACGACACGATGAAGGCATTGCCGCTGGCACGCAGCATGGCCGAATGAAAATCCTGGTCCGCCAGTCGGCCGGCTTCGCTGGCCAAGGTGTGCGTAGCCATGCCCTGCAGCGCTGTCTCCATGGCTTGCAGCTCTTCATCGGTTCGGCGCAGAGCCGCCAGCGCGGCCGCTTCGGGCTCGACGATTTTGCGTAACTCGAACAGGTTGGAGAGCAGGGTGTCGTCGGGCTCGAACTCGAAAATCCACGACAGCACATCCGGATCCAGCATGTGCCAGCGCGCTTGCGGACTCACGCGCGTGCCGACTTTGGGCCGCGATTCGACCAGGCCTTTGGCGGCCAGAATGCGGACGGCCTCGCGATAGGCGGTGCGCGACACCTGCAAGCGATCGCTCGCATCGATCTCACCATTGAGGATGTCGCCCGGCTTGTAGCGACCGGAAACTATCAGCACTCCGAGATCCCGCGCGATGGTCCCATGCAGTCGCAGAGACTTGCGTCGCGCCTTTGCGTTGGCCCTCGCGGCGGCAGATTTTTTGCTCGACATCGATGATTTCCTCAAACGCGGGCAGCGGCCAAGTCCCGGTGCCGGTGGCCAGCGCTGGGCCGGTAGTTTACGCACGCCGACCGCGGATTACGCTCTCCCCGGCGATTTAGCAGCGGGACTCGCGCCGAGCGGCCTCGGCCAACGCAGAATGACCTTCCAGCATTTGCCTGACAAATGGAAACTGGCTACCATTAATTGTCTGAGTTATAAGAGAACAATGAGTATGCACAGGCGCGACCTGTTGCGCGCGTCGGCGTTGATGGGGGCGGCGCTTGGCTTTAGCGGCAAAGCGTGGAGCGCGGCCCGTGATGCCGAATGGGTTCTCAATGATCGGCTCATCGGCGACATCTCGCCCGTTCACGATCCCTGCATCATCAAGCAAGGTGACACTTATCACCTGTTCTGCACCGGCCAAGCTCAGGATCCCACGGGTCTCTTACCCTGGCGCACCTCCAAAGATTTGATCACGTGGACGCTGCATGGCCGGGTGTTCGAAACCATCCCGAAGTGGGCGCAGGACGCGGTGCCCGGGACGCGCGGCACGTGGGCTCCCGATATCGCGTACTTCAACGGGCGCTATCACCTTTACTACTCGTGTTCCACGTTCGGCTCGAATCGCTCGGTCATCGGCTTGGTAACCAACAAGACGCTGGATCGCGGTTCGAAAGATTTCAAATGGGAGGATCGCGGCCTGGTGGTGGAATCCCAGCGCGGCGACGACTTCAATGCCATCGATGCCAATCATCTGATCGATCGCGACGGCAATCATTGGTTGTCGCTGGGCAGCTTCTGGAGCGGCATCAAACTGTTGCCGCTCGATCCGGCCACCGGCCAGCGGACGCCGAACGACACGCGCAAATACTCCCTCGCGTCGCGGCCTGCGCCAGAGAAAGCGCCGGGCGCAATCGAAGCGCCGTTCATGATAGAGCGCGGCGGCTACTACTATTTATTCACCTCGTTCGACTATTGCTGTCGAGGCGCGAGTAGCTCCTACTACATCGTGGTTGGACGTTCGCGCGATGTCACTGGCCCATACGTCGGGCGCGACGGCAAATCGCAACTGGACGGTTACGGCACAGTGGTGCTTCAGGGCAATCGACGCTTTCGCGGCCCTGGTCATCAGGCGGTGCTGCGCGACGGCGATACGGACTATCTGGTTTATCACGCGTACGACGCCGAGCATGACGGACGCCCGACGCTGCGTATCTCGCGAATCGAATGGACGGCTGACGGATGGCCGGTCGTGCAGGCGTAACTAGCAACTATCAGCAGCACCACTCATGCCTGGTATCGAGCTCAAAAACGTCACCAAGACTTTCGGCGCGGCCACCGTCATCGACAATGTGTCGCTGAGCATCCGGCCGCGCGAGTTCATGGTGTTCCTGGGGCCGTCCGGCTGCGGTAAGTCGACGTTGCTACGCATGATTGCCGGCCTGGAGTCGGTGGATGCCGGCGAAATCTGGATCGGCGACCGGCGTGTGGATCAGCTGGCGCCGGGTGAAAGGCGCGTCGCGATGGTGTTTCAGCACTACGCGTTGTATCCACACATGTCGGTGCGGGAGAACATGTCGTTCGGCCTGCGTAACGTTCGTTTGCCCGAGGTCGAGATCGACAAGCGCGTCGCCGCCGCGGCCAAGATGCTGGAGATCGAGCATCTGCTGGAGCGCAAGCCCGGGCAGATTTCCGGTGGCCAACGCCAACGCGTGGCCATCGGACGGGCCATCGTCAAAGAGCCACATTTGTTTCTGTTCGATGAGCCGCTGTCCAATCTCGACGCCGCGCTTCGGGTTCGAACTCGGTTGGAGATCGCGCAGCTTCATCAGCGCGTCGATGCGGCGATGGTGTTCGTGACGCACGATCAAGTCGAGGCCATGACGCTGGCTCACCGCATCGTGGTGATGAACAACCGCAAGATCGAACAGATCGGCACGCCCATGGAAATCTATTCGCGGCCGGCGACTGCGTTCGTCGCCAGCTTCGTCGGGACGCCGGCCATGAACTTCGCGCCGGTGGAGTTGAGCGATGGCGCTAACGGCTTCGTGTCCGTTCGCTTGCCGGATGGTGCGACTGTGGCCACTCGTATCGAGAAGTCGGCGCTGCCCACGTCGAGCGCATTCAAGCTAGGGATTCGCGCCGAGTCGTTGGATATCTGCGCGGTCGGGCAAGGCGATACCGCTGGCGTTGCGCACTTCGTCGAACGGCTGGGCGATAGAACGCTCGTGTATGTGCGCCTGTCGGATGGCAGCACCGTCGTCGCCGAAGATGTCGGCAACAGTCGCGTCGCGCTCAACGATCGCGTGGGCGTGAAGTTCGACGGTAGCGGTGCGCACTTGTTCGATGACCAAGACCGTGGTCATCACGCTGTGCCGGACGCGGGAGTCTGATGTGAGCGCGGCGGCAGGTCAGCTGGGCAATCTCGGTCAGGAACGCGTCCAACCTGCACGCGCCGGTTCGCAGCACAGTCGCTGGAGTCACTTGCTCTATGTGGCACCGTTTTTATTTCTGTATGTGACGTTGTTGGTCTATCCGCTGTTCGCTGGCTTCTGGTTGAGCTTGCACAAGGCCGACTTCTTCGGCGGCAGTCGATTCGTCGGTTTCGAGAACTTCGTTCGCCTGTCCAACGACAAGGTGTTTGTCGGCGCAGTCGGCAACACGTTCTATTTCATTCTGCTCACCGTGCCGGCGCTGGCGCTGATTGGCTTGGGCTTGGCGCTGGCACTGAATCGCCAAACGCGCACGGCAGCGTTCTTACGCGGCGTGTTCTTTTCCTCGTCGGTGTTGTCCGTGACCATCGTGACGCTGCTGTGGCGAGTGGTGTTCGCGCCCGACGGCGGTTTCCTGTCGAATGTGTTGCAAGCCTTCGACCGCACACCGGTCGCATTCCTCAGCGATGCGAAGCTGGCGCTGCCGGCCATTGCGATCACCACGATCTGGTGGTGCATCGGGTTGCCAATGATGCTGTTCCTGGCGGCGTTACAGCAGGTGCCGCGCGAGTTGTATGAAGCTGCGGCGCTCGACCACGCCGGCCGCTGGAAGACGCTTTGGCACGTCACGTTGCCCTCGATCCGACGCACCTTCGCGCTGGTCGTGATCATCGAAGTGGTGTTGCAGTTCCAGCTGTTCGGTCAGGCGTACTTGATGACTCAGGGCGGGCCGAATAATGCGTCCCGGCCGCTGGTGCTGTTCATATTCGAAGTGGGCTTCAATCGCTGGGACGTGGGCTACGCGATCGCGGCCGGACAGGTCCTGTTCGGCCTCATCGCCATCGCGGCGTTCGCGCAGTATCTGGTTGCGCGTCGTAAGGAGGCGTTCTGATGACGACTCAGTTCGCATCAGGTGCCGTGGGCCGAGGCTTTGGCGATCGCTTGATTCTCACTGCGACCATTGCGCTGGCCGTCGTCATGGTCATGCCCATGCTGTGGGCGGTCGGCTTGTCGGTGAAGAGCAATGCCGAGTTGCTGGTCGACACTAACTCGGTCTTGAAAGCGCCGTGGACGCTGAAGAACTACTACGACATCTTGATCGGCTCAGGCGTGTTCCGCTGGCTGCTCAATAGCATCATCGTGTCGGTCGGCATGAGCGTCGGTGTGCTCGCGTTGTCATCGCTGGCTGGCTACGGCTTCGCGCGGTTGGAATTTCCCGGACGTAATGTGATTTTCATCCTGGTGCTGTTCGGCCTGGCGATTCCCGAGCAGGCTGTGATCCTGGTGCGCCATCAGCTGTTCAGCGCTCTGAACCTGCACAACACCTATCCGGGCTTGATGTTGCCGGGCATGTCGGCACCGTTCGGTGTGTTCTTGATGACTCAGTACTTCAAGGCCATTCCCGTCGAAGTCGATGAGGCCGCCATGCTGGACAATGCCTCGCGCTTCAAGATTTTCTGGCGCGTGTTGTTGCCGATGACTTTACCGGCTCAGGCGACGCTGGGAATCTTCACGTTCCTGCACGCGTGGAACGACTATTGGTGGCCGCTGGTGTCGGGCACCAACGAGCAGATGTACACGCTCACCGTCGGTATTGCGTCCACGCAGATGAACTTCGCCGAGTCGGCTGGGCTCGGCTACTTGATGGCGCAGGCGGTGTTTGCGTCGCTGCCCATACTGATCGTGTACATGTTCTTCCAGAAGTACATCGTGCGCGCGGTGTCCGGGGCGGCTACATGAAGCGCGCGCTTGCAACGCTGCTGAGCTGCGTCGTGCTCGCGAGCTGCGGTGTTCGCCAGGCGCCGAATGAAATCGTCGTGCAGCGTTTCTTCGGTACCTGCAAGGCAGAGTACGGCTCACGCATCGACATCGATAAGGCCGAGGGCGAGTGCGGGATCATGACGACGCTGATCAACAAGTTCAGCGCCGAGAATCCTGACGTCCGTGTGCGCGTCAGTCCGGTCGCTTGGCCTGGATATAACCAATTGGCCGCGCAGCTCGCGGCCGGCGATCCACCCGATCTGGTGACCATGCATCTGTCGGCGATTCCGGATTATCAATCGAGAAAGCTGCTCGAACCCATCGGCAAAGAGCTGCGCGCCGTGGGCGTGGATCCGGACGCGTTCACGCCGGCCAGTCGTGCTGGTGTGAGCAAAGAGGGCGACATCTACGGCATGCCCATCGATAACTGGGCGCCGCTGTGGCACATCAACATGAACTATTTTCGACAAGCCGGCTTGGTGAAGGATGGCAGACCCATCTTGCCGCGCAGCCCCGAAGAATTGCTGGCACATGCGCGTCAGTTCAAACAGACCACCGGCAAGCCGTATCTGGTGCAATCGCTCGCCAATGAACGGGCTTCGTACACGCGAAACCTGTACACGCTGTTGATGCAGCAGAACGTGGACTTCTTCGCGAATCCACAGCAGGTGCATCTGCAGTCGCCCGAGGCCAAGCAAGTCGTCGAGTTGTTCCGGCAGATCTATGCCGAGGATCTCACCACCAAGAATCAGGACTACGCCGCCGCGACCAACGGCTTCATCAATGGCGCTGGCGGCGTGTACTTGGTGGGCACCTGGTTGATCGGCGACTTCGATGCCGAGGCTCGTAAATCCGGTCGACCGCTTTCGAAGGGCTACTCAGTCATGCCGTTCCCGCAGCTCTACTCGGGCCGCGACGCGACTTTCATCGATGGTCATGCGTGGGTGATGCCGACGAAGAAGCGCACGCCTGAGCAGCGTGATGCGATCTTCCGTCTGCTGAAGTTCCTCGCCGCCAACGACTATGAATGGTCGCGCACCGGTCATCTGCCGTCGTTTCAGCCCATCATCGAGAGCGAGCGCTTCAACGCGCTGCCTCATCGAAGCGAAATAGCCAAGCTGTCGTCGACCGGCATGCCGTTGCCGTCGGCCGTGCAACGTCAGTTTGCCGTCCAAGACATCATCGGCGAGGAAATGGCTGCCGCCATTACTGGCCACAAGTCCGTCGACGCCGCGCTCGCAGATGCCGAGTCTCGCGTCAACGATCTGCTGTTTCATCTTTTGTAGTTCATCTGGACCACTGCCATGCTCACTTCGCGCATCGTCGTCGATCGTGACTTTGTCATCTCTGCTTTGGACCGCCGGGTGTTCGGCACGTTCGTCGAACACATGGGCCGTTGCGTATACGGCGGCATCTATGAGCCGGGCCATCCCACCGCCGACCAGGACGGTTTTCGTCAGGACGTGCTCGAGCTGACACGCGAGCTCGGCCCGACCATCGTGCGTTATCCGGGCGGCAATTTTTTGTCGGGCTACAACTGGGAAGACGGTGTCGGGCCCAAGGAGCAACGGCCGACGCGCTTGGATCTGGCCTGGGGCTCGACCGAGACCAACGAGTTCGGCACCAATGAGTTCATCGATTGGTGTCGCACGGCCAAGGTCGAGCCGATGTTTGCTGTGAATCTCGGCACGCGCGGCCCGGACGAGGCGCGCCACTTGCTCGAGTACTGCAATCATCCCGGTGGCACTCACTACTCGGACCTGCGTCGTGCACACGGCTACGAGCAGCCGCATGGAATCAAGTTTTGGTGTTTGGGCAATGAAATGGATGGCCCTTGGCAGATCTGCCGCAAGACTGCGCAGGAATACGGACGCATCGCGCAGGAGACGGCCAAGGTCATGCGTTGGGTGGACGGCGATCTACAGCTCGCCGCCTGCGGTTCCTCACAGCGCGCCATGCCGACCTATGGCGCTTGGGAATACGAGGTGCTCGATCATTGCTTCAACGAGGTCGACTACATCTCGTTGCATGCCTACTTCCGGAATGACAGTAACGACATCAAGGACTATTTCACGGTCATCGAAGATCTGGACTATTTCATCAAGGAAGTCGCTGCTATTGGCGATGCCGTGGCGGCCAAGCGGCGCTCGCCCAAGCGCATCATGTTGTCGTTGGATGAGTGGAATGTTTGGTACAAGGCGCACACGCCAGCCGACCTGCGCAAGCCGGGCTGGCCGGAGGCGCCGCCGCTGATCGAAGAGATCTACAACTTCGAGGATGCGCTGGTCGTTGGCGGGGCTTTGATCACCATGATCAACAATGCCGATCGGGTGAAGGCCGCCTGTTTGGCGCAGCTGGTCAATGTAATCGGGCCGATCATGACTGAGACGGGTGGGGCGGCCTGGCGTCAGACGATTTTTCATCCGTTCGCTCAGGCGTCGCGTCATGCGCGGGGTCAGGTGCTGCGGGCCAAGATTCAGGCCGATACTTTTTCTACCAAGACGCATCCGGCTGCGTCGTTGTTGTTGGCCAGTGTGATTCATGACGAGGAGAGCGGGGCGGTCACTGTCCTGGCGCTAAATCGGAGCACCAGCGATGAGATGCAGCTGGACGTGGAGCTGCGCGGCTTGGGTGAGGGTCGCAAGGTGGCGATTGCGAGTGAGCTGCATCATGGGGATCTGAAGGCCATCAATAGCAAGGTGGCACCGAATGCCGTGACGCCGGTGAATCGCACCGACGTTTCGATTGCCAAAGGCGTGGTCAGCGCGAAGTTGAAGCCGCTGTCATGGAACGTCATCGTGACGACGCCGACATGAACTTTCTTCGGGCTGTGTTGCTGGGCAGTTTGATGCTGATTGGCGTGGCGGCGAATGCAGCGCCGGCCGTCAAAGCCTTCGGCTTGGGTGACGTCGAGTTGCTCGACAGTCCGTTCAAGCAAGCGATGGAGCGTAACGCTGCCTATCTGCTCAGCCTCGACGCGGATCGCTTACTTCACAACACTCGCAAGTACGCCGGGCTGCAGCCGAAGGGCGAGTTGTATGGTGGCTGGGAGTCGCAGGGCATCGCTGGTCACACCTTGGGCCACTACCTGACTGCCTTATCTCAACAGTACGCTGCCACTCACGATCAGCGCTTCAAGAAGCGGCTCGACTACATCATCGGGGAAATGACCGAGGCTCAGCAGGCCTACGGTGATGGTTACGTCGGCGCTCTGCCAGAGCTGGAGATCGAAACTCTGCGTGGGTTCAAGCAAGGCAAAGTCGAAATCAAAGATCATTTCTTTTTCAAGAACGGCGCCTGGGTGCCCTGGTACACGCAGCACAAAGTCCTCGCCGGTCTGCGTGATGCCTGGACGCTCGGCGAGAGCGCTCAAGCCAAAGATGTAACCCTCAAATTGGCCAACTTCGTAGCTGACGTTACCGCCGGCCTCAGTCCGCAGCAACAACAGATCATGCTCGAAGTTGAGCACGGTGGCATGCGCGAGGTGCTGTTCGATATCTATGGACTAACCCAAGATGACCGCTACTTAAAGGTCGCGCAGCGTTTCGAGCATCGCGCCATCCTCGATCCCCTACTCGCTGGCCGCGATGAGTTACCGGGCAAGCATGCCAATACTCAGATCCCAAAGGTCATCGGCGCTGCCCGTGGCTATGAAGTGGCAGATCAGTCGGAAGGACGATCCATCGCGGAGAACTTCTGGAAAGCGGTGGTACGCAATCACTCATGGGCCATCGGCGGAAACAGCGACGGTGAGTTTTTCTTTCCGCCTGCTTCTGCGTCAGAGCATCTGAGTGCCGCGACGGCGGAGACCTGCAACACCTATAACATGCTCCGGCTCACGGAACGGTTGTTCGGTTGGCAGCCGCAGGTGGAGTACGCGGACTTCGAGGAGAGGGCGTTGTACAACCACATCCTGGCCTCTCAGGAACCGAAGCAAGGGATGTTCACGTATTTCATGTCCTTGCAGCCGGGGCACTTCAAGACCTTCAGTACGCCGCACGATTCGTTTTGGTGTTGTGTGGGCAGTGGCATGGAGAATCACACCAAGTATGGGGCGGCAATTTATTTTCATGCGTCGGATGCGGTGTATGTGAATTTGTTCATTCCGTCGGTATTGCGGTGGGAAGAGAGAGGCTTGGAGTTGCAGCAGCGGACTGCGTACCCCGTTGAGAATCGGACCTCGCTTACCGTGAGCAAGGCGCCGGCTGCGGCGTTGGCCCTGAGGGTTCGTGTGCCCTCGTGGGCGACGGGTGCTGCGACTTTGGCTTTGAACGGTAAGAAGGTCGCAGTTGAAGCAAAGCCAGGTTCGTATGCGACTGTGCAGCGGCAGTGGAAGCAGGGCGATGTGCTCGATGTGACTATTCCCATGTCGGTGCGGACGGAGTCACTGCATGGGACGACGGATCAGTTTGCGTTCGTGTATGGGCCGGTGGTGTTGGCCGGCGATCTCGGGCCCGCGCCATTGAGCGAGACTGTGCCTTACGCGAAGGAACAGGCCGCGAACTTGAAAGTTGAGCCGGTCGTCGTGCCGATGCTTGCCGGAGATTCGCAGCAGCTCGCCGCCGGACTGCGTCGAGTGCCCGGCGCGCTGGCCTTCACCCTGATCACCGACTCGCCGCGCCAAGAAATCACGCTTCGGCCATTCCATGAGCTGGATTACCAGCGCTACACCGTCTATTGGAAGACGACGCCGGCCAAGCAGGCAACGAACCGCTGACCCATATCGACCTGGGCCGCGGGTTGCGGTATTACTGACCGTGCCATGTGGCTGATCCGTACCAAACTGGAACCGCCGGCGCCGACGGATCGGCTCATTCCCAGGCATCGCCTGCGGAAACGGCTGCCTGCGCTGCTCAAGGCGCGGCTCACGCTCGTGCACGCGCCGGCCGGGTTTGGCAAAACCAGTTTGCTGGCCGAATGGGCGCGCTGCCTGCGGAATCAAAACGTCCGTGTGGCCTGGCTCTCAGTGGACGAAGACGACGCGGAGCCGCTGCAGTTCTTCGCATATCTAACCGCTGCCTTAGAAGCGAGCGGCATCGAAGTCGGACATCTCGGCCCTGCGGCTGCCCGCGGATTCCCGGACGTGCCTGTGACATCGATCGTGGCCGCGCTGACCGGCGCAATCGAACGCTCAACCGCACGAACGGTCGTGATCATCGATGACTATCACCGTCTCGCCGGTCATCGCCCTCGTGTCGACACAGTTGGCCCTGCGTTAGCGAAATTGATCGACACACTCGGCGCCCGTATCAGTTTCATAGTCGCCGGCCGCGCAAGGCCTTCGCTCCCCAACGAGAAAGTACGCAGCGCCGAAGCACGACTGGAGATCAGCGCAGACGAACTGAGATTCACCGATGAAGAAGCCCGCCGCATGCTCAACCCCGGCGTGGCGAGCCTGAGTGACGAAGAATTGAATCGGCTATCGAGTGGTGCCGACGGCTGGGCCATCGCACTTGCCACCGTTCGCCAATGGTTAGGCGCAGGCTGGCGAGCCGAACGAGTGCTTGCGGCCCTCGCTAACCCAGGCACCGATCTTCGCGGCTATCTCACCGAACAAATTCTTCGCAGCCTCGATCCGAAACAGCGTGAGTTCCTGCGACGAACCTGCGTCGTCGACCGCTTCTCTCGCGATCTCGCCGCCGCGCTGTGTCCCGATCAAAACGTCGACGAGATCATCGCAGCGTTGGAGCGCAAAGACCTGCTAGTGAATCACTGGGACGGTGGCGAACGCTGGCTCCGATATCACCGCTTGCTCAGCGACACCGCGCTCGCGGAACTACGCAGCGACGCGCCCGACAACGAAACATCGTTACATCGTGCCGCCGCGGAATGGTTCTTCGACGCAGGTCTGCACGCCGAAGCGGTAAGGCACGCACTCGCCACCGGCGACGAAGATCTGCTGGCCGGCCTGTTCGAGCGCGCCGGCGGCTGGTGGCTGGTTGTAACAGGCAACATCGGCCTGGCGCGCAACGCCCTCACTCGCATTCCGGTCAGCGTGCTCAGGAAATTCCGCCGCTCGCACCTGGCCTGGATCCTGATGCTGGGCAAGCAAGGCAAAGTCACCGAAGCGCGCAAGGAATTGTCGCATCTGGAGCCGCATCCAACCGCGGACTCGATGATGCAATTCGATGCCGCCATTATCGAAGCGTGTGTGGCGCGCTACGAGGATGCGCCAGTCACACTCGACGAATGCGTAGCGCTGGCAGCGCGATCGGCACAACTACCGCAGGATCAGCACGTGCTGCTGGCGACCTACGGAAACATTCTGTGTGCCATGTATTTCGAGGCCGGTGATCTGCCGGCGGCGCTGGCGGTGGGTGACGACGCGGTTCGTCACTATCGCAGTCAAAGCTCGATCTTCGGTGAAGTGTTCTGTTACGTGCATCAAGGATGCGCGCTGTTGGAAAGTGGGCGTCTGCGCGATGCCGAAGCAATGCTTCGACAAGCTTGGCATCTGGCTCGCGACACCACCGGTCCCAATACAGAAACCGAAGCCGTCGCCGCTTGCATGCTCGGCGTCGCGTTGTATGAGAAGGGTGAGGTGGAAGAGTCGGAAGCGCTGCTGTCGCCGGGCCTGGTCGCGATGGAGTTGGGCGAGAGTTGGTACGAGTTGCTGGCGCGAAGTTACGACGTCTCCGCCGCGATGGCGCGCAGACGAGGCGGCCTCAGCGCGGCGTTGGCTGTGGTTGACCGTGTTCGGACCACGGCGGCGGCGCGAGATATCGGCCGGCTCGAAGAGTTTGCTGACGTGCTTGAATTGCGTGAGCGAACGGCAGCGGGGGAGAGCGACACAACCGCAGTCATGCAACTGGAGGCTGCCACACGTGCACGACTGGCGGTCGGTCAGTCGCCGCGCGTTCGGTTCCGCCGACAGCTGGCGCTGGCCGGTCTCGAGCTGCAGCGACAACAACCAACGGCCGCGCTGGCATTGTTGGCTCCGTTGATTGAGGTGACCAAAGCGGCCGGTCATTGGCGAGTTCACATCGAAGCGCTGACTCTGCGAGCGCAGGCGTTGCACTCGTTGGGTGAGCGCTGGAGCGCGAGGCAGGAGTTCGATGCAGCCGTCAGCCTGGCGATGTTTGAAGGCCATCGGCAGCTGTTTCGAGATATCGGGCCGGCGTTGTTGCCGCTGGCCCAAGCTCAGACGATTTCCGATGCCGAGGCGCGGCTGCCACGGGTGCGAGATTTGTTCATCAATTCCATCGTGGCGGATTGGCAGCAGCGGGGCAGTGACGCCGACGTGGCGGCGTTGAGTGAACGAGAGCAAGCGGTGCTGCGCTTGTTGGCTCAGGGGCTGACTAACAAGGCCATTGCCCGAGCGCTGCAAGTGTCGGATAACACGATCAAGTTTCACCTGAAGAATATTTTCACCAAGCTCGGAGTTACCTCGAGAACTGAGGCTGTGCGCGCGTTGCGCGCATAGGAGTGGTGGGGGAGAGGGCGAAGCTCGGCGTTACCTCCAGGGCCGAGGCGGTGCGTGCGTTGCAAGGATAGCGACGGGTAGGGCCCTACCCGCCGGCGTCGAGCCTGCCTACCCGACACTGGCTTGTCACCGAGCCGCCCGGATCTCTTAATGACCGGGCATGAAAACACCTCTACTGCGTATCGGTATCGACGTGGGCGGCACCAACACGGACGCGGTCGTCATGTTCGGCCGCGAAGTGCGGGCCGCCTGTAAGTCGCCCACGACGGCGGATGTAGGCTCGGGCATTCGAGCCGCGCTGACCGAAGTATTGCGGCAGGCTGAAGCTCGCGGCGCCGACATCGGCGCGGTGATGATCGGCACGACGCATTTCACCAACGCATTCGTGCAAGCCCGTTCGTTGGCCAAGGTTGGGGTGATCCGCTTGGCCGCGCCGGCCACCACCAGCTTGCCGCCATTCGCCGATTGGCCAGATCGGTTGCGCGAGGTCGTTGCAGGACCGGCGTATGTTGTTCGCGGCGGTTACAACTACGATGGCAGTCAGATCGCCGAGCCGGTGCGCCAGGAAATTCTCAGCGCTGCGAAAGCGATTCGCGACGCCGGTGCGCGAGCCGTCGCCATCTCCTCGGTGTTCGCGCCGGTGAACGATGGTCAAGAGCAGTTCGCTCGTGACATCGTGCTCGAAGTCATCCCCGACGCACAGATCACGCTGTCTCACGAGTTGGGCCGCATCGGTCTGATCGAACGCGAGAATGCAGCCATCATGAATGCTTCGTTGTCGGCGATGGCCGGCGACGTGGTGCGCTCGTTCAGTGAGGCGCTAGCCGCGTTGGACATCCACTGCCCGCTGTATGTGAGTCAGAACGACGGCACATTGATGCCGCCGCAGGTCGCGTCTCGCTATCCGGTGCTGACCTTCGCCTCTGGGCCGACCAACAGCATTCGCGGCGGCGGATTTCTCACCGGGCTGGACGATTGCATCGTGGTCGACATCGGCGGCACCACCACCGATGTCGGCGTGCTGGCCGGTGGCTTGCCACGCGAGAGTTCGATCGCTGTCGATGTCGGCGGGGTTCGCACCAACTTTCGCATGCCCGATGTGCTTTCCATTGGTCTCGGTGGCGGCAGTCGAGTGCGGCAAACCGGCGAGACTGTGACTGTCGGTCCCGACTCGGTCGGTTTCAAATTGCGCAGCGAAGGGTTGGTGTTCGGCGGTGCGACGCTGACGGCGACGGACATCGCAGTCGCTGGCGGCATCGCGACGGTGGGCGATCCGGCGGCCGTAAAAGGCCTCGATGCGCATCAGGTCAAGCAAGCGCTCCAGCGCATCGGCACGATGATCGAAGACGCCATCGATCGCATGAAGACTTCATCGAGCGCCGTGCCGGTCGTGCTCGTCGGCGGCGGTAGCATCTTGGCGCCGACCAAGTTGCGAGGTGCGGCCAAGGTCATCATTCCAAATCAAGCCGGCGTCGCGAACGCCATCGGCGCGGCCATCGCGCAGGTGAGCGGCGAAGTCGACCAAGTTTATTCCTACGAACAGTTGGGACGAGATGCAGCGCTCGCGCGTGCGCGTGCGGATGCAACTAACAAGGCCATCGCGGCCGGCGCCGACAGCGCCACGGTGCAGATCGCCGATGTCGAAGAGTTGCCGTTGCAGTACCTGCCAGGAGGTGCGGTGCGCGTTCGAGTGAAAGCCATCGGCGAACTCGCCGGGTTGGGAGTTTGAGTATGCGCATCGAGCTATCTGATACCCATGATTTCGCTCGCGGCGCGGCCTTCCTCGGCACCGGTGGTGGCGGCGACCCATACATCGGTCGTTTGCTGCTCGAACAAGCGCTGAAACGGTCACCGACCACGCAGGTGATTTCGGTCGATGAGCTGGACGACGACGCGCTGGTGATTCCCATCGCTGGCATGGGGGCGCCCACCGTCATCGTCGAAAAGATTCTCGGATTCGCCGAAGGCGAGCGCGTGCTGCGTACCTTGGAGAAACGGCTCGGTCGCAAAGCCACGGCGATCATGAGCGCCGAGATCGGTGGCCTCAACGCGCTGTATCCAGTTGCGATGGCCGCGCATCTTGGCTTGCCGGTGGTCGATGCTGATGGCATGGGTCGCGCGTTCCCCGAGCTGCAGATGGTGAGCTTCAATATCTTCGGACAACGTAGCGCGCCGCTGGCGATGACGGACGAGAACGGCGACGTGGTCATGATCGAATCCGACGACAACCTGCGCGTCGAGCGACTCGCGCGTCCTATCGTCGTGCCGATGGGCGGTCTGTGCATGATGGCGCTGTATCCGATGAGCGGACGCGCGGTAAAGGAATGTGCGATTCGCGACACGCTCAGCCTGGCGCTCGGCATTGGTCGCGCAATCGGCCAAGCGCGCAAGGAACAGCGCGAACCGTTCGAGAGCCTGTTCGCGTATCTGCGCAGCACCGAGTACTACAAACATTGTCGCCGGCTGTTCGACGGCAAGATCGTCGACCTCAAACGCGAGACGCTGCGTGGCTGGGCGATCGGCCACGCCGTCATCGAGGACTTCACCGGTCGCCATCGGGTCGAGGTTACTTTCCGCAACGAATATCTGCGCGCCCGTGCCGACGGTCGCACGCTTGCCATCGTGCCGGATCTGATTTCCATTCTGGATCGCGAGACGGCCGAGCCCATCACCACCGAGAACCTGAAATACGGTCAGCGAGTGAAGGTGGTGGGAGCGAGCGTGCCGCCCATCATGCGCAGCGAGCGCGCGCTAGAGGTTTGGGGGCCGCGTGCGTTCGGTTTCGATGAGCCCTTCATTCCTATTGAAGCAGGGTCCATCGCCGCGCCGACATGACCAACAGCATGACAACAAAAGTTCGGGGAGCCATCATGAATCAGCAATACTCACTCGCGGCCCTGGCGGCCATGCTCTTGAGCCAACCTGGCCTGGCCGCGGATCAGAGCACGAATGACGATTTGATGTTGGAAGAAGTGACGGTTACGGCGCAGCGTCGCGCCGAGCGTTTGCAGGACGTGCCTGTTGCCGTCACTGCATTCACCGCCGCTGAGATCGAAGCGCGTGGCATCGCCAGCACGCGAGATGTTCTGCCGATGACGCCGAACGTCACTTACGACGAATCGTTCACCGTCGGCAATAGCTTCGTCTCCGTGCGCGGCGTGGCGCAGATCAACAATGCCGACTCGCCGGTCGCCATCGTGGTCGACGGTGTGCCGCAAAACAGTCAGAAGCAGCTGCGCATGGAGCTGTTCGATGTCGAACGCATCGAAGTGCTGAAAGGCCCACAGGGCGCGTTGTATGGGCGCAATGCCATCGGTGGCGCCATCAACATCGTCACGCGTGAGCCGTCCAACGAGTTCGACGGTTGGGCGCAGGTCGGGCTCAGCTCGGGCAATTCGAAGTCTGCCAGCGGCGCACTGTCCGGCCCGATCGTGCAAGACAAAGTGTTGTTTCGTCTGTCTGGCGCTTACAAGGACAGCGACGGCAACATCGAGAACGTGTTCTTGCGCGAGAAGGTCGACTTCTATGAGTCCAAGGATGTTCGCGCCCGCTTCATGATCCTGCCGACGGATTCGCTGACCATCGATGTGCGCGGCTCGTTCTCGGATATCGACGGCGGCGCGGTGATGGATGCGTCCATGAATCCGGCGCTCTCCGGCAATGCCAATCGTCAAGTGCTGCCACGTTCCGACATTCTGGGTCGCAGCGCGCGAGAGATCAGCGATGCCACAGTGAAGCTCGATTGGCGCACCGGCATCGGCACGCTCACGGCGATCACTGGCTACACCGATCTCACCGAGGACTACTACGGCGACTTGGATTTCTGTAATCCCATCGATTGTCCCGCCGGCATTTTCGGTCTCGGCCCCCAGGCGGATCAGCGGCAGATTCTGGATGTGACTTTGTTGAGTCAGGAAGTGCGGCTGGCATCGCCGGACAATCAGCCATTGCGCTGGATCGTCGGGGGCTTCTATCTGTCCACCGAACGCGATCTGCAAACCATTGCGAACTTGCTGATCCCGGGTATTCCAGGCATTCCGTTGATCTCCAACGGCGAAGAGAACGATAACGACGCGTACTCGGCGTTCGCACAGGTGGACTACGACATCACGGATCGCACGACGATTGGTGTGTCATTGCGTTACGACCGGGACGAGCGCGAGCAAACCAACGCGACCATCCCGTCGCGGCCGACGCGTAGTAAGTCGTTCAGCGACGTGCAGCCTCGGGTCGTGATCGATCACAAGCTCAATGACGACCATTTGATCTATGCCACTTACGCCACCGGCTTCCGCTCCGGCGGTTTCAATGGTGTGGGTGGGCGGCCGTTCGATGCGGAGACGTTGCAGAACTACGAAGTGGGTTACAAGTCGACCTGGTGGAACGATCGGCTGCGGTTGAACGCGGCGGTGTTCCGTTCGCGCAGCGAGGATTATCAGTTCTTCTATCTCGACTTCGATCAAGGCGGCGCGCAAGTCATCGACAATCTGGACAAGGTGGAATTCACCGGCGCCGAGCTGGAGTGGCAGGTGCAGGCCACGCGCTACTGGACGTTGCTCGGTGCCGTCGGCTTGCTGGACTCCGACATCAAGGCGTTCGATCAGTCGCTCACGGTCCCGGTCGAACGCGGTAATCGCACGCCGAAGACGCAGAAGTCGACGTTCTCATTCGGCAGTCAGTTGGAAGTGCCGCTCGGTTCGCTCACCGGCACCATTCGCGTCGATTACGGACGCTGGGGCAAGAAGTACTGGCATCCGGACAATGTCGACGTGCGCGATCCGGTGAACATGCTCGACCTGCGCGTCTCCATCGGCAACGACCGCTGGACCGCCACCGCTTGGGGTCGCAACGTGCTCGATGAGTTTTATTGGCAGGACTTCAATGCAGTCGAGTTCGGTGCCCCTGGCGTAGATATCGGCTCGCCATCCTCACCCGACACCTACGGCATCGAGCTGAAGTACCAGTTCTAGCTATCGAGCTGGTTACTGGCCTTCCTTGACCTCATCTACCGTCGCCTGGCCGGTCCAGCGACGGTAGAGATGGGCCCAGGCCATGCCGATGGCCATGATCAGCGCCAATACCACCAGGCCGATCCAGGTCAGTGCGCTGGTGTTCTCCAGGCTCACCCAGCCCCACGACACGATCATCCAGATCAGCGCGGCGCACAGCGCGAACGCCAGCACCATGCCGACCAGCCCGATGGATTTGAGGGTGGCGCCGAGAAACACGATCCAGCCGATCAGCAACAGGATGCCGAGCACGGCCTCTACTGGGCTAATGCTTGGGAACCCGTCGGCCACTAGATGGACGTACGAGTAGCCGCTGGGGTTGAAGGTCAACAGCACCAGTAGCAACGACAGCACCGCGCGCAGCAGGAATCCGCCGAAACTCAGATCGTTCACTTGGCCGTCCTCGAGCCCTGAAAGTGCGCAGTATCCGCGACGCAGCGTGCCGTGTGAAGCGCCGCGCAACTCCCCCTGAGCGCGCTCCCACGCAGTTGCAGAGACAACCTCATCGCTTCGGGTCGGCGCCGATTTGCGCAAAAAACCGATTTTTGCCTCCACCTGGGCAGAAATGACCATGGCAGGCTGCGAAACAAATCTGTCGCACTGCTCATGGCAAAAACTTCGCGAAAGCTCTTTGCTCGTCTCCACGAACGAATGTTAGGCGCAGCACACGTCAGGTAGGTTGGCTGAAATATCCTAAGATGGGATTAATACAATGACAGGGACAAAAACAATGGAAGCTTGGAATCGTGATCAAGCAAGAAAGTCGAAATTACTTCCGGGCGCTGGGCTCGCACATTGCGCTGCTGCGCAAAGCGCGAGGCATGACCCAAGCCGAGCTGGCGACCGCCATCGGTGTGTCTCAGCAAGCGGTGTTTGCTTACGAGCTTGGCGAGCGCCGGGTGTCGGTGCTGATTCTGACCAAGATCGCCAAGGTGTTCCTGATCCCGGTGCAAGAGCTGGTCGGCATGTCCCGGCCGGCGCGAGTGCCCAAGGGTCGAGTGTCACCGCGCGCGCTACGTCATGCGGAGCGCTTGCAAAAGCTCAGCAAGACTCAGCAACGCTTCGTGATTCGGATCATCGATACGCTCGAGGCCGGCAACGCCTGATCGCCAGCGTGGCATGCGACGGAGGTGTCGCATGACCAAGCGTAAGGTTCTGCGAGTCGACGTCGCCAAGGTGACGGCGCTCATCGTCTATGTGGATGGCTACAAGACGATCAAGGACTCCGATCTGGCCGCGCTGTTTGGCATCGGCGTGCGGGCGATGTACGACCGCATCGGCGCCAAGCTGTGGGAGCTGCCGCGGAACAGCTATTTCAAAGTGGCTGCGCCGAAAGGGCGGCGTCGCTCGAACGCACGGCCGTCGCTCGCTTTCTCACAATCGGGCGTGGTCATGGTCGCGAGCGTTCTCGGTGACGATGCATCGTTGCAGGTCGGTGCGGAGATCGCCTTCCTGTTGCAAGGTCGTCGCCGCGCATCGGCGCATAAGAAACGACCGGCGCTGCGTGAAGAAGATCCGGAAAAAACGGCTCGCTACTACGAAGCGCGAGCCACGCTCACGCAAGGAAAGTTACATGACTTGTTGACGCGACACCTGCGTCGCCGTCATTGAGCCATGCCCGACCATTACACTTGGTCAGCCGCTTTCGGCGGAAGAAACAGAGAAAGTGTTGAGCGGCAAATAACGTTGCCCAATGGGATTGCCCCGCCAACGCGGGGCGATCCCAAACTCGGCTACAACCCCCTGTGTCGATCTCCTTTTGAGATAAGCCCTATTCAGCGTTGGGGGCTCGCAAAGAAGTTTTGCAGGGAGAAAACTGAGAGGAGGCTGAGGCTCGTCAAAAGGTCTCTTGCAGGCCAGAAAATCCAGCTGACATTGAGCGCACGCAGAGAGACTGTTTCCAGGCCAGAAAATTTAGCTGACGTTGGGCGCTGCATCTCTTCCAGGCCGGAAAGCCAAGTTGACGTTGGGCGCTGGCGGGGAGGTCTCTCCTCCCGGCACATAAAACGACAGGGAGGTCGTTTTCTGAGCGCCACAGGGACGTGAAGCAACGGCCGCGCTGGCGCGGTGAAGGGCTATGCGCGTTGCCGGGAGGAGAGACCTCCCCGCCAGCGCCGGGCGGAGCCGCCATTCCGGGCGGAGCCGCCATTCCGGGCGGAGCCGCCATTCCGGGCGGCCGCCGAGTCTCGCGCGGAGATCTAACTATCCTCGCAGGTGCTTTCCGAGTTCCTTAGGGCTCACCAACCCATTCAGGAACTCAAACGTTCCTTTCTCACGAATCTCCAAAGCGGCGTTATACAGCCCACTCATCGCCGCCCGATGCAACGAAGTCGCCAAGCTAATTCTGCGAACGCCGGCTTGCTCGAGCTCGAG
The DNA here is from genome assembly GCF_016790065.1 of Steroidobacter sp. Lineage (GTDB taxonomy): Bacteria > Pseudomonadota > Gammaproteobacteria > Steroidobacterales > Steroidobacteraceae > Steroidobacter. Next base: position 22,907 of record NZ_JAEUPY010000218.1, read on the forward strand.
CACACTGAAGGACCGCCCAGGAATACCAACCATGAAGTTCACAGGCTTGGAAAGCGAAGAACACACCGCACGCACCGCTTTCAAGTCAGGCAGGCCAGGAGCAAACAACACATCGGCGCCAGCCTGCTCAAAAGCCTGCAACCGCCGGATCGTATCGTCCATATCCGGATGACCATGCAGAAAGTTTTCGCAGCGAGCCGTCAACACAAACGGCGTGTTCAGCGACCTGACCGTTGCCACCGCCGCCGCCACTCGATCAACAGATTGCTCGAAATCATAGATGGGCCGGCTGGCATCGCCGGTGTGATCTTCGATGGAGCCGCCAGCCAGCCCGGCCTGGACAGCCAGCCGAATGGTCTCGGCGACATGATCCGGTGCATGCCCAAACCCATTCTCCAAATCCCCGGACACCGGCACATCCACAGCAGCAATCAGCGCTCGGGCATGAGCCAACGCTTCGTCTCGGGTGATTTTGCCGTCTCGTCGCCCCAGCGTACCCGCCGAGGCGGCACTCGACGTCGCGATAGCCGGAAAGCCCATGCCGGCGAGCAATTGCGCCGACCCAGCATCCCAGGCGTTGGCGATCACGAACGCTCGCGGCTGCTCGTGCAGCGCTCGGAACGCGGCGGCTTGGTCTTTCTGAGGGGCAGTCATTGCGACGTCTCCAGGTTCATGTTCGGCGTCACCGTACGCCGAAAACCGGTCAGCCGCTGTCAGGAACTCAGTCAGGCACCAGTGGCGGGCGCTCTCGGTCGCGCAACCGCTGGTGCTCCTCGCAAACGGCGATAGAGCGCGCGCACGCGCATGTACAGCTCCGGGTGACGCGCCAACCAATGCCGTAGTCGCGGGACCACGCGGAGGTGATAACGCAGCCGTCCGCGCAGTGGCACGCGTTCGCCCAGCCCTTCTTCGATGGTGTAGATGCAGGGATTGCAGGTCCCGCAAGGTTGACCCCGGCGGGGCCGGTGACAAAACCAGGTGAGCTGCATCAGTTCCTCGAAGCCGCCAGCGCGTGCCTCGGCCTGCATTTGCCGCTTGGTCATATCGAACAACGGCAAATGGAACGTTTTGAACAACTCGTAACGACAGTCGCCGGCAAAGCGCGGATCGAGCCGGTCGCGACTGGGCGCGATCAGCTCGGCGAGCAACTCGCGCGCCTTGTCGTCCCGGTGAATGGACAACTCCATGCCGTCGATGTCGTGCTGGCGGCAGTAGCGGGCCAGCCATTCGTACTGCCCGCCGATGAAGCCGATGGCGAGGCAGCGCTCGTAGTAGCGCGCGGTCTCGGTGTCCTCGTCGATGTCGGCCAACCGGCATTCGCGGGTGTCGGCCAACCTGACAGCGGCATCGGGATGGTGTCTCAACAATGCCTGACGGATCAGTCGCATCGCCTCGCGCTCGGCCGGCACGGCCGGTCGATAGTCGAGGCTGTCCACGACGTAGTACGGCTGCACTTCGCGCTGCTCACGGAGCAGCAACGTGAGCAGCCGAAAGGTGGAATCCCATCCCCCAGTCCAGAGTAGCGGCGTCGGTGCCATGAATCTTCTTTCGCAGTGGGCGGTCGGTGCCCGGAACTGAGGGCATGACGAACCGGGCCTGCCCGTCGTTCCCCCAAAATATAAAAAACTACTGTCGATGTGCCACGACAGTTTGCATCGGCGCACGCAGCGGCCGCAGCATCCGTTACACTTCGCCCCGGCAAGATCCCCCTGGCCCGTGCGAACCTCCGCGATGAATAAACCCGTCGAAGCTGTGCGAGAACCAGCCGTAGAAATCCGTTTTGGCCAGGTCGGTCTGGCACAGGTGCGCATTCGCACCACCGATGCCGGCACCATTCTGGATGAGTTGACCGGTCGCGTCGCGTCGGCGCCGCAGTTTTTCGAACGCACGGCTGTGTGTTTGGACTTGAGCGCGCTGGAAAAAGAGCCGTCGGCGACCGAGCTGCGCGCGGTGTTCGACGCAGTCCGTCGTGCCGGCATGCTGACGGTGGGACTGGCGCATGGCACGGCCGCGGTGGACTCGCTGGCGCGTTCGCTCGAGGTCCCGGTGCTCACGCAGTTTCGCGTGCAAGGCAAGGCCACGCCGGTTCCGGTGGTGAAAGAAGCGCCGAAGGCCGCGACGCCGGCCGCCGAGCCGCCGGTTTTGCATCCGCCGTCCTTGATGCAGCATCAACCGGTGCGCTCGGGGCAGCGTGTGTACGCTCGCCACTCGGATCTGGTCGTCACTGCCACGGTGGGGGCCGGCGCCGAAGTGATTGCCGACGGTTGCGTTCATGTCTATGGAACGTTGCGTGGTCGCGCCGTGGCTGGTGCCCGGGGCGAAGTAACGGCGCGCGTGTTTTGCCAGGAATTCCATGCCGAGCTGATTTCCATCGCCGGCGTGTTCCGGGTGTTCGAGACCTTGCCGCCGGAGCTGGTCGGCAAGCCGGTGCAAGCCTGGCTGGACGGCGATGACCTGCGCTTCGCCCGCATCGGTGGCTGAGGTGCCCGCTGCGCCGGTCCTAACCTCGAGCCCCGCTCGGCTCTCGACTTTCTTATTCTAGTTTCAGGGGAGACTCCCGCTTTGACTGAAATCATCGTTGTGACATCCGGCAAAGGTGGCGTCGGCAAGACGACCACATCCGCCAGCGTCGCATGCGGCCTGGCGCGCCGAGGGAAAAAGGTTGCCGTCATCGACTTCGATATCGGCTTGCGCAATCTGGATCTGATCATGGGCTGCGAGCGGCGCGTGGTGTACGACTTCGTCAACGTCATCCAGGGCGATTGCACCCTGAAGCAGGCGCTGATCAAGGACAAACGTCTGGAAACCCTGTTCGTGCTGGCCGCCTCGCAGACGCGCGACAAAGATGCGCTGTCCGTGGAAGGCGTGCGCAAGGTGTTCGACGAGCTGATCGAAGAAGGCTTCGACTACATCCTGTGCGATTCGCCGGCCGGCATCGAGAAGGGCGCGCACCTGGCCATGTACTACGCCGACCGCGCGGTCGTGGTGGTCAATCCCGAAGTCTCCTCGGTGCGCGATTCCGATCGCATCCTCGGCTTGCTCTCCAGCAAGACGCAGCGAGCCGAGAAGGGCGAGGAAAAGGTCAAGGAACATCTGCTGCTGACTCGTTACAGCCCGCGCCGTGTCGCCACTGGCGAAATGATGAGCGTGGACGATGTGAAGGAAATCCTTGGCCTGGACGTGGTCGGCGTGATTCCCGAGTCGCCGGATGTGCTGTCGGCGTCCAACGCCGGCACGCCGGTGATCTTGAACGACGAGAGCGATGTGTCGCGGGCCTATGAGGATGCGGTTGCTCGCCTGTTGGGCGACAGCGTGCCGCTGCGCTTTCTGGAAGAGCCCAAGAAGGGTTTCCTGGCCCGGATGTTCGGAGGTTGAGAATGGGACTGCTAGCATTCTTTCGCCGCTCCCAGCCGACTGCCAACGTAGCCAAGGAGCGGTTGCGCATCATCGTCGCTCAGGAACGCTCCGCTCGCGGTGGGCCGGATTACCTGCCGACCCTGCGGCGCGAACTGATGGAAGTCATTCGTAAGTACATCAATGTCGACCCCGAGGCGGTGCAGATCAACCTCGAGAAGGAAGACGGCCACGAAGTGCTGGAATTCAGCGTGGCGCTGCCGGAGAAGGGCAAGGCCTGAGGCCTGCCCCGCTGCCGGACCGGGTACAGGGAGGTACCCGTC
>NZ_JAEUPY010000226.1 GCF_016790065.1 Steroidobacter sp.
GAGGAGTGGAGGGGATCGCCAACCGATCCCCTCGCTAGATCAAAAGATCAGGGAAGCTCGGTCGTCCCCATCAAGTACCGATCGCATTCCCTCGCCGCACCCCGGCCTTCATTGATCGCCCACACGATCAAGCTCTGACCGCGACGGCAGTCGCCGGCGGCGAAGACGCCTTTGAGGCTGGTGGTGAATTGGCCGTGATCGGCTTTCACGTTGCTACGAGCATCGGTTTCGACGGCGAGATCTTTCAGTAGCATCTGCTCAGGACCAAGGAAGCCCATGGCGAGCAGCACGAGCTGAGCGGGATACACCTTCTCAGTGCCGGCGACTTCGGCGGGTACGAAACCACCCTTGTCGTTCTTCTCCCACGTGATCTGCACAGTCACGACTTCCTTCACCGCGCCGTCAGCGTCGGCGTTGAAGCGCTTCACCGTGGTGAGATACGTGCGCGGGTCGCCGCCGAACTTGGCGGCGGCTTCTTCCTGGCCGTAGTCCATCTTGTAAACCTTGGGCCACTCCGGCCAAGGATTATCGACAGCGCGATCCATGGGCGGTTGCGCCATGATTTCGAGCTGAGTGACGGACTTGCAACCGTGGCGCACGGCAGTGCCGACGCAGTCAGTGCCGGTGTCCCCACCGCCGATGACCAGCACATCCTTGCCGCGAGCGTGGATCGGAGAATGATCGGCGCCGCCATTCAAAAGCGACTGCGTGCTAGCAGTGAGATATTCCATCGCGAAGTGCACGTTCTTCAACGCGCGGCCTTCGACGGGCAGGTCGCGAGGCTGAGTCGCGCCGGTCGCAATCACGATGGCGTCGAAATCTTTGCGCAGCAACTGCGGTTCGACGTTGTCGCCAACGTTGGCGTTGCAGATGAACTTGATGCCTTCCTGTTCCATCAACTTCAATCGACGCTCGACGACTTCCTTCTTGTCCAGCTTCATGTTCGGAATGCCGTACATGAGCAGACCGCCCGGGCGATCGGCACGTTCGAGCACCGTCACGCTGTGACCAGCCTTATTCAACTGAGCGGCAGCAGCCAACCCGGCAGGGCCGGAACCGATGACGGCAACGCGCTTGCCGGTGCGAGTCTTGGGAGGCTCGGGCAGCACCCAGCCTTCATCCCAACCGCGATCGACGATGGAGTTCTCGATGGTCTTGATGGTGACCGGCGGATTGTTGATGCCGAGCACGCACGAACCTTCGCAAGGCGCCGGGCACACGCGGCCGGTGAACTCAGGGAAGTTGTTGGTCATGTGCAGACGGTCGAGCGCTTCGCGCCACAGCCCGCGATAGACCAGATCGTTCCATTCCGGAATCACATTGTTCACCGGGCAGCCCGAGGCCATGCCGCTGATCAATTTGCCGGTGTGACAGAACGGCACGCCGCAATCCCTGCAGCGAGCGGCTTGATTGCGTAGCCGCTTGTCTTCCATATGGTGATGGAATTCTTTCCAATCCTTGACGCGCTCCTGCGGGGTGCGATCGACCGGCAGCTCGCGTAGATACTCGATAAATCCTGTTGGCTTACCCATGGCGAATTGTTTGGCTCTTAGCTAAATGACTGATGAAAGGCTATGGACGGATCATCCCAGGCGCGCGCGCGTCGCCCCGTTTTCGGGTAATCACGCGTTTGCCTGCCGCTAACACTCGCTTCTTCATCAGTTGCCTCCCACGCGAGCCGTATCTTTCGCGTTCTCTTCGAACGCCACCATGATGGCATCGTCGCCTGTGAGGCCTTGTTCGTGAGCGCGTGCGATACAGGCCAGCATGCGGCTGTAGTCACGCGGCAGCACACGAACGAACTTCTTCACGAACTCATTCCAGTTATCCAGCACCTGCCGAGCGCGGGCGCTCTTGGTGTAGCCGTAGTGACGCTCGATCATCGCGCCAACCGCGGCAATTTCTTCCGGCTCCGACAGCGGGCCAACATCGACCATCTCTTTGTTGACCTTGGTGTGGAAGTCGCCGTGCTCATCCAGCACATACGCGACACCACCCGACATGCCGGCACCGAAGTTACGGCCGGCGGGTCCAAGTACGATGACACGACCGCCGGTCATGTATTCGCAGCCGTGATCGCCTACCGCTTCGACGACAGCGTGCACGCCACTGTTACGAACGCAGAAGCGCTCGCCAGCCATGCCGCCGATGTATGCCTCACCGCTGGTCGCGCCATACAGCGCAACGTTGCCGATGATGATGTTCTCGTACGACTTGAACGTCGAGCCGGCTGGCGGATACAGAATCAGCTTGCCGCCCGACAAACCCTTGCCGACATAGTCGTTGGCATCGCCTTCCAAGAAGAAGGTCATGCCACGCGGTAGGAACGCGCCCAAGCTTTGACCCGCGGATCCTTTGAAGCGGATCTGGATCTTGTCTTCAGGCAAGCCGACAGCACCGTACTTGCGAGTGATCTCGCTGCCGGTGATGGTGCCGACCACGCGATTCACGTTACGAATCGCCAGTTCCGCCACGACCTTCTCGCCACGTTCGATGGCGGGTTCGCAGATATCCAGCAGCTGAGTCACGTCGAGCGACTTCTCGAGGCCGTGATCCTGTTCCATCTGCTTGAAGCGCGGCGAGCCTTCGCCGGAATCCGGCTGGTACAGCAGGTTGCTGAAGTCCAGGCCCTTGGCTTTCCAATGACTCACGGCCTTGCGCGGCTCCAACCGATCGACGCGACCGATCATTTCTTCGATGCTGCGGAAGCCGAGCTGCGCCATGAGCTCGCGCATTTCCATGGCGATGAAGCGCATGAAATTGACGACGTGCTCCGGCTTGCCCGCGAACTTCTCGCGCAGTCGCGGATCCTGAGTCGCGATGCCGGCTGGGCAGGTGTTCAAGTGACACACGCGCATCATGATGCAGCCCGTCGCAACCAGCGGCGCCGTCGCGAAGCCGTACTCTTCGGCGCCGAGCAGAGCGGCGACGATCACGTCACGGCCCGTCTTCAACTGACCGTCGGTTTCGACAGCGATACGGCTGCGCAGATTGTTCATCACCAACGTCTGGTGAGTCTCGGCGAGGCCGAGCTCCCACGGCAGACCGGCATGAGCCAGCGACGTTTGCGGAGACGCACCCGTGCCACCGTCGTGACCGCTGACCAGCACAACGTCTGCGTGCGCCTTAGCGACGCCAGCTGCGACTGTGCCGACGCCCACTTCGGCCACCAACTTGACGCTGATGCGAGCGCGACGGTTCGCATTCTTCAAGTCATGAATCAGCTCCGCCAAATCTTCGATGGAGTAGATGTCATGGTGCGGTGGCGGCGAAATCAAACCGACGCCCGCTGTCGTGTGCCGCGTCTTCGCGATCCACGGATACACCTTGGTGCCAGGCAGCTGACCGCCTTCACCCGGCTTCGCGCCTTGCGCCATTTTGATCTGGATCTCGTTGGCGCTGACCAGGTATTCGCTGGTCACACCGAAGCGGCCCGACGCGACTTGTTTGATCGCCGAGTTCTTGGAATCGCCATTGGCCATCGGCTTGAAGCGCGCCGGATCTTCGCCACCTTCGCCGGTGTTGCTCTTGCCGCCGATGCGGTTCATGGCAATCGCCAGCGTTTCGTGCGCTTCCGAGCTGATCGAGCCGTACGACATCGCGCCCGTCTTGAAGCGCTTCATGATGGCTTCGACCGGCTCGACTTCCTCGAGCGGCACAGCGTCGCCGAACTTGAAGTCCAGCAGGCCGCGCAGCGTGCAGAGATTGGCTGCCTGCTCGTTGACCAGCTTCGAGTATTCCTTGAACTGGTTGAAGTTGCCGTTGCGCACGGACTTCTGCAGCCGATGGATGGACTCGGGATTGAACAGGTGATATTCGCCGTCCGCACGCCACTGATACTGGCCGCCCACCGGCAACGTGTGCCGATCGGTCGGACGCTCTGGGAACGCAGCGCGATGGCGCACCAACACTTCCTGCGCGATCACGTCCATGCCGATGCCGCCGACACGCGATGCCGTCCAAGTGAAGTATTCGTCGATCACGTCCTGACGCAGACCGACCGCTTCGAACACCTGAGCGCCGCGATAGCTTTGGATGGCGGAGATGCCCATCTTGGCCATCACCTTGATGATGCCCTTGGTGGCGGCCTTCACCAGATTTTTGCAGGCGGACTTGTGGTCGATGTTGACCAGGCGTTCGTCGCGGATCATGCCGTCGATGGTCTCGAAGGCCACGTATGGATTGATCGCACTCACGCCATAGCCGATCAGCAGCGCGAAGTGATGTACCTCGCGAGCTTCACCGGTTTCGATCACGAGGCTGACGCGCGTGCGCAGACCTTCACGAATCAAATAGTGATGCAGGCCGGCGACGGCGAGCAGCGCCGGGATGGGCGCGAACTCCTTGTTTACACCGCGATCGCTGAGGATGAGGACGTTCACTTCCTCTTCCTCGATCATGCGGCGAGCCATCAGCCGAATTTCTTCCATCGACTTCACCAAGCCCTTTTCGCCGCGGGTCACGCGGAACAGGCTCGGCAGCACGCCGACGCGCAAGCCCGGCAAATCCATGCGACGGAGTTTGGCGAACTCTTCGTTGGTGACGATGGGCCACTTCAATTCGAGACGGCGACAATCGGCCGGCTGCGGGTTCAGCAGGTTGCCTTCCGAACCCAAGCGCGTTTCCGCGGAAGTGATGATCTCTTCGCGAATACTGTCGATGGGCGGATTGGTGACCTGCGCGAACAGCTGCTTGAAATAGTCGTACAGCAGGCGCGGCTTGTTGGACAGCACCGCGAGCGGCGTGTCGTTGCCCATCGAGCCCACGGCTTCGACACCGCTCTGGGCCATAGGCGCCAGGATGATGCGCTCGTCTTCGAACGTGTAGCCGAATGCGATCTGACGTTGCAGCAGCGTGTCGTGATCCGGTGCCGGCACTTCGGGCGCAGGCGGCAAATCGTTGACGTGCACCAGATGGTCGTTCAGCCACTGCCGATACGGACGCTCGGTGGTGACAGCCTTCTTGATCTCTTCGTCTTCGACGATGCGACCTTGCTCGGTGTCCACCAGGAACATGCGGCCGGGCTGTAAACGGCCCTTGAGCAGAATGTTTTCTGGAGCGATGTCGAGCACGCCGGCTTCCGAGGCCATGACGACCAAGTCGTCCTTGGTCACGTAATAACGTGACGGACGTAGACCGTTGCGGTCGAGCACCGCTCCGATCGCCTTGCCGTCGGTGAACGCGATGGCGGCCGGGCCGTCCCAAGGCTCCATCAACGACGAGTGGTACTGATAGAAGGCGCGCTTGCTGTCTTCCATGTTCTGATGATTCGACCAAGGCTCGGGAATCATCATCATCATGGCGTGCGGCAACGAGCGGCCGGCCAGCACCAGCAATTCCAGGGTGTTATCGAACATCGCCGAGTCGCTGCCGTTCGGGTTGATGATCGGCAGGATCTGTTCCATGTCGTCGCCGAACGCTTCGGACTGGAACAGCGCTTCTCGAGCGTGCATCCAGTTCGCGTTGCCGCGCACGGTGTTGATTTCGCCGTTATGAGCGACGTAGCGATACGGGTGGGCGCGATCCCAGCTCGGGAACGTGTTGGTGCTGAAACGGGAGTGCACCAGCGCGATGGCCGTCTCCATGCTCGGATCCTGCAGATCCGGGAAATAAGGACCGAGCTGTTCGGTAAGAAGCATGCCCTTGTAGACAAGCGTCTTGTAGGAGAGGCTGGCAACATACCAAGATGCCGCACCTTCCATCGTCGAAGTGCGGATCTCGGTATAAGCGCGCTTCCGGATCACATACAACTTGCGCTCGAACGCCAACGCATCCGGCAGCTCCGGATTACGAGCGACAAACACCTGCCGCATATACGGTTCGCACGACTTCGCGGTATCACCCAGCGAAGAATTGTTGGTCGGCACCGTGCGCCAACCCAGCACCGTTTGGCCTTCCGACTGCACGATCTGTTCGAAGCGCTCTTCGATACGTCGACGCAGTGTGGGATTGCGCGGCAGAAACACGATGCCGCAGCCGTAGTGCTCCGGCTCAGGCAATTCGATGCGCGATTTCTTTGCGACCGTCACCAGGAACTGGTGCGGCATCTGCAACAGCACGCCCGCGCCGTCACCAGTGTTGGTCTCAGCGCCACACGCGCCGCGATGATCCAGATTGGTCAGGACCTGCAGGCCCTGCTGCAGAATCTTGTGCGATTTTCGGCCTTTAATATCTACGACAAAGCCGACGCCACAGGCGTCGTGCTCGAAAGCGGGGTCGTACAGACCCTGTTTCTCCGGGCGGGTGGTTCTACCTGTCAGAAGAACCTGATTCGCAACCTCGCCGCTGGAGGCCCCTTCAGTGCCGTTTGTCATGTTGGCCTACCGTTACCATCGTCGGGAAAATCGGTTCTGACCCTGCCGCGCTGTAAGCGACGGGCATGGTCAGGGCCGCACATCGGACCATTCGAGGGACGGGCAGCGGCGTTGCTGCATCCCAGGTGAAGGCCCGGCGCGGGACCGTCGCCGCGGCGCGCGGCGTGGATCAGTGGCATCAGTCACCACGATCCTCGGTCTAAATCATTGATTCAGTAGGGCTGATTCGCGAGAGTCGGCAATGCGTTAGGCCGGCCAGGGCCCCGCGCGCGGACAAGCGCGTTGAATACAACCCGAAGGAATGCCAGCCATATTACAGAGGCAGGCCCCTGCGTCAATGCGACGCGAAAGACAAGTGCTGCCTTCGCTATTTGCGTACGACCTCCAGGAAGCTCACTTTCCAGGCGCCATCTTCGCGTCGCAGGGCGATTTTGAATGTATGCAGGTCGGCGGCGAGGTCCCAGCTATTAGTCGCCGCTGCTTCGCGCCCGAGCATCCCGACCAGCACTTGCGCGCGCGCTTCGCCATCGATCGGGAATGAGATTTCTTCGACCCGCGTCAGCAAATGAATCGATTGGTTGGCGATGAAGTAGCCGTGTAGATAACGCGCGACTTCGGCCGGCCCCAGGCCGTTCGAGTCTCGATACTCCTCGGAGAGGTGCGCAGTGAGGTCACCTACATCGCGATTCTCGGCGGCCAGCTCCATCTGCTCGATGACGGCCCGCACTTGTTGCTCGGGCGAATTGCCGTCACCGCACGCGGCCAGTAAAGCCAGGGCGACGAATATGAAGGGTGCAAGGGCGCGAATAGGCATGGGCACGCGGCAATGTACTGAAGTTGCATTTCCAGCCAGCCATCCGACTGGAATCATGCGTGGACTATGCTGGAGTGCCGCTGGCTGGGGCAACGCTGTGGGCCGGTCGCGCCGCGAACCGGTATCCGCGTTGCGGATTGGGAGCTGTCCGCTTGACCGCCCCCAGGCCGCGTGCTCAGATCGCGAGCGGTGCCGACCGGCGGCCTAAACTGGCTTTAAATCAAGTATTTCGCACCGTCGGCGCGGTTCGTGCGCCTGCTTGCTCATCCGTCGTTGGGAGAGATCATATGAAGTCCGTATCGACCCAGGTTTCAGGGGTGAAGACGCTGAGCGTGCGTGCTGCCATCGCCGCGGCGTTGTTCTTGGGTTTGCCGCTGGCCGCGAGCGCTCAGGACGGCATCGAGCATTGTGACAAGCCCATGGGCGCGCTCGCCGTCGTCGAGCCGCAGGACTATGTGTCGCAGTCCCTCTCGCGTTACGGCCTGCAGTCTCCTACTGGATTGATCCGCATGATGGTTCAGCAGTCCAACTGCTTCATCGTCGTGGAGCGCGGCATCGGCATGCAGAACATGATGCAAGAGCGCGCGCTGCAAGAGTCCGGCGAACTGCGCCAGAATTCGAACATGGGCGGCGGCCAGATGGTCAGCGCCGATTTCGTGCTCACTCCTGCTGTGGTGTTTTCTGAGAACGATTCAGGCGGCATCGGCGGCGCACTCGGCGGTTTGCTTCCTGGCTCCAAAGGCCGCGCGCTCGGCGCCGTGGCCGGCGGTCTGAAATTCAAAGAAGCTCAGACCAGCATGCTCGTGACCGATGCGCGCTCGGGCGTTCAGGTCGCTTCCGCTGAAGGCAACTCGAAGAAAGCCGACCTCAACCTGGGCGGCGCCTTGTTCGGCAGCAGCGCCGCCGGCGCTCTCGGTGGCTACACCAAGACCAACGAAGGCAAAGTGATCGCCGCCAGCCTCGCCGACAACTACAACAACATCGTGCGCTCGGTTCGCAGTCAGCCCAGCCTGCAGCGCGATGTCGGTACGCTCGCCGAAGAGGCCGCCAAGAAGACCAAGGGCGGCGCCGTGTTCAACGAAGGCGACACCATCGTGCCGAAACTCGGCAACCTGAAAGTGCAAGCCTCGCCGAGCGACTCCGCCAAGACCGTCGCGACTCTGAGCAAGGGTGAAGAGATGATCTTCATGGGCGAAGAGAAGGACGGGTACCTGAAGGTCGAGTCCAGCAATGGCGGCGGGTGGGTTAAGAAGGTTTTGGTGACGCGCTGAGTTCGGCTCGCGCGATACGGAAGATTTAGAGATCGAGGGCCGGGCGAGATGGGAGTCTTGCTCGGCCTTTTTGTTTATTTGATCGATCGTTGAAACACGACCATAACTTCCCAGTTTGGGATAGGTGCGTCTTCGCGATTCGTTCTTCGAGTGTTATGACGATTTCCTTTTCGAAGTCGACCACCGTGCATAAGCCGCGAGCAAAGGTGCGGGCTTAATACCGTTGTTATGTACTTCTCGCCAGGCCATCGGGTTTTTCCTGGGCCAGGTAGGCATGCAGTGCTCGTATAGCTCCTGTCGCGTGCGCTCCCCAATGTATTTTCAGGTTGAAGCCCCATTCCCATAGTGCCTCATCGTGTTGGCCTCGTTCGTAGAGAACAAGCCCTCTGGCTACGTCAGAGTAAATATCGCCAATATCATCAGTGATATGGCCCGTTACGGGTTCCGGTGACCTCTCGAACGGATCGAAAATCTCAGAATAGAACTGTAGTGGTAGGGCGCTAGCTCGGCGCAGCACCAGCTCGAGTTCGGCCTTAGGTGTCTCCGCTTCCGCCAACTCGGAGCTAAGGCGTTCATTCCACGGATGGGGAAGTAAAATCGCAGCGTTGTATAACGCTACCACTCTCACAAGCGCAGATCGGACGTCCAGCACGACTCCATCGTCGCCTCTAGCCCATGTGCAGAAGGCGCGTGCTTCCATTGCAAAGCGATCTATCGTGTTCTCGTCGATGTCTTCATGCATAACGCCATCCATCATGCGTGCGCGCCTTCGCACGTCGCACGCATGTACTCGTTGGG
>NZ_JAEUPY010000244.1 GCF_016790065.1 Steroidobacter sp.
CGGCCTTCACCGATCAGATACGTGTCGCCATCGATGCCGGCCACATCCACGGCCAGGTGTTCGACGCCGCCTTCCACTTCGATTTTCGGAGCGACCAGCGCGCGCAGGCGCACGCCGGCGAACAAGCCGGTGTCGTCATCGTCGAAGCGACCGAAGTCCACTTCGTATCTCACCACGCCGCCGCGGGCGATCAGGTCCAGGTTCTTGCCCAGCGACCAGTGGCCGCCGGCGCCTACCATCAAGCGCGTGGCGTCGACGCCGTTGTCCAGATCCAGGTCCTGGAATTCGGCCAGGGCGAAAATGTTTTGATACACCGGCAGCGAGCCGCGCAGCTGAATGCCGTCGCCATCCACGTCGAAGCCGTTGGCGTCGATTTCCGCTTCCGGGAAATGCGCTACGTCCACATAGCGATAGCTGAAGTCGTCGGCCGCAGCGGCCAGCGGCAGGGTCAGCAGGGCGGCACAGAGCAGATTTTTCGCGTTCATCTTCATTTAACTTGGTTCACTCTTGAATCGTGGCGCGTCGTTGCGCTGGATGTATTCTACTGTTCTCGACCGGGTGACGCTTGGATTCGACCTGCTGCGTCGTCGCTCGACGACAAAGTGCGGCGAAAATCCAACACGGAGCATTAATGTGTTCTGACCAAGTCGGCCAAGTTGGATTGTCCGACGTTCGGCGGATTCTTCAGGCCTGGCTCGCTGCAGCCGGCGACTCGCTGCGCAAGAAACGCATCGTCGATGCCGATATTCATGACGCTCGCAAGTTGATCAAGAAGTCGCGGGCTGCGCTTCGTTTGTTGAGAGCGGGCGTTGGTGAGGTTTCTTATTGTCGTGAGAACGGCGCGCTGCGCGATGCCGCGCAGCCGCTTGGTTTGGCGCGCGATAGTAAGGTGTTGATCGCTGCGCTCGACGCTCTGCTCGAACGCTTTGCGCCAGCGGCCCACTCGCTACAGCTCGACAAGTTTCGCAGTGTTCTTAGGAAGGAACGCGTGACAGCACGACAGGCCATCACTCTGGCTCTGGTTCGTGAGCAAATAAAAACGTTGCGTGAGGTCAGTGCTCGCGGCGAGCGGTGGCGCTTACGAGGGGAGTCTTGGTCCGTCCTGGGTGGCGGCCTGGAAAAGATCTATCGCAGCGGCAAGAAGAAAATGCGCGCCGCCGCCCGATCGCGAGATGATGCTCAGCTGCACGATTGGCGGAAGCAAGTGAAGTACCTGTGGTATCAGCTGCAGATATTGGCGTCGGTGCAGCCGGCGCCGATCGAAGCGTGGGTTGAGCAGGCGTGCAGGCTGGCCGATCTCTTAGGTGACGATCATGACCTGGCGGTGTTGAGAGCAAAGATTGCCGCTAACGCCGCTGTGTTTAAGGCCTACGACCAAGATGCATTGATCGCGATCCTTGATCGCCGACGTAATCAGTTGCAGGCAAAAGCACTCAAGCTCGGCGCACGCTTGTACGAAGAGAAGCCTCGCCGCTTTGTCGCGAGAGTGGCCAAGCACTGGCGCCAGCGGCACGCTGAATAATGCAGAGCAAAACGCCGCGCTAAGCAATCCGTTCCTTGCTAACTCTCCGTTACGCGTTCGTGACCGCACGCCTTAGCTTGGTGTAAATCGCCCAAAAGAGTCATGTTTGCTCCGTGCCGATCTGGCTCAACGCGATTACTGCGTTCCAAGCATGAGTGAGTTTCGTTGCCCCCGATTGGTCGCTCAGCAGCGGGCGGCTACCTTGCACATCCGCGGGCAATCGCGGGGCGGTCAGGGGAATAGCGATGAAGTCGCGTCAATGGATAGGTTCGTTGTTGCTGGTGGGCGCGGTGATCGTGTCCGGCGTTCTGCTCAGCGCGTGGAAAAGATCGAGCATTGCGGACTCGGACGCAGCGGCGGCCAGTCAGCCGGAGCCGGCGGAATCGATTGTCACAGCCGTTGTTCGTGAGCACGAGCACATTCGGACGACGACATCCATCGGCACGGTGGTGGCATTACGTTCCATCACGGTTCGCAATGAAATAGCCGGCACGGTGCGCCAGGTATCGCTCGAGCCAGGCAAGATCGTCGAAGCTGGTGCAGTGCTAGTCGCGCTCGATGTTTCAGTGGAAGAAGCCGATCTCCAGGCATTGCAAGCCCAAGCCGAGCTGGCGCGGACCCAGTTCGCGCGTATGCAACGTATGAGTCAGCATCGCGCGGCGTCGGAAATGGAAGTGGACACAGCTCGCGCTGAGCAGGAAGTCGTGCTGGCGCAGGTGGCGCGCATCAAGGCCGTCATCAATCGAAAGATCATTCGCGCCCCATTCCGCGCCAGAGTCGGCATCTCCGACGTGCATCCCGGCCAATACTTGAACGAAGGTTCGTTGCTGACGACCCTACAAGGTGTCGACGACTCCACCTATGTGGATTTCAGCGTGGCTCAACAAGTCGCGGGCAACCTGCGTCCAGGAAACAAAGTCGACGTATTCGCCGCCAACGACGGCTCGCCCGGCGTGAAGGCCGAGATACTCGCCATCGATGCGCGAGTCGATCCGGCGACACGTAACGCAGCAGTCCGCGCCAAGATCAAAGACGCGAGTCAAGCGCCGGCGCCCGGTGCATCAGTACGAGTTCAAGTGGCTGTCGGCACGCCGTTGCTCGCGACCGCCGTGCCGGCGAGCGCCGTTCGCAAAGGTCCGGCGGGCGATCATGTGTTCGTGGTCGTAACAGACGAGCAGGGAAAGACGCGGGCTCGCCTGCGTGAAGTGCGCGTCGATGCCATGTCTGGCGACGACGTAGTCATCACCAAAGGCTTGTCGCCAGGCGAGCAGGTCGCGGCGTCGGGCTCGTTCAAGCTGCGTGAGGCTGCGTTGGTCGCGGTGACCAATCCGCCGGAATCGGTGG
>NZ_JAEUPY010000291.1 GCF_016790065.1 Steroidobacter sp.
CCGAGTACTTGCAGATCGATCTGTTGAGCGAAACACCGAACCACTATTTGCAGCGCGTTTGTCCATTGTTCGAGGCGCGACAGGATGTCACGGCAGCGTTGCCGAAAAAGCGAGAGTGCGAGCTGCTCGCCATCTCGCGCACCGAGCCTTGCCTGCTGATCACGCGTGTTACTTCATCGAAGCTTGGTCTCGTCAGCTACGCACGAATTCTTGCGCCCTCCAGCCGATATCGACTGTCGGGGCAAATTCATCATACGAGCCAGATCTCCTCATAACTGGGCGATCGTGAGGATGACGGCTTAACACGGATCACGTGTGCCTGTGTTGGGCACTCACATCGCCATGGAGTGCGGGTCTTGCGAACTACTAGACAAACACAGGTGAGGGAGTTATGAGAACGTCAACCTTGCATTCATCGCTGGCACTCCTGGCAACTTGCGCCACGATGGCGCTGCCCATGAGCACGCTCGCTCAGGAGTCCTCGAGTACGCTCGAGGAGATCCAAGTCACTGGCAGCCGCATCAAACGTCAGGACCTCGAAGGCGTCGGCCCTGTCACAGTGTTCAGCGCCAAGGATATCGAAGCGACTGGCGTGACCTCCACGGAGACACTTCTGCAGCGGTTTTCAGCCTCGGCGGGCTACGCCGGCAACCAGACGAATGCGTACTGGGCTGACAATGGCTATGGCACGGCCCAAGTCAATCTGCGAGGTCTCGGCGTCAATCGCACCCTGGTGCTGCTCAACGGCCGCCGTGTCGTCAATGGCGGCACCGGTGCGAACAGTGCTGTCGATCTCAACATGATCCCGACCTCGATCATCGAGCGCATCGAAGTCCTGAAGGACGGTGCATCGGCTCTGTACGGAGCGGACGCGGTGGCGGGCGTGGTCAACATCATCACGCGCAAGGGCTTCGACGGCTTGAAGTTCGGTGGGAAAGTGGGGCAGACCACCGAAGGCGATGGCGAGGAAGTTGCTGCCGATCTTACGTTCGGTATGACCGGGGATCGTGGCAGCTTGATGGGTTCCATCAGCTATACGGAAGGCAAAGCGGTCAACATGGCAGATCGTGCGGCGTGCGCACTGGCCGATGCCGGCGATGGCACGCTTGAATGCAGCGGCAGCTCCAGTACGTCGGGCGGACGCGCCACTCTCCTTTCTGGACCCAACATTGGCCAGCGCATCAACTTCAACAACGACCCAAACGGAAGCGGCGACCTGTTCGAGCCGTACAGCGGAGGCCGGCACAACGAAGGCTATTTTCAGTGGCTCAACGCGGTCAATCCGATTCAGAAGACCACGTTCTCCATCTTTGGGAATCTCAATGTGACGGAGGGCACGCGATTCTTCAGCGAAATGATCTACAGCCAGCGCGAGTCGGATCAGATCGCAACGCCTGGAACGCTGCTGGACTACTATCAGCCCGGCGTCGGCCGCACATCGTTCATCATTCCGGCGAGTCATCCGACCAATCCGACCGGCCAAGATATCCGCCTCGATCGTAAGCGGCTGGTCGAAGCGGGCGTGCGAGAGTTCTTCCAGGAAACGGACACCTGGCGTGTCGTGCTCGGTTTCGAAGGTGATTTGAGCCCGGACTGGTCATGGGATGTGGCCTATAACAAAGGCCGAAATACGGGCATCGATGGCTCGACCAACGTGGCAAATTTGGAGCGCGTGTATCAAACGATGTTCGCGTGCGACAACGTGACCGTGCCGTGCGCGGACTACCTGGGTAATGGCGATGTGTCGCAGCAGGTGCTCGATTACATCCTCTACACCCAGCGTGACACAGGTGGCAACGAGCAGGAGTCCATCACCGCGAACATCACCGGCAAACTGTTTGATCTGCCCGCCGGCGCTTTGCGATTCGCGGCCGGCGCGGAACGTCGCGAAGAATCCGGCTGGCGTGACCCGGATCCGCTCGTCGTCGCCAATATCGCGAACACCAACCAGCAGGACCCGATCATGGGTAAGTATCAGGTGGATGAGGTGTACGCCGAGATCGTCGCGCCGCTTCTGCATGATCTGCCGGCCGTGCAGAACCTCGAGTTGAGTCTGGCAGGGCGCTACTCCGACTATGACCTGTTCGGGAATGACACGAACTACAAGGTTGGCTTGCTGTGGCAAGTCGTGGACGGCTTCAAGGTGCGAGCCACTCGTTCGACCGCGTTCCGTATTCCCAACATTCCGGAGCTCTACGGCGGCGTCGCTGAGGGTAACCTGACGACCACGGACCCCTGCAGTGGTTGGAGTTCACTGAGCCCGAGCGACCCCATTTATCAGAGCTGCCAGCTGGCCGGTGTACCTGCGAACTACGTGCAGCTTGGCAATACTATCCGGACCACGGTGGGCGGCAACTCGGAGCTGCAGCCTGAGGACGCGGATACGTTCACGGTCGGTGTTGTCTGGGAGCCTGGGTTCGTCAACGAGCTCGCGCTCACCCTCGACTATTGGGAGATCGAGATCGCGGATTCGATCCAGGAAATCCCCGGATCGGAGAAGCTGGCCATTTGCTACGAGCCGGGCAATCTGAATCATCCGTTCTGCGGGCCGGAGCATCACACTCGGGATTCATTGACCGGCGAAGTCAACTTCCTATCCGCGCAGCCGAGCAATGTGGGTTCGGAGACGGCTTCGGGCGTCGATCTTGGCGTGGTGTACGCAACGACTCTCGGCGGTCTGAGTGCGGATCTCGGCTGGAATATCTCCTATCTCGATGAGTACAACGTGACGCCGTTCAAGGGCGCTGCACCCATCGAATATGCGGGCATGATTACCGGCGGTAATGGCAGCTACACGCATTGGCGCTCCGATGCGACGATGACGGTCGGCTCAGAGCGCTGGTCGGGCACTTGGGGTGTCCAATACATCGGCAAAGCCGACGACATCAACACGGATACAGGTCCGGGGAGCAAAGTCGACAGCTTGTTTTACCACAACGTCCAGTTCAGCTACCGCCTCACCGATGCGATCGACCTGGCCGTGGGCGTCGACAACTTGTTTGATGAGGATGCGCCGTATGTCGCCAGTTGGACTGACGCGAACACGGACACAATGACTTATGACCTGCTGGGCCAGCGCTGGTATCTGCGCGCCAGCTGGAACCTTCAGTAGGCAGAGGAGGGCGGCAGGTTGAGACTGCCGCCCCGCTCAGGCTCAGCAATGAAACCCGTATTTCTCTCCCGTACGCTGCATAAATGGCTCGCGCTGTTCGTCGGTCTGCAACTCGTGCTATGGACGGTCAGCGGCTTCTATATGGTTGTCGTCGATCTCGATTTCATTCACGGCGACTCGCTGGTCCACAATCTGCGTTCGCCGATACCGGTGGAAGAGGCGAAGGTCACGTTCACCGAGATCGTGCGCCAGCATCCCGCTGCGACGCAGGTGTCATTGAAATCGCTTCCCACCTTGCATGCGCCGGTGTACGAGATTACGGAGGCTGCCGGAAAAGTGCTGATCGATGCCGCGAGTGGCCAAAGGATTTCTCCGCTGAACGAAAATCTGGTTCTTTCGCTGGCGAGCGCGTACTACGCCGGCCAAGGCAAGATAGCTACCACGAAGTTTCTCGAGCGTGATGCACCGTCGGAGATTCAAACCCGCCCCTTGCCGCTATGGCAGGTGAATTTCGACGATTGGCTGGAAACAACGCTCTACATACACCCGGACACGGGTGCGCTGGTCACGCGCCGGCATCGATTCTGGCGCTGGTTCGACTTCCTGTGGATGTTTCACATCATGGACTACGACACGCGCTCGGACATGAACAACGGGCTGCTTCGTGCCTCGACAATCCTGGGGACAGTCACCGTTCTGAGCGGTGGCTGGCTGCTTTACTTCAGCTTTCGGCGCAGGCGCGCAGCTGTCGCTTGATCAAGAGGTATCGATCAGGGTCTATATGCTGTTTCTGCGCAAACTACACAAATGGCTCGGGCTCATCGTCGGCGTGCAGTTGCTGCTTTGGGCGGTGAGCGGGTTCGTATTCGCTTGGCTCGATCATCATGAAGTCAGCGGTGAGCACAGCACGAAGATGCCGGCGCCAACCGCGCTGTCGCCGCCGACGACGATCGCGGAGCCGGCGGCGTGGCTCGCGGACTTAGCAGGCGTGGTTCTGTACGAAATTGAGCTAGCCCCGCTGCTCGGCAAGCCCGTCTGGCGAGTGAAGACCGCCCGCGGCATTCAGTTGCGAGACGTCGCAGACGGCCGCGTGCTCGCAATCGATGAGAGTGTCGCGCGCAGCCTGGCCTTGAGTCACTACGCAGGCGAGGGGCGGCTCGTCTCTCTGAATTTTCAGTCGACTCCCGGACTCGAGACGCGGGACGCTGGCCCTGTATGGAAGGCGCAGTTCGATGGTGCTGGGCAAACCAGCTTGTACTTCGCAGCCGACGACGGGCGACTCGTCGCGAGCCGAAACTCCACGTGGCGACTCTTTGATTTCTTCTGGATGCTGCACACCATGGACTACCGGGGGCGAGACAATTTTAACAACCCCTTCGTGATCACGGTAGGAACGGCGGCGCTGTGGCTTTCAATTTCTGGGCTCTTGCTGCTGTTTCGAAGTTTTCGTCGCCAGGACTTCGATTTGATCAGTGCATGGCGTCGGCGGACATCCCTAAAAATCATCAATGGCAAGTCGGGTGATCGAGCGGAGGTGAGGATTGACTCGGGCCGAAATCTTTATCTTGCGCTTGAAGCTGCCGGTATCGAGCTGCCGTCGAATTGCGGCGGCGGCGGAAGCTGCGGCCTGTGTGTGGTGCAATTCC